>DAHUYB010000068.1 GCA_027315405.1 Gammaproteobacteria bacterium | reverse complement strand
CTGGCGCCGCGAAAACCTTCGCGCGTGCTCGAAATCGCCGCTGGCACGGGTGTTGTAACCCGCTGCCTGGCGGCGACGCTACCCGGAGACGTAGCCATCGTTGCTACGGACCTGAATCAACCCATGCTGGATATGGCCTCCGCGATCGGCACGAGCCGCCCGGTTGAGTGGCGGCAGGCCGACGCCCTGCAACTGCCATTTGAGGAAGAACAATTCGATGCCGTGGTATGCCAGTTCGGTGTGATGTTTTTTCCCGACCGGGTAAAGGCGTTTGCAGAAACGCACCGGGTTCTCAAGGCAGGCGGTGTCTTGCTGTTCAGTGTATGGGATCGAATCGAGGAAAACGAATTCGCTGACACCGTGACAACAGCACTCGAATCACTCTTTCCAAAAAATCCACCACGCTTTTTGGCCCGTATGCCACACGGCTATTGCGACCCTGTAACTATTGGGCACGATCTTCAGCGCGGCGGATTTGTCACGGCACCGCACCTTGATACGGTTAGCGCGCGAAGCACGGCAACCTCTGCGCGAATTCCCGCGCTCGCCTACTGTCAAGGAACGCCTCTCCGCAATGAAATCGAAGTACGTGATGCGTCACTGCTCGGCAAGGCAACCGATGTCGCCGCAGCCGCCATTGCCAGAGAGTTTGGACCAGACGCAGTCGACGGCAAAATTCAGGCGCACGTCGTCGCTGTGGAATGCTGAGAGCTGCCAAGCAGGATGCGCCCTAACCCTTCGCTCCAGACGACACCCAAAGTGCGTAGTGCTTTGAGTTCCCACGCTTCGCGCAGTGCAGCTGAGCTTAAACTCTAGCTGTCAGGAGTAAAATATGTGGCAGTACGCGGCAAAAGTGGTGATCACGGTGGCCGTGGTCATCGCGATATCCGAGATCGTCAAAAGAAGCACCTTCTGGGGCGCGGTGCTGGGGCGATTTGGTATCCATCTATAAATGAGCAGAAAATCTGTAACCCAGGATCCTGAACTGTTGCGCCGCCTGCTGCGCGCCAAGGACCGGATGGACGCGGCCTTTCACGAGGCATGGCCGGTGCGGCGGCTGGCGAAAGTGAGCCATGTTTCCCAAGCCCATTTCGCGCGCTCCTTCAAGCAAGCCTTCGGCTTACCGCCGCACCGCTACCTGCTCACCCGGCGCATCGAGCGGGCCACGGCGTTGCTGCGTGAAACCGGGCTCTCCATCACCGAGATCGCCTTCCAGACCGGTTGGCGCAGTCTCGGCTCTTTCGGTCGCATTTTCCGCGACATTGCCGGCGAGATGCCGAGCGTGATGCGGCAGCGGGTGCGGGCCGCGGCGCGGGAACCCGGCCGCGTGCCCGCATGCATCCTGAGCGCCGCGCACCGCCCCGACCTCAGAACAGCAGTTTCGGAGAAGCGGCGCCGCAAGGCAGGCGCTATAAATAGGTCTAACGTAAAGGAGGCCTTATGACTCAAGCGATCGATGTTGTGGGTATCTATGTGCGGGACCAGGAAGAAGCGCTCGCGTTCTATGTGGACAAGCTCGGTTTCCGGGTGCACACGGATGTGCGTAATGGAGAGTATCGCTGGCTGACGGTGCAGCATCCGGAACAACCGTCTTTCCAGCTGGGGCTGTTCACGCCGGGTCCGTCGACCCACGATGCGGCCACGGCGCAGACGCTGAAGGCCATGGTCGCCAAAGGCGCCATGCCACCCCTGGTGATGGTGGTGGACGATTGCCGCGCGGCCTACAAGCGCATGCGCGCCATGGGCGTGGAGTTCACCCAGGAACCGGCGGACCGCTACGGCACTGTGGACGCCGGCTTCCGCGACCCTTCGGGCAACGGTTGGAAGCTGATCGAGGCGAGGAAATCCAACTAACATGACAGCACCTAAGATCGTTTTGAGCCAGGCAAATCGCCCAGAGCTTGTCGCGACTGCGCGCGATCTCTTCCGTGAGTACGCTGAGGCCATTGGCACAGATCTGGAGTATCAAGGATTCACCGCAGAGCTCGCGGCATTGCCTGTGCCGTACGTACCTCCCAACGGCACACTACTTATCGCGCACATCGACAATGACGTGGCCGGCTGCGTCGGCCTGAGACCCATCGATAGCCACATAGGCGAGATGAAGCGCCTGTACGTTCGACCTGTCTACCGGAGCTGGGGGCTTGGCAAGCAACTCGTCGAGACAGTGATACACACAGCACGACAAGCTGGATACAGCGAGCTCCGTCTGGACACGCTGCCCAGCATGGCAGCGGCCCAAGCGCTCTACCATCGGCTCGGGTTCGTTGAGATCCCAGCGTACAGCAACAAGTATCTTCCAGGCACCCGCTTTTATGCTCTTCAGCTGGCCGCCTAACAATTCATACAAGCCGAAGCCGCTTCGCGGCTCGGCTTAATTCAGGCGTTATACGGACGATGAGACGATAAAGAAATGCGGGCATACTTTTTGTTCATGGACGAAACCTTTGCGGGGAAAAATCAAATCCCCAGCTTGACCGGCATACTTGTACCAATTTCCAAGTATGCTCAGAATCACAACGATTTTTAACAGGAGCACGTAATGCGGCCCCTTCGGTATTCCATCAATGTCACCTTGGACGGGTGCTGCGATCATAGAGCAATCATCCCGGACGAAGACTTGCATCGTCACGCGGTCGAGAACCTCGATCAGGCCGATGCCCTCCTCTTAGGCCGGGTGACCTACGAAATGATGGAGGCAGCGTGGCGGCCGCCGGCGCAGCCGGGAGCGAGGCCTGATTGGATGGAACCCTTCGCCAGCACGATCGACGCGGCAATGAAGTACGTCGTGTCGAGCACCCTGGACCGGGTCGATTGGAATGCGGAGCTCGTGCGCGGGGATCTGGGGACGGCTGTTCAGCAGCTCAAGCGGGAGTCGGGGAAGGGCCTGTTCGTCGGAGGCGTGACGCTCCCGCTGGCGTTGGCGGAGTTGGGATTGATCGATGAGTACGAGTTTGTAGTGCATCCCAGGGTAGTGGGCCATGGGCCGACGTTGTTCGCGGGGCTATCGAAGCGTCTCGACTTGAAGCTCGTGAGCCGGCTGGAGTTCGGCTCGGGGGCAGTGGCGATGCGGTATGAGCCGAGAAAGTAGCCATCGGACTTGGTACCCGAGTCGCCCGCTCCGGGTGCGCGCGGGCCCCCTAAGGGCGGGCCGCCTAACACAGTCCGTTAGGCCTAAAGGTGAGGAGGAGCTTCGCGATGACCATCATCATTACCGCCTTTGAACGGTCGCCGGATGGCGGCAAGGGGCTGGCGCGTGATACGCGCGTTCGCTGGGCGCTCGAAGAAGTGGGCCAACCCTACGAGGTTCGCCTTGTTTCGTTCCGTGCGATGAAGGAACCCGCGCATTTGGGCCTTCATCCTTTTGGCCAAATTCCAACCTATGAGGAAGGTGATCTCGCCCTGTTCGAGACCGGCGCGATCGTCCTCCATATCGCCGAGCGCCATGTGGGCCTGTTGCCGGACGATGCCAATGCCCGGGCGCGTGCGATCACATGGATGTTTGCCGCGCTCAACACTGTGGAGCCGCCGATCCTTGAACTTGTGACCGCCAAGTTTCTGGAGGGCGACAAGCCATGGAGTAAGGAGCGCTTGCCTTTGGTCCAGGATCGGATCCGCAATCGACTGGGTCAGCTATCCGCTCGATTGGGTGATGCCGACTGGCTCGATGGTGCGTTCAGCGCAGGCGATCTGATGATGGTGTCGGTGCTGCTCAGGCTGAGATCGTCGGGGATTCTGGACGAGTTTCCGAAACTGGCTGGCTATGTCGCTCGCGGAGAAGCGCGGCCCGCCTACAAGCGGGCTTTCGCCGCCCAATTGGCGATTAACGCCGGTATGTCATGATCGGTAGATGATACTCATGAAAGCTCACTTTGTGATGATGGCGCGGTACAACGCCTGGGCCAACGCGCGTCTGTATCGGATGGCAGTTGCGCTTCCTGATCCTCTTTATCGAAGAGATGTTGGCGTGTACTTCAAGAGCCTTCACGGAACTCTCAATCACCTTTTGACGGCAGATCGCATCTGGATGCGGCGTCTCACCGGCGTAGGAGATCATCCGAATAGGCTCGACGCAATAGTTTTCGACGATCTTCCATCCTTGACTGCGGCTAGGGAGCAAGAAGATAAACGCATCACTCACTTTGTGGAACAGCTCACCGAGTCAGGCTTCGAGGAATTCTGGGATTACAGAACTCTCAGTGGCACTCCGCAACGGCAAACGCGCGGGGAGATACTTGCTCATCTTTTCAATCATCAGACGCATCATCGTGGTCAGGCTCACGCGATTCTCACCATGTTAGGTATCACTGATCCTCAGCCGCTCGACTTGCTGATCATGCAACGTGAGCGAACCGCTTGACGTCTAACTACCCATTCCGGCGGACGCTCAACCGCTACGCGGTTTCGCGCCGCTAAATTCAGGCGGTGAATTCGAACCATTGAGGCCGGATCATGAAGAAGCCCGAAACGGCACCATCGACCATCGACGAGTACATTGCGGCATCGACCCCCGAGGTGCGACAGATCCTCAGGGAAATACGCCAGGTCATCCGCACCGCAGCTCCAGAGGCCAAGGAGCTCATCAGCTACCGCATGCCGGCCTTCAGAATGCGCGGCATCTTGGTCTACTTCGCCGCCTTCAAGAACCACATCGGTGTCTATCCGCCGGTGTCGGGCGAGGCGAGGCTCGAGAAGGCCCTCGCACCCTATGCCGGCCCCAAGGGTAATCTCAAGTTTCCGCTGGATAGGCCAATTCCGTACGACCTCATCAGGAAAATCGTGCGACTCAAGGTGAAGCAGGATCTCGCTCGGGCGGCGAAGGCGTCGAGGCGACCACAGTCCAGAACGACGACGCCTAAGAATGCCTCGCAGCGGACGCCCGCAAGCGGGCGCCGCTGAAGGCGAAACGTTAGGCAGCAGGAGAAATCTAATGAAACGCACGTGGACAATCATCGGGGTAAAAGACGTCCGGTCCAGTTTCAGGTGGTACCAAACGCTCTTCGGCCAGCCGGAGACGGCTCCCGCTCATGATTACTTCGGGCAAATCTGCGACTCGGATGGCACAGTCCTGCTCTGCCTGCACCAATGGGGTGCCCACGAACATCCGCCCTTGATGAGCCCCGATCATGGAAAACCCGGCAACGGCCTGCTGCTGTTCTTCCGCGTGGATGATTTCGATATGGCGTTGTCAAGGGCACGCTCGCTTGTGCCCGTGCTCGCAGAAGAGCCCCACCGGAACCCGAGTACCGGGACCATGGAATTTGCCCTCCGGGATCCGGACGGGTATTACGTCATGATCAGCGCGCTATCATAGGCATGACCACATACTCAAACCGGCAGCTCCATGTTTTGCCGGGAATCAGCACGAGGTGTTCCATGAGCCCAAAGGAAGTAATGCAAAAGCCCACGAAGCGTGCTGCCACAACCAAGAAACCGCTCAAGGGCTTCACAGCCGAAGAACGGGCCGCAATGCGGGAACGGGCGCGGGAACTGCAGGCCGAAGCCCGCGCGAATAAGAACAGGGACGCCGGCGAAAAGGATGTGCGCGCGGCAACCGCTAAGATGCCGGAGCCCGACCGCACCATGGCCGCACGGCTGCATGCCATCATCAAGGCCAGCGCGCCGGAGCTCGCGCCGAGAACCTGGTACGGAATGCCTGCATATGCCAAAGACGACAAGATCATCTGCTTCTTCCGCCCTGCGCACAAGTTCAAGGACCGATATGCGACGTTCGGCTTCAACGACAAGGCGAACCTCGACGAAGGCGCCATGTGGCCGACCGCCTACGCGCTGAAGGAGCTGACCCCCACCGTCGAGACAAAGATCGGTTCGCTCGTAAAGCAAGCGGTTGGCTAAGGCATGAAACAATGGCTATCTATCTCGATATCCCCAACCGTTTATACTCAGATCTAACACAACCATACAGCCAATGTGCGAGAATCCGCGCGGCTGAATAATGTCCTTAGGCACGAACTTTTTCACCCAATGGACCAGAGGTAGCGGCCATGACACAACCCGACGTAATCAAGATTGGACAGCTGGAGATACGGTATCTGATCGACGGAGCCGCCCACGCCGGATTGGGCGTATTCGAATTAACGGTGCCGGCAGGATCGAACGTTCCGCCGCCGCACAGTCACACCCATAATGAGGAGTGCGTCTATGTCCTTGAAGGAACATTGCGCTACTCGGTTGACAACGATACACGCGATCTCCGCCCGGGTGACTGGATGCGCACACCCAGAGGTTCGGTGCATGGATTCAGCAATCCAGGCGGTGAGCGCGCGCGGGCACTCATTGTCCTGACTCCCGATATCGGCGCACAGTACTTCCGCGACGTCGCTAACGTCGTCAGTGCTGGCGGGCCGCCAGATCGCACGCAGCTTTTTGCAGTCATGGCACGCTATGGCCTCGTCCCCGCACCGCAACGTCCTTAACCCTCAGATAATCAAGCGCGGGTCAGACCACGGTCTTCAGGACGATCTAGCGAACAACTGCAGTAATGACTGAACAAGTAAACAAGCATTCCGCCCTGTTGCACCGCATGCACACGGAGAAAGTTTTCTCGCGCCAGGCCGCAGTCCAGACCATTAACGAATGGATCGCATCCCTGTCCGGATAAATAATATGAAGAAGTGCACTTCGCGTTGGCTGCTGTTGCTGGCCTGCCTGATTATCGCTGCGGGCTGTGACGCCTTTACCGACCCAGCGACGCGCCTGGCCTACGGGATCGAAGCGGGTGCAAACCACTTGGGGTCTGCGGAAGGCTCCACCTACAGCATCCAGGACCTAACGCCGGCCACTTCCAGCGAGTGCAACGGACCTTACACGGTGCAACTGGACAAGGTCGGCGCGCTCATCGTCTGGTGCAGGGATGCCGCCGGGCATACCACCGCGAGCGGCAGTACTTCCTACCATGCACGCTTCGTGTACACGCCCAAAACCTACATCGTGAACAAGCCCGCGGGTTCGACGCTTACCATTGATCTGGAGCGGCACGATGGCCATGCGGTCATCGTCAACGTCCAATAGCAGCTCTCCGGCTATGCAGCCAATAAAGGGAGGATTGGTATGTTTACCTTTGTTCGGAGCAACCCTTTCACGGCAATGGTCTCGGTACTGCTCGGTGTCTCAATGCCGTTTCCGGTCACGGCCAACGGGTTTCTACTCTGGCGGCGGCCGTCGCGGGGTTGCTGCGGCAAACCGACGCGCTGGCCGAGGTGCACAATACGGTATGCGCCGGCACCCTGATTGAGTTAATTAGGTGATGCCACCGGCTGCCTGATTTACGCTTATCATTTAGGAAACCATTGAGCGGAGGTGTGCTATGAAAGTCGGGATTCTCGGTTCGGGTACGGTAGCCACGACGCTGGCCGGCGGTTTCGTGAAGCACGGCCACGAGGTCATGCTGGGCACGCGCACCGCAGCCAAGCTTGCGGACTGGTGCAAGCAAAACCCCAAAGCGCGCGTCGGCAGTTTTGCGGAAACCGCCAAATTCGGCGAGCTGGTGGTGCTCGCCGTCAAGGGTACGGCGGCCGCGGATGCGCTGCGCGCCGCAGGCGCGGCGAGTTTCGCCGGCAAACCGGTGATTGACGCCGCCAACCCCATTGCCGACGCCCCGCCGGTCAACGGCGTGCTCAAGTTCTACACCAGCCTGGACGATTCGCTGATGGAGCGCTTGCAGCGGGAATTCAAGCAAACCCGTTTCGTCAAAGCGTTCAATTCCGTGGGCACCGCGCTGATGGTGAACCCACAGCTTAAGGGCGGCAAACCCACCATGTTCATCTGTGGCAACGACGACGCCGCCAAAAAGACCGTGCGCGGCATTCTCGATCAATTCGGCTGGGAAACCGCGGACATGGGCAAGGCCGAGGCGGCGCGCGCCATCGAACCGCTGTGCATACTGTGGTGCATTCCGGGCTTCCTGCGCAATGACTGGAGCCACGCCTTCAAGCTGCTGGACAATTCATAACAGGCTCCGCAGGCCGAACCCTGTGTTTTCGCAGCCTTTCGCCATTCCCGCGGTGCTGCTGTTTCTGGCCGCTATACCCCTCGCCCTGGGGCTCATCCCGCGCAACCGGTTCTACGGATTCCGGATACGAAAAACCCTCGCGGATGATCGTGTGTGGTATTCAATCAACCGGTTCGCGGGTGCTGCCATCATATTGGCGAGCCTGGTGTATGCGGCTGTGGCGATAATGTGGCCGTACAGCAAGTCGGCGAGCGATAACTTTGTTATCTGGCTCATACACCTGGCTGGTTTTGCACTGCCGCTGTTGATCGGGCTCGTGCTTGCGGGTCTCTATGCACGGCGGCTGTAACCCCGAACCGCTGCCCAAGCACATAACTGAGCGAGACCCTCTCGCCCTTGCCTGGCCCGAGGCGTAAACTTGCGTTTCCCTAACCCATGGAAGGAGAAGCGTCATGCCAAAATACGTCATTGAACGAGAGCTTCCAGGCGCCGGAAAACTCTCGGCCCCCGAACTCAAGGCCATCTCACAGAAATCCTGTGGCGTCCTCAGCAAGATGGGTCCACAGATCCAGTAGCTAGAGAGTTTTGTCACCGGCGACAATATCTACTGCGTATACATCGCCCCCAATGAACAAATGGTTCGTCAAAATGACCAACAAGGCGGCTTCCCAGCCAATCGCATCTCTCAGGTAATCTCTGTCATTGGCCCAACCACCGCTGAGTAACGTTTTCATTGAACCTGGTTAAAATCTGGTGCCACAGTTAAATCAACAGACGATAGATCACAATTTAAAGGAGAGAACCATGAACGAAGCTCACCACCTCAAGTATCTAAAAATCGCACTGGTACTGGTGGGAATAATATTCATCGCCGGCATTTATCCGCTCATGATGATCTGGCCATCCGGCTGGTCGTGGCACACGGGCCATTCGGACTACCCGCTGATGATCGTCGGAATTTACGCGACACTCGGCGTGTTCCTGATCATCGCCGCCCGGAATCCGCTTGATCACCTCAGCCTGATCTGGTTCACGGTCTGGTCGAGCGTAGTACACGGCGGAATCATGACCGTTCAGGCCTTCATGTATCCCGAGCATCATGGTCATCTGCTGGGAGACGTACCGGCACTGTTCGTGGTCGCCATCGTACTGGCCCTGCTGACTCCCCGGGGCGGGAATGCCAGCTCTCGGCCACGCGCGGTCTGAGACTTCGTCAGCCACAGGCGCTTTGCGGGCAGGCTTCTACTGCCCGCAAAGCGCCGCCGGTCGCCGTGTACCGCCGATCTCAAAGTCCGTTATATCGCACAAGGGATAAGCGCGCAGTACCCATTTCATCAGATTGAGAAGAACAAAATCATGGGAATAGGCCAGGTTGCCATCATCGTCAGCCATGTTTCAAAAGTTCTGCCTTTTTAAAGCGCTAGCCGCGATCGCAGGTTAATTTGAGCGCAGCATGAGCACTATGAAAACCATCCGGGTCAGGATCAAACCCAAGACGCGCGTCAGCGTTCTGGATGAACCGGACGCTGACGGCGTGTGGCTGGCACAGCTGAAATCACCGCCGATAGACGGCAAAGCCAATGAAGAACTGATCGCGCTGGTTGCACAGCGCTTCGCGTGCCCCAAATCCGCGGTTTCCATCAAAAGCGGCGTCACCAGCCGTATGAAGCGGATTCAGATTAAAGAATCCTGAATCGAGTCTGCTTTCTAAAAGTACGCCATATTTTCAGACACTTGTGCCTCTGGCACATTCGCTTACTAGGGGAGCAAACAGAATCAGTCACCATTTCTTGTGGACGAATCCGCCGGTCGTATCAGACTAAAGATTCGGATCTGACCAGCACGAGATTCTAGGAGAAATCATGCCGTGTATCTCTATCGCTAGCGCACGGTATGGAAGATGCGGTCCCAAAACACCGTAGTGACGCCGAAATTACAGGGCTGTTGGGAGTGATGATGCGTTGCATGGCGGCGTTTTGCCCGATGCAGGTAAGAATTCGGATGCGTGCGCCAGTTATGGGTGGCGTGATGCACCGTGACATACCAGAGATACCCTGCCGCCAATCCGCAAGTAAGACCACTCGCCAGATTAAAACCTGCCTCCCGCCACAGCGGTAACAGCAAAAACCCGCAGATCAGGGCCCCGGTCACCCAGGTGGGGGTGCCGATTTTGGCGGTCGGCATGGCGTGGTGCAGATCATGCAACTTGCGAATCAATACAATGTGATGGAATGCGACACGATGCAGGCCGTATTCAAGCAAGGTCCAGATCGCAACCCCGGTCAGGCACAGCACAACCCAGAGCAGCCAGGCCGCCGGCGTATCGCGGGCTATCGCCACGCCTGCCAGCGTCAGCAAAAATATTGGGTAGAAAACGAAGTCGGCGTAGTAACCGGCCTTAGTTAATCGCACAAAGGTGTTCATTTCATCCTAAGCGGTAAAATTTTGGGCCGAAACGTCAATGCGAGAGTCGTTTCGATGCATGCCTGATGAATCCCAGGTGGGGAAATATAGGCCATTGCCCCGAATGCTTGCAAGCCAGGCGCTCAGTGTAATCATGATTGGTACCACGATTGCGGGTACCGCGGAACTATTTATGACGCCCGCTGCCTAACCACAGCCGGATACCGCGATTTTTGATAAATCCGCCTATATTTCAAGATGTCGGGGAGTCCCGTGGGGCTGGAAGGGTAACCGGCATCGTTAGTAATGCCCATCTGGCTGCTTACGCCTCAGCCAGGTTGCCTTTCTTCTCCAGCCATTCCTTGCGGTCAGCCGCACGCTTTTTGGCCAGCAGCATGTCCATGAGCTTGTCGGTATTGTCCTTGGCCTCGATGGTGAGCTGCACCAAGCGGCGCGTATCTGGCGCGATGGTGGTGTCGCGGAGTTGTTGCGGGCTCATCTCTCCCAGACCTTTGAAACGGGTGATCGTGACCTTGCCTTTCTGCTTTTCGGCGGCAATGCGGTCGAGGATACCCTTGCGCTCGGCCTCATCCAGGGCGTAATACACATTTTTGCCGATATCCATGCGAAACAGCGGCGGCATGCACACGAATACGTGGCCGCGCTGCACCAGCGGCCGGAAATGCCGCAGGAACAGCGCGCACAGCAGCGTCGCGATATGCAGGCCGTCGGAATCCGCGTCCGCCAGGATGCAGACCTTGTGGTAACGCAGGCCGGTCAAATCGCTGGAACCCGGCTCCACGCCCAAGGCCACGCTGATGTCGTGGACTTCCTGGGAGGCCAGTACTTCGGCGGCGTCCACTTCCCAGGTGTTCAAGATCTTGCCGCGCAACGGCAGAATCGCCTGGAACTCCCGGTCGCGGGCCTGTTTGGCGGAGCCGCCGGCGGAATCGCCCTCCACCAGGAATAATTCGGAACGCCCCGGTTCGCCGCTGGTGCAGTCCGCCAGCTTGCCCGGCAAGGCCGGACCGCTGGTGACCTTCTTGCGCACCACCTGCTTGCTGAGCTTGAGGCGCTGCTGGGCGCTCTCGATGGCGAGCTGCGCGATCTGTTCGCCCGCTTCGGTGTGCTGATTGAGCCACAGGGCCAGGGAATCCTTGACGATGCCGGAGACGAAGGCCGCGGATTCCCGTGACGACAGCCGTTCCTTGGTCTGGCCGGAGAATTGCGGGTCGCTCATTTTCACCGACAGCACATAGGCGGCGCGGTCGCAGATGTCTTCCGGTGCCAGCTTCACGCCGCGGGGCACCAGGTTGCGGAATTCGCAGAACTCACGCACCGCATCCGTGAGTCCGGTGCGCAGGCCGTTCACGTGGGTGCCGCCCTGCACCGTGGGGATCAGGTTGACGTAGCTTTCGGCGAACACCTCGCCGCCCTCCGGCAACCACACCACCGCCCAATCAGCAGCCTCTTTCTCAGCCTCCAGGCTGCCGGTAAACGGTTCGTCGGGTATGAACTCGTGGTCCTCCAGGGACTCAATCAGGTAATCCTTGAGGCCACCGTGATATTGCCACTCCTCCTTCTCCAGCGTCTGTTCGTTGATGAACTTGACCGTGAGACCGGGGCACAGCACCGCCTTGGCGCGCAGCACATGCTTGAGCTTGGGTATGGAGAATTTTGGCGAATCGAAATACTTTGCATCCGGCCAGAAACGCAGCCGCGTGCCGGTGTTGGCTTTGCCCACTTCGCCCTGCTCTTCCAGTTTGCCAACGCGCTTACCGTCCTTGAAAAGCATGTGGTAGATCGTGCCGTTGCGCCGCACCCAAACTTCCAGCCGGCTGGATAAGGCATTCACCACCGACACGCCCACGCCGTGCAGGCCGCCGGAGAAGCGGTAATTCTTATCGGAGAACTTGGCGCCGGCATGCAGACGCGTGAGGATCAACTCCACGCCGGTGAGCTTTTCCTTGGGGTGTAGATCCACCGGCATGCCGCGGCCATCGTCGTTGGCCGACAGCGAGCCATCCTTGTGGACGATGACTTCGATTTTTTTGGCGAAGCCGGCGATGGCTTCGTCCACGCTGTTATCGACGACTTCCTGGGCAAGATGGTTGGGGCGGCTGGTGTCGGTATACATGCCGGGCCGGCGGCGAACCGGATCGAGACCCGACAGGACCTCGATATCGGCGGCGTCGTATTTGGCGCTCATGAGTACGGGTGATTTCCTGGCTGGTTAGCAAAGCCTGCGGTTCGCGCGCCGTGAATTCTAACCCGATTCCGCCGTGCGCTTACAGCAAATTCCTCAGTCCAGGTCGACGAGCAGCGCCGCGCGTAAGGCATCCGCCACCGGCGTAACACTGTGATTGTAATTGGCGTGACGCACACCGGCATTCAGGTCAGCGCCCGCCTGCAGGGCTCTGATCATGACGAGCGTCAGCTCGAATCGCAGGAAATGCACGGCTGAGGTCTTGTCGGCATTCTCGCGTGCCATATCCTCGTCGGCGATGGCGTACACCGGATCGTGGCCTGCCACCTGTACCCAGGTTTTGTCCTCGATGCCGATGAGCTTCATCAATGCCTGCTGGCGCTCCGCGATGTCCTCGAATCCGATAAGCATGGTGGCTTTCCAATTCCTACCATCCGGAATGAGTGCGTTGTAGGTATTAAGTTCGTCCTGGATGCTTTCCGCCTCGAAGATGCGCTCGGCCCGCAGCATCTCCTGCACCTGGTATTGCATGCTCAGGCGATCCTCGAACAGCAAATGCACGTGCGGGCCGATCTGCAAATCGCGGTTTTTCTTATGCGCCATCACCTGCTCGCGAAAAACCGCGCGCTTCTGCGCGTAGTCTTCAAGACTCCAGAGATCCTTGCGTTCAAGCTTGTGCATGCTGCCGGCGGGCCTTATTTGCGATCGGTGATGGGACCGTCCTTGAACAGGTAGTCCCGCAGCTGGTGGTCAAAACGCGAATTGTGGCGGCGGATCCATTCGATCACCATGGAGGCATGCTCCATTTCCTCGTCGCGGTTATGCGCCAGAATGGCCGCCAATTCCTTGTCCTTGCAGGCGGCCACCCGCTGGTGATACCAGTCAACCGCTTCCAGTTCTTCCATCAACGACACTACTGCCCGGTGGAAGTCGCGGATTTCGTCGGACAGCTCCTCGATCGGTTCATGATAGCCTTCACTTGCCATGATTGTTCCTTAATACAAACAATAAATACAAATATTGAGGTTAAAGTCGTGACTCTTGCCCGTCCTGCGGGAAAGCACCGTCATATGGTTCAGTCCGATAATCCGTAGGCCATGCACAACAGTTGCAGAGGTGATTCCGGTTCACGCCGGTCCGGCAGGCCGTTCTGGATCTGTTCCGCCGCCATCGGACAATCACTGAAATAATGATCGCAGCCGGAAGCCGCCACCCGCTCCATGACCGGCCGGCCGATTTTCATGGAGACTTTGTGAAACTCTCTTTTCACCGCATACGTGCCGTTGTGTCCGGAGCAGCGTTCGATGGCTTCCACCCGCGTACCCGGCACCAGTTCCAGCAATTGCTTGGTCTTCAAGCCGATGTTCTGCACGCGCTGGTGGCAGGGCACGTGATAAGAAACCTTGCCGAGCGATTTCTTGAAATCGGTTTTCAGCTTGCCGGCCCGGTGACGCAGCATCAGGTACTCGAACGGATCGTAGATATTGTCTCTGACCTTGCTCACCTGCGCATCTCCGGGAAACATCAGCGGCAGTTCCTGTTTGAACATGAGCACACAGGACGGAATCGGCGCCACGATGTCCCAGCCTTCGTCCACCAGCTGCGCCAGCATTGGGATGTTTTCCTGCTTATTTTCCCGGATGGCATCCAAATCCCCCAGCTCCAATTTGGGCATACCGCAGCAACGCTCCTGGGTGGTTAGGCGCGTGGGAATGCCGTTATGTTCCAGCACCGCCACCAAATCTGTCACCAACTCCGGCTGGTTACGGTTGCCGTAGCAGGTCAGGAATACAACGACCTTGCCATGGGTGCCCTCCGCCGGTTCCGCCACGCTCGCCAGCGGTGTGTGACGCTTGAGTTGTTTGCGCGCCGTATCACTGTGGAATTCCGGCACCACGGCATCCGCATCGATGCCGAAAGTCTTGTCCAGCAGCTTGCGGACGCTACGGTTGCGGTTCAGGGCGTTCACGCTCTGCGCCACGATGGGAATACCGGCGAACTTGCCAAGTTTTTCCGGTGAGGAAAGCAGTTTGTCGCGGAAGCCCGCGCCTTTGCTTTTGAACTTGAGGGCCTTGGCGCGCAGCATCAAGTGCGGGAAATCCACGTTCCAGGGGTGCGGCGGCACATAGGGGCACTTGGTCATGAAGCACAGATCGCAGAGGTAGCAGTGATCCGTCACCTCCCAATAGACTTTCTTGTCCACCGAGGCCAACTCACCGCTGTCAGTGCCATCAATGGCATCGAAGAGCGTGGGAAATGAATTGCACAGGTTAAAGCAGCGCCGGCAGCCGTGGCAGATATCGAAGACGCGCTCCATCTCCGTAAGCAGCGACTCCTGGTTCCAGAAATCCGGGCTCTGCCAATCGAGCGGATGCCTGTTGGGCGCTTTGAGGCCGCCTTCAGCGGGCATGTGCAACCCCCTTTTCCCGAGGAACGGGATCAGTAAAAGCGCGGGGACGCCTGACGCGTGCCCCGCTCAAAGACAACACATTATTTACCGAGGGTATCGAGGGCCTTGGTGAAACGGTTAGCGTGGGAACGCTCTGCTTTGGCCAGGGTTTCGAACCAATCGGCGATTTCGTTGAAGCCTTCCTCGCGGGCGGCCTTGGCCATACCCGGGTACATGTCAGTGTACTCATGGGTCTCGCCGGCAATGGCGGCCTTGAGGTTCTTGTCGGTGCTGCCGATGGGCAGGCCGGTGGCCGGGTCGCCGACCGCTTCGAGATATTCCAGGTGGCCGTGGGCATGGCCGGTCTCGCCTTCCGCGGTGGAGCGGAACACGGCGGACACGTCGTTAAAGCCTTCTACATCCGCCTTGGCGGCGAAATACAGGTAACGGCGGTTGGCCTGAGACTCACCCGCAAACGCGTATTTGAGGTTTTCCTCGGTTTTGCTGCCTTTCAATTGCTTGCTCATGATTTCCTCCGGATAATTACTGAGGGAAGACCGGTCCTGCCGGGTTCAACCCAACAGGCTTAGACTAAGTCTAAAAATAACTCCAATTTAGCCCCGCTGCCGGGAGATGTCAACAAGCCAAATCATGTTTGACCCTGTCAGTTGTGACGTGTAACTTGCCCGGCCTCACTCAGGAATACGCCGTGGTCAAACCTGCCAAATCAGCTACCCCGGACTTTGAAGCCGCCCTCAAAGAACTGGAGAAAATCGTCGCCACTCTGGAAAAGGGCGACCTCAGCCTAGATACCGCCCTGAAACATTTCGAACGCGGCATCACGCTCACGCGTTTGTGCCAAAGCGCGCTGAAACAGGCGGAACTCAAGGTGGAAATGCTGATTGAGAAGGATGGCCAACAGAAACTGACCGCCCTGGATACCGAGGACGAATAATTCATGCCCTTCCGGGAACGGGTGCCGGAGTATTCAAGGCGCATTGAAAAAGTTCTGGACCGTTGGCTGCCAGCCGCGCACAAGCCACCGCTGCGGCTGCATGCGGCCATGCGCTACGCGGTGCTGGGCGGCGGCAAACGCCTGCGGCCGCTGCTGATTTACGCCGCCGGCGAGACCCTGGGCGTGCCCGCCGAACAGCTGGACGGCCCGGCAGCGGCGGTGGAAATGATCCATACCTATTCCCTGATTCACGACGACCTGCCGGCCATGGACAACGACGACCTGCGACGCGGCCGGCCTACCTGCCACAAGGCCTTCGACGTAGCCACCGCTATTCTGGCCGGCGATGCCCTGCAGGTGCTGGCGTTCCTGATTCTGGCCGAGGACCCGAGCATGAGGGTATTGCCGGCGGCGCGCGTTGAGATGATCCGCAGCGTGGCGGTGGCCAGTGGCTCCACCGGCATGGCCGGCGGCCAGGCCATGGATCTGGCGGCCGCCGGCAAGAACTTGGGTCTCGCAGAGCTGGAACTTATGCATATCCACAAGACCGGCGCCCTTATCCGCGCCAGCGTGTTGCTGGCGGCCCAGAGCCTGCCCGGACTGGCGGTTGAGAAGCGCACCGCCCTGGACCGTTACGCAAAATGCGCCGGACTCGCCTTCCAGATCCGCGATGACATCCTGGACGTGGAGGGCGAAACCACGGCTCTGGGGAAGCACAGCGGCGCTGACGCCGCGCTTAACAAACCGACCTATCCGAGCGTACTGGGTCTGGAAGAATCCCGCCGGCGCGCACGCGATCTCCATCACGCTGCGGTCACCGCACTCGCGCCTTTCGGCGAGGCGGCCGAACCACTGGCCTGGCTCTCGGAATATATTGTCACGCGCAGCAATTGAGTTGAAGGCCTGGGCATAAAGCTCGGATAATGGGGCTACCACGCAATGGGCCGCCATGACTGATCTTTCCGCTTTTCCCCTGTTGGCGCGCATCAATTCGCCTGAGGATCTGCGCGCGCTTCCGGAAGCCGACCTGAAAAAGGTGGCGGATGAGTTGCGCGCGTTTTTGATTGAGACCGTCAGCAACGTGGGTGGGCATTTCGCCGCCGGTCTCGGTGTGGTGGAACTCACGCTGGCGCTGCACTATGTGTTCAACACACCCTATGACCGGCTGGTATGGGATGTGGGTCATCAGGCCTACCCGCACAAGGTGCTCACCGGACGCCGCGATCGCCTCGATACAATCCGCAAATGGAAAGGTCTAGCGCCGTTTCCAAAACGCGCGGAAAGCGAATACGACACCTTCGGCGTGGGCCATTCCAGCACCAGCATCAGCGCGGCTCTCGGTATGGCGCTGGCAGCCAAACACAAAGGTGAAGATCGTCACGTGGTGGCGCTCGTGGGTGACGGCGCCATGACTGCGGGCATGGCCTTCGAGGCGCTCAATCATGCCGGCAGCCTGGATGCCAATCTGCTGGTGGTGCTCAACGACAATGACATGTCCATCTCCGGCAACGTGGGCGCACTCTCGAATTATTTCGCGAAAGTGCTTTCCGGCCGCGTGTATTCGCACATCCGCGAGGGCGGCAAAAAAGCCCTGTCCATCATGCCGCCGGTACGCGAGCTGGCGCGGCGTTCCGAGGAATTCATGAAGGGCATGGTGGCCCCCGGCACGCTGTTCGAGGAACTGGGATTCAATTACATCGGCCCGGTGGACGGTCATGACCTGGCGACACTGGTGAAAACCCTGCGCAACATGCGCGCCCTCAAAGGGCCGCAGTTTCTGCACGTGGTCACGCGCAAGGGCAAGGGTTACGAACCGGCGGAACAGGATCCCATCAAATGGCATGGCCCGTCGGCATTCAATGTGGCCACCGGCGAAATTCCTCAGAAAGCCGCCGTCAGCCCCAATTACTCGGAAGTCTTCGGTCACTGGCTGTGCGACATGGCGGAACAGGAACCACGGCTGGTGGCCGTCACTCCCGCCATGCGGGAAGGCTCCGGTCTCGTTGAATTTGCGCAACGCTTTCCGGATCGCTATTTCGATGTGGGTATCGCCGAGCAGCATGCGGTTACTCTGGCAGCGGGCCTCGCCTGCGACGGTCTGAAACCCGTGGTGGCCATCTATTCCACCTTCCTGCAGCGTGCTTACGATCAGTTGGTGCATGACGTGGCGCTGCAGAATCTGCCGGTATTGTTCGCCATTGACCGCGCCGGCCTGGTGGGACCCGATGGTCCCACGCACGCGGGTAGTTATGATTTCACCTACATGCGCTGTCTGCCGAATCTGGTGCTCATGGCTCCGGCGGACGAGAACGAATGCCGGCAGATGCTATATACGGGCATGCTGCTCAACCAGCCGGCGGCGGTGCGCTACCCGCGCGGCCGCGGACCGGGTGTGCGGATCGTAAAGCAGATGCATACACTGCCCATCGGCAAGGCAGAGATCCAGCGTCGCGGCAACGGCACCGCGCTGCTGGCGTTCGGTGCCATGGTGGAGGCAGCCCACGCCAGCGCCGAAACCTTGAACCTGACGCTGGTCAACATGCGCTTTGTCAAACCGCTGGATGCAACCCTGATCCTGGAGCTGGCGGCCTCACATAACACCCTGGTCACCATCGAAGACAATGCCATTGCCGGCGGCGCTGGCAGTGCCGTCAATGAACTGCTGATGTCCCACGGCCTGCGCACGCCCGTGCTTAATCTCGGTATCCCGGATGTAATCGTGGAACACGGCTCGCGGGAAGAATGTCTCAAGGAAGTGGGCCTGGATGCGGCAGGTATTCGCCGCGCGCTGGAAAAGTGGCTGGATGCGCCGCAGCGCCAGCCACGCGCCGCCGGCCGGTGAACGGATCACCCCTCCAGACTCCGATTATGCTAGCCTAACGATCCGTATTGACAGTCCGTGCGCCGCGATCTGCGGCCGCCAGTGGAAAATCCCGGTTCCCGCGCCTTTTATCCGCCGGTCGCCGCACCTGCCCTGGGAGGTACGTCAGATGGAGGACTTCAACATGACACCCAGCCACCCGGCCGAGGCTGAACTTCTGCCCATCGCCGATGTGCAATCGAGCGCCGATACCCGCCGCATACCCATCAACAAGGTTGGCATCAAGGACATTCGCCATCCTATCCGGGTGCGGGACCGTTCCGGCGGTGAACAGCACACGGTTGCGACCTTCAATATGTACGTGGACCTGCCGCATAACTTCAAGGGCACACACATGTCGCGCTTCGTGGAAATACTCAACCACTATGAGCGCGAAATTACCGTGGAATCATTCAAGGAAATGCTGACCGAGATGAGCGAGCGCCTGGGTGCCCGTTCCGGCCACATCGAGATGCGCTTCCCCTATTTCATCACCAAGAAAGCACCGGTATCCGGAGTGCAAAGCCTGCTCGACTACGACGTCACCTTCATAGGCGAACGCAAGGATAATCAGAACTGCCTGCGCATCAGGATAGTGATCCCGGTGACCAGCCTATGCCCCTGCTCCAAGGAAATTTCCGATTACGGCGCACACAACCAGCGTTCTCACGTGACAGTGAACTGCAAGACCCGCGGCTTTATCTGGCTGGAGGAATTGATTGACGTAGTGGAACGGGAAGCTTCCTCGGAACTGTTTGGCTTGTTGAAGCGTCCCGATGAGAAGTATGTTACCGAGCGCGCTTATGACAATCCCAAGTTCGTCGAGGACATGGTGCGCGACATTGCCATGAAACTGAATACCGATGAGCGTATCCGTGCCTACAGCGTGGAATCCGAGAATTTCGAATCCATCCATAACCACTCGGCCTATGCCATGGTGGAACGGGACAAAGACGCGGAACCCAGAAACGCGGCAGCCGCGCCCAAGTAAGCCGCCTCAGGATTCGGCAGAGCCGGTGGATTCCACCATAGCGTCCGTTTTGCGCTCACCACGGGTGAGCCGCTCAATGAGCGTTTTGAGAAACATCTTGTGGAAGCGCAACTGGCATTGCAGCGACACCTGACCAATGAGCGTTGAATTCACGCGCAGCACATTCATGGTGGTTTGGGCCGTGATGCCAGCGAGACTGCGGCCCTGTTCCAGATAGGGGGCCTCACCGAAACAATCCCCCTCTCTCAAAATACCGATGCTCCTGTCGCCGCGGCGCACCTCGGCGTCGCCTAATACGACGATGATGTAACAATCGTCAAGCTCACCTTCCACCACGATATGCTCGCCTGGGCCGTAACTTTGCCAGCGGCTGGCATGCAGCACTTCGTAAATCTCCGGATAACTGAAATCCTCGAAGAAGCGCAGTCTGCGCAGGATATTGAAGCGTTCCTGTTCCGCCATTTCCTCGGACAGCTGGTCGAGGGTGCGTACCGCGCGCGTCAAATCGGTGGCAAACTCCAGGCCGCTGCGGTAACGCCGCGTCGGATCCTTTTCCAAGGCCTTGTACACGATCTCTTCCAGTACTCCGGGTACATCGGGGCGCAGGCGATGTACCGGTGGCGGAGTGGCATAGACGATTTGATGCACGAGACGTGAAAGATTATCCCCATAGAACGGCCGCTTGCCGGTCAGCAGCTCGTACATCACCACGCCCAGGGAATACAGGTCGGTCTGCACGGTGGAGGGTTGCTGGCGCATCTGTTCGGATGCCATGTAGCTGGGCGAACCTACCAGTCCCTTGAGTTGCCCTTCCTCGTTGCCTGCCATGTGGGCCACGCCAAAATCCACGATGCGCACATCGCCTTCTGCGGTCATGAGAATGTTGCCGGGCTTGATATCACGATGCACCAGTCCCTTGCGATGGGCGTAATCCAAGGCCTTGGCGCACTTGAATACGACTTCCACCACCTTGCGCACCGGCAGCAGGTTGTCGGCGCGACAGAAGATCGTGAGTGGTTGTGCGGCACGCACGTACTCCATCACCACGTAGCAATGATCCGCATCCTCACCGGCATCGAAGATGGGCAGAATATTGGGATGGTTCATCTTGCCAACGAGATAGGCCTCGTTGAAGAACAACTTGCGCCGTGTACGGGTTGCCTTTTCGGTAGCATCGCCGTCGAAGTTGTAGAGCTTGATGGCCACGTCCCGGCCCAGGAATGAATCGTGACACAGATAGACGGTACCGGTGGCGCCGCGCCCCAGCTCCCGGGTGATGACGAACTTACCGAGCTTGGCAGGGGCGTTCATGGAGGTTCCGTCTGACATGTGAGGACCTTTTACAGCCCTGGCCGCAGGATGTCCAGTGTATGCATGCGGTTATCAGGCTCGGGCCATTTTCATGATCAGTGTCACTATATATATGATGAGCGCAGCGGGAACCGCGGCCATCACATCGTCCAGCATGATACCCAAACCGC
Source organism: Gammaproteobacteria bacterium (assembly GCA_027315405.1). Taxonomy (GTDB): domain Bacteria; phylum Pseudomonadota; class Gammaproteobacteria; order Natronospirales; family REEB76; genus REEB76. The sequence continues at coordinate 64,112 of DAHUYB010000068.1, read as the reverse complement.
CATGCAGGTTGCGGTCGAACCAGCGAATAGGCCAAGGTTTGAGGATATCGAAGAAACGGAACAGCGCGAATCCCAGAACCACCCACGGCCATCCATGAGGCGCGAACGCCATGGTGACGAGAAAACCCACGACTTCGTCCCAGTTGACCGCGCCGGGATCCTCCACGCCCATCTTGCGGGCGCTGTAACCGCAGATGAATATCCCAGCCAGAAAGAGCAACAGGGTGATAACCAGATACGCCCAACGAGGTACTGGCATCAGCAGCAGATAGATGAGGATCCCCACCAAAGTACCGGTGGTCCCAGGCGCTATCGGAGACAGACCGCTGCCGAACCCATAGGCCAACAGATGAATTGGATTGCTGAAGACTTCGCAGGCGGTCAGGCGATTGGGCATGGACGGGTCTTTACTTAGAAGTGTTGGTAACCGGTAGCCCGCAACGGCCATTCCGTGCGGTCATTTCGCAGGCACTGCAGGGTTTTGGCGGCGGTAATTTCGCCGATCCGGGTCACGGGACAACCGAATTCATGCTGACGCGATTCCAGCAGAATCATGCGCTCCCGCGGCACGCTGAAACACAATTCATAATCATCGCCGCCGGATAACGCCAGGTTAATTGCCTGTTCCCGGGTGGCGTGTTGCAGCAATGAGGCCGACAGGGGCAGCTGCCCCACCTCCAACTGCGCGCCCACCCCGCTCGCTTCCAGCAGATGTCCCAGATCCGCCGCCAGTCCATCAGATATATCAATAGCCGCACTGGCAATACCGCGCAAGGCCAGGCCGGCATGGATGCGTGGTTCGGGAAAGCAGAAACGCTGCACACCACTGTCGGCTGCGGTCGCCAGCGTGTGTGCCTGTAAATGCCGCAAGCCGGCCGCCGCATCCCCCAGCCAGCCGCTGACGAACACCTGATCACCCGCACGCGCGCCTTTGCGGGTGAGTGCCTGGCCGGTGGGTACAAAACCGTGCACGGTAACCGCAATGTTCAACGGGCCGCGCGCCAGATTCCCGCCCACCAACGCTACCTGGTAACGTGTCGCGAGCGCCAAGAAACCGTGCGCAAATTCCTGGATCCAATCAAGGTCAGCTTGAGGCAGGCTAAGCGCCAGCAAGGCCCAGGCGGGCTCGGCGCCCATGGCGGCGAGATCGCTCAGGTTTACCGCCAGCGCCCGATGGCCAATGGCTTGCGCTGGCAAATCGGTTGGGAAATGCACGCCGGCCAGCAGTGAATCCACTGAGGCAACCAACTCTTGTCCTGCCGGTACCTGCAGGATGGCGGCGTCATCACCGATACCCAGCCGCACATCGTTCCTGCGCATGGATTGGCTGGCAAAATAACGGCGGATCAATTCAAATTCGTCCATCAATCACTGTCCTGACTGCTTTCCCCTCCCCTTGTGGGAGACGACCACAGGGATGTAGGAGGTTGGGCAACGCAGGGAGCAGTTGCCGAGGGAAGGGTGAGGGGGGGGATAACCTCAACCAGCTGCACGTTCGGAACGGCGCAATTCAGCGGCAGTCTTGTCCAATACCGCATTGATATATTTGTGACTGTCTTCCGCGCCAAATTTCCTGGCCAGCTCCACCGCCTCGTTGAGCACCACGCGATACGGCACATCCGGATGCGTGCTGAGTTCATACGTGCTTAACAACAATATGGCGCGTTCAACGGGATCCAGTTGCGTCGGCGGACGATCCAGATACGGCGTGAAAGCAGCGGCCAATTTATCGCTGTCAGCAATGGCGCCACGCAACAGCTCCTCGAAATAGTCCGTATCGGTATCCTTGGTATTCTGGTTAGCGTACAACTGGACAATGATGTCAGCGGGCAACGCGCCGGAAAGCTGCCACTGATAAAGTCCCTGCAAGGTCAGCCGCCGGGCACGTGCGCGCGCTCGTGCACCGGGTTTGGAACTTGCGGCCATGGCTCAGCCAAGTTTCCGGAACAGATTGACCATCTCCAGTGCCGCCAGGGCCGCGTCCGCGCCCTTGTTACCGGCGTTACCGCCGGCGCGCGCCAGCGCTTGCTCAACCGTGTCACAGGTGAGCACCCCGAATGCCACCGGCACTCCGGTTTCCAACACCACCCGGGAAACGCCGCGGGCGCATTCACCCGCCATATAATCGAAATGCGGCGTCTCACCGCGGATGACTGCACCCAGCGCGATGACCACGTCCTGCCCGCCGCCGGCAGCCAGCTTTTTCACCGCCAGAGGGATTTCAAATGCGCCCGGCACCCGCACCAACGTCAGGTTCTCATCCCGTAAGCCCTGAGCATGCAGGGTTTCCAAAGCCCCGCTCACCAGCTTGTCCACCACAAAGGCGTTGAAGCGTGCCGCCACGATAGCCACGCGTGCCCCGCTGGCGGCGGTTTCACCCTCGATAATTCTGAGATGCGTGGTCATGCTAAAGAACCGGTTGGAATCCATGCGTATTCTAACCGAGAGCTGCCGCGTTGCACGACGCGTCATTGGAAAAGCTTGGTGAAGGGTCCCCGGTTCATCTTTGCACGGCCATTCCCCTGCCGCGCAGGCGTGGGCCAAGGACGTCAGTTGAGCGTGGTGGTGGTATAGCGCCGGGCGATCCTCTCGAAACTTGGATTACCGTGCAGTACTTGAAAATTGGGATTGATGGCGAGGTCGGTACAATCTTCCGGCGCGGCGGCGCATAAAGACGTTAGTAGCCGCAGGGCGGCATGCTCCTGTCCGAGGGCGAGCTGCAACTGGATGAGATCATATCGCTGGTTGGGGCTGAGCTTTGCTGCCGGCAGGTGCGCAAGGGTATCCATGGCCTGAGCACGCAGAGCAGGATCGAGCAGAGATTTGTAAGTCAGTTTTCCCGCGGCCGCCAGTTGCTTGTCAAGCGCCGTGGTTGGCCTCACCAGGTCAAATGCCGACATCATTTCCGGATAATGCCGCAACTGCTGGTTGACAAAAGCCAGACTAAATGCCGCATCAATATTATCCGGCGTCAATTGCAACATGGCCAATATGGGTACCAGCGCCTGCAGATAGTCGTGATCATTTACATAGTCCGCTGCCAGATTGTTCTGGGCAATGACGCTACGCGGGTTCAACTGCACAGCAACCTGATCTTGGACCAAGGCTTGTGTGTACGGCAGGATGAGCGCGTAGTCCATGTGCGCCGTTGCATCGCTGGGGTCAAGCGCGAGGGCGTGCTGATAGGCTGCTCTTGCCTCAGAAAGATGGTGGGTGTCGGCGTAGATGTTCCCTAACGCGGTTAGCGCTTGGACACTGTTGGGATCGAGCGTCAGCGCCTTATGCGTTGCTGCGGCCGCTAGTTTAAATGCCGTTTTGTGCGGCAAGTCACTTATCTGATTAAGAACAATATATACATGCGCCAGCCGGCCCCAGGCATCGGCATAATCAGGATCGAGTGCCAGGGCCTGTTTGAAATACTGTTCCGCTGCTTTCAGATCCGCGGTTGAATAAAGGTCGGCTGCCGTCCGGCCCCTAAGATAGAAGTCATAGGCTTGGGGATTGATGCTCCGCCCTACCGGGGCAACCGCGAGCTGGACTCCAAGCGCGCTGGCAATGGCGCCTGAAATCCCGTCCTGCACCGAAAAGATGTCCTTGAGCTGCTCATCGTAATGTTCCGACCAGAGTTGGTAACCGCTGATGGTATTTACCAGTTCCACCGTCACCCGTACCCGGTTCCCCTGTCGCAGAATACTACCGTGTAGAAGGTTGGCAACATTGAGTGCTTTACCGATGGTGGTCGCATTTTGTTGCGTATCACGATAAGCGGATGCGGTATCCCAGGCGATTACCCGCAGCGCCGGATTCTCGCCCAGGGCATCGGTCAAGTCCTGGGTGATGCCGTCGCTGAAATAACGGAGTTTGGGGTCGGCATTCAAGTTCGTGAATGGCAGCACCACGAGGGTGCCGGCAGAAGGTTGAAAGGCGGGGGCGCCCGGAGACCAAGCGACAACCTTGAACGGGTGCTGTTCAGAATACCTCCATGTGGACCAAGCGGAGATTACTACTAATACCAGCATTGCTGCCGAAAGCACAGCACCCAGTTTCCAGTGCAGCCGCTGCCAGCGACCGAGTTTTGTGGGATCGCGAGGCTTGATCAGCATCCAAGCCACCGCTACTACTACCAGGAAACCCAGTAGCAGTATCACAATCAGCACACGTACGGCACTTTGTGAAAGACCGAAGTCGATGAACACGCTGTTAGAAAGCTGGATGAGTACCCATGCAAAAATCGCATACACCACCACTACCCGGTAGAGGTGGTGCTGTTTGAAGCGGGCGAAAAACCCCTGCTGGTTTTGATCGATGCGCACCACGGCGCCCTCAGGGCAGATGCCAGGCAATGATTATGCGCCATCTCCCCAGACCCGATTGCGCCAGCTCCGCAAGCTTGCCGTTATAATCGGTCCTTGGCTTTAGTCAGTCGCAGAAAACATATTCCACTACTTCCAAACCGAAGCCGGATAGCCCATGCATCTTCTTCGGCTGACTCAGGACGCGCATGCGCCTTACCCCCAAGTCCAGGAGAATCTGGGCGCCAACGCCATAGGTACGCAGCACTGCGCCATCGGGTGCAGCTTCCTCGTTTTGCAGCTCGTCATTCAGGTGGCCGCGCAGGCGTTCCACCAGCCCGGCTGGATCCTCTGGTTGCCGCAGGATCACCACCACCCCGCCTTCTTTGGCTACCCGCCGCAACGCATTGCGCAGCGGCCAGCCCAGATCATCCCAGCGCACCCCCACCACATCATTGAGGGTGCTCTGTAAATGTACCCTGACCAGCACGGGTTCTTCGGGTTTTAACTCGCCACTGATCAGTGCCAAATGCACCGTCTTGTTGACCCGATCTTCGTACACCGCCATGCGGAACTCACCAAATTCTGTCGGCACCCTGCATTCGGTGATGCATTCGACGGTTTTTTCCTTGGCGAGCCGGTAACTGATCAGGTCGGCGATGGTGCCGATCCTGAGATCATGGGCTTTCGCGAATTTTTCCAGATCGGGGCGGCGCGCCATGCTGCCGTCCTCGTTCAGGATTTCGACGATCACGGCCGCAGGTTCCAGCCCCGCCAGGCGGGTGAGATCACAGCCGGCCTCCGTATGGCCGGCACGCGTCAGCACGCCGCCGGGTTGCGCCATGATGGGAAACACATGCCCGGGTTGCTTCAGGTCTTCCGGCACCGCTTCCAGCCGCACCGCGGTACGTACGGTGTGCGCCCGGTCATAGGCGGATATGCCGGTGGTCACGCCTTCTGCGGCTTCGATGGAGAGTGTGAAATTGGTGGTGCGGTTTTCATTGGTCTCACTCACCATGAGCGGCAGCCGCAATTGACGGCAACGCTCGGGGGTCAGAGTAAGACAAATGAGACCGCGTCCATAACGCGCCATGAAATTGATGTCCTCGGGACGCACTTTCTCCGCCGCCATGATGAGATCGCCCTCATTCTCACGATCTTCATCATCCATGAGGATGACCATCTTGCCCGCACGGATGTCCTTCAGGATATCCTCCATGGCATCCAGGTTCGCGTATTTCATCTGCGTCACGGTACTTGGCATGAACTCTCTCCAAATCCAGAATCAGATCTGAGTCAATTAGAAACCGTCTGCGCCACCAACAGGCGTTCAAGATAGCGCGCTATGAGATCCACTTCTAGATTGACGCGTGTGCCAATGCGATAGTCGCGTATTATGGTATGTTCCAGGGTGTGAGGAATGATATTCACCTCAAAGCGGTTGGCCTCCACAGCATTGACCGTCAGACTCACGCCATCCACGCAGATGGACCCCTTGCGGGCGATATAGCGCATCAGTTCCACCGGCACCTCGATATCGTAACGCACCGAACGGGCATCCTCGCGGCGGCTTTGCACCACACCCACGCCATCCACATGGCCGATCACGAGGTGGCCGCCCAAGGGTGTGCTGAGCGTCAGGGCGGTTTCCAGATTGACGGCGGTACCCGCCTTGAGATCGCCAAAGGTGGTAAGTGCCAAGGTTTCCCGGGAAGCATCCACACCAAAGCCGTCAGGCAGTTTCCCGACGACCGTCAGGCAGCAACCATTCATGGCGATACTGTCCCCGATTTTCAGCGCTGCCGTATCCAGATCACCGGCCTGTATTTGCAAGCGTAGGTCTCCGCCGCGTGCTTCGAGTGTCTGCACCTTACCCACCGCCTGTACCATTCCGGTAAACATCAACTTTTCCTCGGCTGGGGAACAGTCAGGATGCGCAGATCAGACCCCAGCATGCGTACATCCGCGAGTTGCAATTCAATACGCTCTTGCAGCCTGTCCAGCGCCGGCAGCCTGAACATGCCGCGGGCAGTGTCGCCCAATATCTGCGGCGCCATGTAAATGATGAGTTCGTCCAGCAGCCCCGCCTTGAGCAGCGCGCCGTTCAAAACCGCGCCTGCTTCCACCAGCACTTCATTGCATTCATTTGCCGCGAGTTGCCGCATCAGAGCAGCAAGATCAACGTGGCCGTCAGCCGCAGGTAGCACCATGATGGCGGCGCCGGCAGTCACCAAGGCGGCGTGGCGCCGGGCATCGGCAACGAGTGTGGCAATGAGGGTCTTGCCCGCCTTTTTCAAGAGCCGTGCATCCGCCGGAGTGCGCAACTGCGCATCCACCACAATGCGCCTGGGCTGGCGCCACTCGCCCGGCAAACGTACCGTGAGCGCCGGATCGTCTGCCAGCAGCGTGCCAATGCCTGTGAGAATCGCGGAGCTGCGCGCACGCCAGCGTTGCGCATCTTCCCGGGCAGCCTCACCGCTGATCCACTTGCTCGCGCCCGAGGCAAGCGCTGTGCGGCCATCAAGACTCACCGCCAACTTGCTGCGCACCCAGGGACGGCCGCGGGTCATGCGGCTTACAAAACCCGGATTAAGCGCCCGGGTTTCCGTTGCCAGCAGACCCACGGCGGTTTCAATACCGGCGGCCCGCAGCTTCTCAAAGCCTTTGCCGGCCACCTGTGGATTTGGATCCGCCATGGCGGCGATAACCCGTGCAACGTTTGCTTGCACCAGCATATTGGCGCAGGGCCCGGTACGTCCGAAGTGCGCACAGGGTTCCAGCGTGACATAGACCGTGGCGCCATGAGCATCGCTGCCTGCCTGCTTGAGCGCATTCACCTCCGCATGCGCTTCACCCGCTCTGCGGTGGAAACCTCGGCCGACGACATTGCCATCCTTTACCAGCACACAGCCAACACGCGGATTAGGGTCGGTGGTATATAACCCCTGTTCCGCGAGCCGCAGAGCTTCGGCCATGAAGGCGTGATCAGCGGCGGAGAACATGTTAAACAAGTAAGGGGTGAGGAGTCAGGAGTGAGGAGTAACAAACGTAGGAACTAAAATAGCCTATCCTGCGTACCCTACGCGCAACAAAATACACCTCGCATCTCACGCTTCACGCCTCACTTTTTTTCCTCATCCGGTAATAACGGCATTTGTTCGCGTTTTAGGGCTGCACGCGCGGTTTCATCCTGCAGACGCTCGATTTCCTCCTGGAATTCATTCACATCCTGGAAGCTGCGGTATACGGAGGCAAAGCGCACGTAGGCGACTTCGTCAAGCGCCTTGAGTTCCTCCATGACCCGCTCGCCAACTTGCAAGGAACGAAGCTCGCGCTCACCGGTTACCTGCAATTTATGGGTAATGCGCGCGATGGCGGCTTCGATGGCTTCGGTGCTGACCGGACGTTTTTCCAACGCGCGCATCATGCCGGCGCGCAATTTGTGCTCGTTGAAGGGCTCACGAGTGCCGTTACTTTTGACGATGCGCGGCATCACCAGCTCGGCAGTCTCAAAAGTGGTGAAACGCTCGCCGCATTTCTCGCATTCGCGGCGGCGGCGCACCTGCGCACCCTCGCCGGCGAGGCGCGAATCAATCACTTTGGTGTCCTCATGATTACAGAATGGGCAGTGCATGAGGCGCTCGCGCCGGGCTCAATATTTCATGCTCGAAGGATAAACGGGGAATTTTCTGCATAGAGCTAGCACCTGATCCTTGACGTGCGCGATTTTCTTCTCGTTACCCATATCGTCAAGAATATCCGCGATCCAGCCGGCTAGTTCGCGTATCTCAGGCTGCTTGAATCCACGGGTGGTAGCCGCGGGAGTGCCGATGCGCAGGCCGCTGGTCACCATTGGCGGACGCGGATCATTCGGCACGGCGTTCTTGTTCACCGTAATATTGGCCTTATGCAGCGCGGCATCCGCATCCTTGCCGGTGATGTTCTTGCTGATGAGATCCATCAGGAACAGGTGATTATCGGTGCCCCCGGAGACGATGTTGAATCCGCGTTTCAGCAGTGCATCCGCCATGGCGCGGGAATTGTCGAGCACCTGCTGTTGATAGAGCTTGAATTCCGGTTGCAGAGCTTCCAGGAACGCCACTGCCTTAGCGGCGATGACATGCATCAACGGTCCGCCCTGGGTGCCGGGAAACACGGTGGAATTCAGTTTCTTCTCGATCTCCTCATTGGTGCGCGCCAGGATCAGACCGCCGCGCGGGCCGCGCAGGGTCTTGTGCGTAGTGGTAGTGGTGATGTCTGCGATTTTGACCGGATCGGGATAAATTCCTGCCGCCACCAGCCCGGCAACATGCGCCATGTCCACAAACAGATAGGCGCCGACGGCATCGGCGATGTCGCGAAACTTCTGCCAATCAACCCGGCGCGAATAGGCGGAGAATCCGGCCACGAGCATTTTCGGTTTGTGCTCTTCTGCCAGCTTCGCCACCTGCTGGTAATCAATCAGGCCGGTGGACGTGTCAATCCCATATTGCACAGCATTGAAGAACTTGCCGGAGAAATTCACCTTGGCGCCATGCGTAAGATGGCCGCCGTGCGCCAAGCTCATGCCGAGGATGGTGTCGCCGGCTTTCAACAGCGCCAGATAAACCGCGGCATTTGCCTGCGAACCGGAGTGCGGTTGCACATTCGCATACGCGGCACCGAACAGTTTTTTTGCGCGCTCAACCGCCAGCCGCTCGGCCACATCCACGAATTCGCAGCCGCCATAGTAACGCCTGCCGGGATAGCCTTCCGCATACTTGTTGGTGAGCACCGAACCCTGGGCGGCCAGCACCCGTGGGCTCACGTAGTTCTCGGAGGCGATAAGCTCAATATTTTCCTCCTGACGCCGCAACTCCGAACGCAGTCCCGCGTGGAGTTCGTCGTCAAACCCGGCAATTGTCATGTCGTGGCTGAACATCAGCGGCTCCAAGGGTGGGGCGAGTCATTTTTTGGGAGGCCATTGTACCTTACCGCTAACCTGCCTCAGGTCCCCAGAAATGCCTCGACGACACCGCACCAGGCCCGCGCCAGATTGCGGCGATTGTAGCCTCCGCCGCCCAGACCCACGATGCGGCCATCGCATAGCTCATCCGCCAGCATGCATAGACGTGCGGCCGCATGGGCGTGCGTGGCCGGCGTGTAGCGCAGGTGGGTAATGGGATCCCCTTCGATGCTATCAGCGCCGCATTGAAACAAGATAAATTGCGGCGCTTGCTTCCGTAGATAGCGCTCCACCTGCTCCCAGGCTGACCTGAATTCCGGGTCGCCACTGCCGGGCGGCAGGGGAATGTTGAGTTTGGTGCCCACTGCGACGCCACTGCCGGTTTCATCGGCGCGCCCGGTGCCGGGATAAAGGAATCGCCCATCCTCGTGCAAATCGGCAAACATTAGATCGGGGTCCGCTTCATACGCGTAGAACACGCCGTCGCCGTGATGGGCATCAATATCCACGTAGGCAATGCGTTGCTGGTGGTGCACGCGCCGCAGGTGTTCGATCGCCACGCCGATGTCATTGAGTACACAGAACCCGGCGGCATGATCACGGCCGGCGTGATGCAATCCGGCGATGGGTATGAACGCACGCCGGTATTCGCCCGCCATTACGCCCGCCACTGCGTTAAGGGTGGCGCCCGCCACCCGGCTTGCTGCCTCAAATATTCCCGGTAGCGCCGGCGTATCACCGCCATCCAAATAACCACCCTGTGCGCAGCGCCGGGTGATGAATTCGAGATAAGGCTGTGTATGAAACGCTTCCAGCTCCTGGCGCGTGGCGGAACGGGCCGTGATCGGCAGCGTACGTTTATCAAGATTGCGGCTGGTGGCTTCCTTCCAAAAAGCACCGAAACGATCGTAGCCAAAGGGGTGGCCGTCACCAAACCCATAGCGCGCCTGCAACGGGTCATGACAGGCACCGACTTGCACCAATGTTGAGCTGGCCATGCTTGATTTCCGGCGCAAGAAATAACACAAGGGTGATAGTATAGTCCGCGCCACGACATGGGTCATGAGCATGACACACGCGCCGATTTCAATGAAAATCCAGGTGGGTTGGCGCGAATGGGCGGCATTACCTGATCTCGGCATCGCGCGCATCAAGGCCAAGATCGATACCGGAGCGCGCACTTCCGCTTTGCATGCCTTTGCACTCGATACCTTCAGCGAACATGGACAGCGCATGGTACGCTTTGGAGTGCATCCGCTGCAGCATAAGTTGCGGCCGAAAATTTTTTGCGCAGCGGCAATCGTGGATGAACGCTGGGTAATGGATTCCGGCGGCCACCGGGAACAGCGGTTGGTAATTGCGACGCGCGTAGGCATTGGTGCCATGACTTGGCCCATCGAACTTACGCTCACCGACCGGGACACCATGCGCTTCCGCCTGCTCATCGGTCGCGGCGCCATGCGGGACAAGTTGCTGGTCAACCCCGACGGCTCGTATGCAACCGGCGGCCGCCGGCGGGGTGATCGCGAGGAAGACAATGATGAAAAAACCTGACTTGATGTGAGCACATGAAAAGTAAGCGCCTTAAAATCGCCGTGCTATCGCGCAATACCCGGCTGTATTCCACCAAACGTCTGGTGGAGGCGGGACTGAAACGCGGCCATGATCTCTATGTCATCGATCCATTGCGTTGCTACATGAATATTTCGGTGCACAACCCCGAGATCCACTACAAAGGGCGCAAACTGGAAAACTTTGACGCCGTCATACCGCGCATCGGGCAGTCTGTGACCTTTTATGCCACCGCCGTGCTGCGCCAGTTCGAGATGATCGGCGTGTTTTCACTCAATGAATCGGTGGCCATCAGCCGTGCCCGTGACAAACTGCGTTCACTGCAGTTGCTGGCACGCAAGGGTATCGGCATGCCGGTGACCGGCTTCGCGCATTCGCCGGACGACACCAATGACCTGCTGGCGATCGTCGGGGACGTGCCGCTCATCATCAAGCTCACGGAAGGCTCCCAGGGCCAGGGCGTGGTGCTGGCGGAAACCCGGCATGCCGCGGAGAGCGTTATTGACGCCTTCCGCGGCCTGGACGCGCATTTTCTGGTGCAGGAATTTATCAAGGAATCCCGCGGCACCGACGTACGCTGCTTCGTCATCGGCGGCAAGGTTGTGGCTTCCATGAAACGTCAGGCCCGCAAGGGTGAGTTCCGCGCCAACCTGCACCGCGGCGGCAAAGCCGCGGCCATCAGCATCACCCCGGCGGAACGGGACATGGCCGTCAAAGCCGCCAAAATCATGGGGCTGAACGTGGCCGGCGTGGATCTGATCCGCTCCGCCAAGGGCACGCTGGTGCTGGAAGTGAACTCGTCACCGGGGCTCGAAGGCATCGAAGCCGCCACCCGGAAAAACATCGCCGGCGAAATCATCGCCTTCATCGAACGCCATGCCCGCACCGGATACACCAAGACCAAGGGCTACGGTTGACGAGCGCATCTGGCAGCGCCCACGGCTTTCACGGATAATTTCGCTCCCTTTCAGATTGCAGGCAGCCATGGCGCAATACATCTACACCATGAATCGGGTGGGCAAGGTAGTGCCCCCCAAACGCGAGATTCTGCGCGATATCTCCCTGTCCTTCTTTCCCGGCGCCAAGATCGGCGTATTGGGTCTGAATGGCTCCGGAAAATCCACGCTGCTGCGCATCATGGCGGGCGTGGACAAGGACATCCATGGCGAGGCGCGGCCGCTGGCGGGTATCCGCATCGGCCACCTGCCACAAGAACCGCAATTGGATGCGAAAAAAAATGTGCGCGCCAATGTGGAAGACGGACTGGGTGAAATCAAGGATGCCAAAGAGCAGCTGGATAAGGTGTATGCCGCCTATGCAGAAGCGGATGCCGATTTCGACAAACTCGCCGCCGAACAGGCGCGTCTGGAAAATATCCTGCAGGCCGCCGGCGCCACCAATTTGGATCACGTGCTGGAAATGGCGGCGGAAGCCCTGCGTCTGCCGCCTTGGGATGCGGATGTCACCACGCTTTCCGGCGGCGAACGCCGCCGCGTGGCGCTCTGTCGTCTGCTGCTCTCCAAGCCCGACATGCTGCTGCTCGACGAACCCACCAACCATCTGGACGCGGAATCGGTGGCTTGGCTGGAACGCTATCTGCAGGAATATCCAGGCACCGTGGTGGCTGTCACCCACGATCGTTATTTTCTCGACAACGTGGCCGGCTGGATACTGGAACTGGATCGCGGCCACGGAATTCCCTGGCAGGGAAATTATTCCTCGTGGCTTGAACAGAAGGAAAAACGTCTGGAGGTTGAGGAAAAACAGGAAACTGCCCACATCAAGGCCATGAAACAGGAACTGGAGTGGGTGCGCACCAATCCCAAGGGCCGACATACCAAAAGCAAGGCGCGCCTGCAGCGCTTCGAAGAATTGTCCTCGACGGAATTCCAGAAGCGCAATGAAACCCAGGAACTCTATATCCCGCCGGGGCCGCGCCTCGGCGATGTCGTGGTGGAAGCAAAAGGGCTACGCAAGAGTTTCGGCGAGACACTGCTTTATGACGAGCTGTCCTTCAACCTGCCGCCCGGTGGCATCGTCGGTGTTATCGGCCCGAACGGTGCCGGCAAAACCACCCTATTCCGTATGATCGTGGGCCGGGAAAAAGCCGATGCCGGTGAACTGCGCATCGGTCCCAGCGTGAAACTGGCCTACGTGGACCAAAGCCGCGATGCGCTCAGCGCCGGCAAGAGCGTGTGGGAGGAAATCGCCAACGGTCAAGACATTCTCACGGTCGGCAATTACCAGACACCCTCGCGAGCCTACGTGGGGCGTTTCAACTTCAAGGGCCCGGACCAGCAGAAGCGCGTGGGCGATCTCTCCGGCGGCGAACGCAACCGCGTGCATCTTGCCAAGGTGCTCAGGGATGGCGGTAATGTGCTGCTGTTGGACGAACCCACCAATGACCTGGATGTCGAAACCCTGCGGGCGTTGGAAGAAGCGCTGCTGACCTTCCCCGGCTGCGCGGTGATCATCTCCCACGACCGCTGGTTCCTGGACCGCGTCGCCACCCACATGCTGGCCTTCGAGGGTGATTCCAAAGTCGTATGGTTCGAAGGCAATTATGCGGACTACGAGGTTGACCGCAAACGCCGCCTGGGTGCCGATGCCGATCAGCCGCATCGCATCAAATACCGGCGTTTGAAGGGTTAATAGATCACTACCGCATTCGTGTCATTTAGCAATCGTGAAGTGCTGGCGAATATTACTTATGAATCGCTCTCTTGCCTGCCGCGCCTGGAACGTTTCCCATGGGATCTTGTGCGGTGTGATGTTGGCGCTGCTCGGTTGCGTGCCGGCCATCGCGCCGGGTCATGCAGAGCCAAAAAATATCTATGCACGTCAATTTGAAGAATATTGGTACAAATTTGACCGCCTCTACCCTTATTTTGACTACAAGCATGTGGATTGGCAGGCGATCTATGCTCATTACCGGCCGCTGGCATACAAGGCAACTAACGAGCGGCAACTGGTAACGTTACTGGCGACCATGGGAGCCACGCTTAAAGATGTCCATGTCTGGCTGAGATCCCCCGCGGGCAAATACGTCAATACTTATAATCCGGCTCGCGCTGCGGATCCCAATTGGAGAGCTGCGATACTCGGCAAGAAGTATGTAACGGATTTGGAGTATTTTGGCGGTGCCGACTGGGGGTTTGGCCATGTGCACGGTTTCGGCTACATCTTTATTGACGACTGGAATAAGCGGGCACTTTCTCTGCAGGATTTCGATGCGGTGTTATCGCAGTTCCCATCCAATACCGGCCTGATCTTGGATGTGCGCATGAATGGAGGCGGTGATGAGGCACTGGCCTACAAGGTAGCCGGATATTTCGCTTCCAGGCCACATCTAAGTGAATATTACCGCTACCGCAACGGTCCATTGCCCAGCGATCTTGGTCATGCGGTGCCCAGGTACCTGGAGCCTTCCTTGGGTGCGCACTATACCGGGCCGGTGATGCTGCTCATCGGTCCCGACAGTTTCAGCAGCACCGAGAACTTCATTGCTGCCATGCAGACACTGCCACAGGTGACCACCGTCGGGGCCACCACCGGTGGCGCTTCCGGCTGTCCGCGTACTTTCAGTCTTGGCAAGGGTTGGCACTACAGCGTGCCGATTTGCTATGACATGACCGCCCGTGGCCGGGTGATCGAGTGGAATGGGATAAAACCCGAGGTGACAGTTGCCACCACGCCCGCTGATTTCAAGCACGGCGATGACCCGGTCCTGGATAGAGCCGTGATGCTGCTCAGGGCAAAGCTGAAAGCTGCAAAATAATCGCCGCAAGCTCTGCGCGATCAAACGGATAGCCAATACAGAGCACACCGCCGCGGTTAATTGGAAGATACATATTTCTCGCGACGCAGGTTGTGGTTGTCGAAACCGGCGGCCTTGAGGCGCTCTACGGCCGTGTCAATCATGTCCGGATTGCCGCACAGATACACGATGTCGCGCTTAGGATCAGGTTGGAGTTCCATCAGGTGATCCTGCACGTAGCCTTGGCGCGCATGCGCCATTGGCGTCCCGGGCATGCGCCGGCTGTAGCTTGCGATAAAACAGAGCGCAGGATTTTCGCGGGCGAAGCTCAGAAAATCCTCGCCAAACAGCAATTCATCCGGACCGCGTACCCCCAGCAGCAGCACCGCTTCGTGCTGCTTGCCGTCGAGCCGCGCACGCAACTGTGGCAGCATGGCGCGGTAGGGCGAAACGCCGGTTCCGGTGGCCACCAGCAAATAGCGCCCGGGCGGATCGTCGCGCAGCACGAAGCGCCCGAATGGCCCGGTAGCCTCCACTCGCGCGCCAGCTGACATCCCGTAAAGCAGTTTCGTGGCACGCCCGTCTTCCACATAGGTAACCGCGATCTGTACCTCATCCTCGCTGCCTGGAATGGTGGCCACGCTGTAGCTGCGGCGCAGCTCCATATCCTGCCAGGGCATGTGCAGAGTGATGAATTGTCCCGGCGTGTAGTTGAACGGGGCGCCATCTTCGCGCCGAAAATTGAGCTGGCGCACGCGCGGCGTAGCCATGCGGCTTGATTGCAAAACAAAGGTGAATCGGTCATGGCTCATGTGGTGTAACCCGGTAAGCAGGGCATTTGGCAGCAAAAACCCGCAGGAAAGGCGCACTTTTTACCATATCTTGCATCATATTCCGAGCCTAAGAGTTATAGTTAACCCCTTCATCAGGAGGATCCAGCCATGTTTCTTCGCTTCTGCAGATTTTCTTTCCTGGTTACCACCGTATTGTTGATCGCATCCACTGCAAGCGCAGGTCCGATCGCGCCGTCGGGCAACACCACGACGCTGCTCAAAGAGGCTCTTAACGGCAGTTGGCGCTCAGCCGCCCACAAGGCGCGCGATCAATTCCGCCACCCGGTCGATACCCTGGAATTCTTCGGTATCCGTCCGGATATGACCGTGATAGAACTGGAACCCGGCGCCGGTTGGTACACAGAAGTTCTTGCGCCTTTTCTCTACCAGCATGGCCACCTCATCGAGGCCTCTGCGCCTTTAAACAGCACCAGTTCATTCATGCACCGCATGGCGGCCGCCTATGATGCAAAACTCAAGGCTGACCCAGCGGTGTACGGGCACATCGAGAAAGTCATCCCTTTCGCGCCACCGGAGCAGGTGAATCTGGGGCCGGCTAATTCCGCCGACTTGGTGCTGACCTTCCGCAACGCCCACAACTGGTTGAATCACAGTCCCGCGACGCTTGCCGGAGTATTCAAAGCCGCCTACAACGTGCTCAAACCCGGAGGTGTATTTGGGGTGGTGGAGCACCGCGCAAGACCCTTTGCCAACGCCGTGGAAAGCTCCAGAGAATTACATCGCATTCCCGAGGATTACATGATCGAGGTGGGGCTCAAGGCCGGCTTCCAGCTGGCGGGGGCTTCGGAAATCAATGCCAATCCCAAGGATCCGGAGGACATCATGGTGCATTGGCTGCCGCCGGATCTCGCAGGACCCAAGAACCTGCGTGCAAAAATGCTGGCCATCGGCGAATCCGACCGCATGACCCTCAAATTTGTGAAGCCCTGAAATTCAGGTATTCTCAAGAATCACGGGCGCCGTGTACAAGTCACAGCGCCCGTTTTTTTGATTTTTTATCTGCGCTTCACACGAAGGTTCCATTGCGTAAATCCATCAGGGCCTGCTGGATTTCCTCCGCGGTGTTCATTACGAACGGGCCATAACGCGCCACCGGCTCATGCAACGGCTGACCGGAAATCAGCAGAAATTTAACGCCCGCTGGTGCAGCTCCGATTTCCACGGTATCGCCGTCGGTAAACACCACGAGTTTCGGTCCACGCACATTCGTGCCGACGGACTTGGTGTTCACGCCGAATTGTCCCTCGCCTTCATAGACATAAGCGAAGGCCGTGTGTCCACGCGGGATCGCCTGCCTGAAAACTGCGTCTGCCGGCATGCACACATCCAGATAGGTGGGATCGGCAGCGATTTCCTTCACCGCACCCCGGACTCCATCTACACTACCGGCGATGACGCGCATATGCACACCGTTTTCGCGCCCGACTTCGGGAATCCGTTTGGCGGCAACTTCCTGGTAGCGGGGTTTGGTCAGTTTGAGTTTTGCCGGCAGATTTACCCACAACTGGAAACCGGACAGCTGACCGCCACGCAACTGCGGCATTTCTTCGTGCAGAATGCCGTGGCCCGCCGTCATCCATTGCACGTCGCCTGCCGCGATACTGCCCGCGTGCCCGAGGGAATCTCTGTGCTCCACCACGCCCGCATGCATGTAGGTCACGGTCTCGATGCCGCGGTGCGGATGCATGGGAAAACCGGCAATGTAGTCGTCGGGATTATCGGAACCGAAATGATCAAACAGCAGAAACGGATCCAGGTAATCCAAGGTGGCAGTGGCAATACTGCGTTTGAGTTTGACACCCGCACCGTCGGAAACCCGCTGGGGTTCGATGGTTGTCGCTACGCTGCGCGCCTGGCTGGTCATGGGTTTGCTCCTCCTGGAGGCATCAACTGGACAAAATGCGGGCACTTTCAGAAAAATCAACCCGGCTTCACCAGCCTGCCCGCTGTTTGAGCGTCTCGACGCGCACAGTTTCAAGCACGGCCCGAATGCGGGCTTTGGCCTGGGTAAAATTGGGATGACTCAGCCCCCCGGCCGGATCATCCTCATCCATATAGACACGCTGGCACATCTCGATCTGCAAAGCCTCGACCTGCTCAAGCTGGCCGTAATGTTCGGTGATATAGCCACCCTTGTAGGGATGGTTGCGCATCAGCGTGTAATGGGATTCCAGAAAACCGCGCTCTGCGACATCCACCAACCAGGGCTCACAGCTTCGGCCGTCGCGGTCACCCAGATAAATATGTTCCTTGAGCTCGCCATGCAGCAGATTGGCGCGGGACGCAACGCTATGGGCATCAATCAGCACCACCCGGCCAAATCGCATGACCTTGGCGTGGATTAACTCCAGCAGTTTGGCATGATAGGGAGTGTGCACCAGAGCGCGGCGCCGGGTAATTTCTTCCGCTGACGGCGGCGCACGGTAAATATCCTCGCCCTGGAAAGTCTGGAGCGCCACAAACCCGGTTTCAAAGCGGCCCGGATACAGCGGTGCATTATCCGGTGGACGGTTCAGGTCCGCGACAAAGCGGCTATAAGTGGCATAAATGGTCGTGACCCCCAGCGCCGGCAGAAAATCATATAAATGATGCAGGTGCCAATCGGTCATGGGCAGGCTGCGGATGTAATCGGAGGCGAATTCCGCGGCGATGGCATCAGGAACGTAGGTGCCAGTATGCGGAATGCTCACCAGCAGCGGTATTTCGGGTGCTGACGGTTCACGAATTTCATAGGGCCTGAGCTGCATGCTCATTGCTCATTGAGCCCTGTGACGACCCGGGCAAATTCGCGGGTACTAATTTCCGCGCCAGTCGCCATGCCGTGATCCACCAGGCGTTTGCCGCCCACATACACCGCCGCGATATCGTGCCGGCTGCCGCCGATGATCAGGGCATCCAGCACGGTGTTGATATCGTGTCCGAGCCAGGGTGAACCCTGTTCGTCCAATACCACCAGATCGGCGCGCTTACCCACCGCGATTTCACCCACCGGTTCCGCCAAAGCTGCCGCACCGCCGGCGCAAGCCTGCTGCCAGAGGGCTGCGCCGAGACCCGAGGCGCCGGTAAGTTGGGCGCGCTGCTGCTTCCGCAGGCGCTGACCATATTCCAGCCAGCGCAGTTCCTCGACTGCGTCAATGCGGCAGTTGCTGTCGGAGCCAATCGCAAAACGGCCGCCCGCACGCACGAACTCTTGCGCCGCAAATATTCCGTCGCCCAAGTAGGCTTCGGTGATGGGGCATAGCACTACCGTGGCATCCTGCTTGATGATCAGCTGGCATTCCGCTGGCGTGGCGTGGGTGGCATGCACCAGGTTCCAGCGGTGATTCAACGCCAGCGTGCCTGCCAGCAGTTCAATCGGTGCGGCGTGGTATCGTACCCGGCATTCCTCGACTTCTCGCTGCTGCTCACTCACATGGATATGGATCGGCCACTTGCCGCCGGACAAGTTTTCCACTGCATTAATAAGCCTTACCAGCATTTCAGGCGCTACCGCGCGCAGGGAATGGGGCGCGATACCGAGACGTACGCCGTGCAGTTCCTGCAGCAGACCACAGTAGTCCTCTATACTGGCGTGCACGAAACGCCGCTGCCCGTCCGTCGGCGGCGTGTTGAAACCGCCGGTCTGGTAAAACACCGGCAACAGCAGCAGGTGGATGCCCACTGCGTGCGCCGCCTGCACGATGGCCCGCGCCATTTCCGGACCGGGACGGCCGTCCGGCATATGATGCACATAATGAAATTCAGCGACACTGGTAAATCCGCCGCGCAGCATGTCGAGAAACGCCTCGCGCGCAATCACAAACATGTCGGCCGGCGTTACTCGATTGGCAAGGTGGTACATGGCCTCGCGCCAACTCCAGAAAGAATCCCCGCCGTGGGGCATTTCTCCGAAACCGGAGAGCGCGCGCTGGAACGCATGGCTATGGGCATTGGGCATGCCGGGAATCGCGAAAAAACCATCCGCGTGGCCGATTCCCGGCTCCAGCGCCTCGATCAGGCCGCTGGCGCCAATTACCAATGTCTGGTCACGGCGCAAACCTTCCGGTGTCAGCACATATTTGAAAGTAAGGCGCGTCTGCATACCCTTATGCTCTCAGATTCGCGCGCCAGCGACTAGGGACGACCCATGTACGACCTGCTTGTCAAGAATGCCCGCCTTTACCCCATGCATGAGGGAGCAGCCGAAGCGCCCGCACGGACCCTGGCGGTCAGCGCCGGCCGCATCGCCGCCCTCGGCGTACCCGCGGATGCGCCCGCCACGGAAGTCTTTGATGCGGCCAATCGCGTGGTGCTGCCGGGTTTTGTGGATTGCCATACCCATGCGCTGTATGCCGGCAATCGTCTGGCGGAACATGCACTTAAACTCCAGGGCGCGACTTACGGGGACTTGGCGCGCGCCGGCGGCGGTATCCAGGCCACCGTAAACGCAGTGCACGCCGCCAGTGAAGAACAGCTGGTGAGGGAAACCCTGCCGCGCTTGAGGACATTGCATGCCGAGGGCGTCACCACCGTTGAAATCAAAAGCGGCTATGGCCTGGATATGGAGAATGAACTCAAAATGCTGCGCGCCATACGCCAGCTGCGCCGGCAACTGGATATGGATATCGTACCGACTTTCCTGGGAGCACATGCGGTGCCCAGCGGGCGCACCCGCGAAGATTATTTTTCCGATGTCATCAACAACATGCTACCAGCAGTGGTGCGGGAGAAACTGGCGGAAAGCGTGGATATCTTTGCTGAAACCATGGCTTTCACAACCGAAGATCTGCGCCAGCTGTTCATGCAGGCCGCCAAAGCCGGGCTGAAAACCCGTGCTCATAGCGACCAGCTTTCCAATATGGGCGCTACCACAGCGGCCGCAGCCCATGGTGCCTTGTCCTGTGATCACCTGGAATATGCAACCGAAGAAGATGTTCTGGCAATGTATCGCTCCGGAAGCGTCGCGGTCCTGCTGCCTGGAGCGTTTTATTTCCTGCGTGAAAACCGCAAACCGCCGATAGCGCTGTTGCGCCGTCACCAGGTTCCCATGGCAGTGGCCACGGACCTGAATCCCGGCTCCTCGCCGATCGTCAGCCTGCTCACGGTGATGCACATGAGCGCCATCACTTTCGGACTCACGCCCGCAGAAATCCTATTGGGGGTGACTCGCAATGCCGCTCAGGCCCTGGGCCGGTCGGATAAAATCGGCAGTCTCACGCCGGGACGACACGCGGATTTCAGCGTCTGGGACCTGCCGGCTCCAGAATTTCTGCTTTACCAGTTGGGCGGACTAAGGCCCGATGCAATATTCTTCAAGGGAAACAGGATATGACCCAGTTGTCACTCACCGGTGCTGATCTGACGCTCAAGATGCTGGCTGAATTTGATGCGAGTCGGTCGCAGACTGTACTCGCTGACAATGCGCGCCTGCAAATGCAGATGAGCGTGGACACAGTCCGCCGTGTCATCGAAACCGGACGGGTATGTTACGGCATCAATACCGGGTTCGGTGCCTTGGCCCGCGAGCATATTTCCCGCGACCAACTCATTCAGTTGCAGTACAACCTGGTGCGCAGCCATGCTTGCGGTTTTGGTGACCCGCTTTCGCCTGCGATCACCCGCCGCATTCTGCTGCTCAAGGCCAATAGCCTGGCCATAGGCAACTCCGGCATTCGCTCGCTGGTGGTTGACACACTGCTGGCACTGCTCAATCACGACGTGCTGCCGGTGATTCCCGCGAAAGGTTCCGTAGGCGCGTCTGGTGATCTGGCGCCACTCGCCCACATGGCCTTGGCGCTCATCGGCGAGGGTGAGGCCTTACACCAGGGAAAATTGCTGCGCGGCGCGGCATTGCTCGCCGCTGCGGATACGAAACCGGTGCAGCTCGAAGCCAAGGAAGGATTGGCCTTACTCAACGGCACCCAGATGAGTGCGGCGCTCGCCATGGAGGGTCTGTTTCAGGCCCACAATATCTTGCTGTCGTCCATCGTGATTGGGGCGCTGACGTTGGAGGCCTTGGCAGGCAGCTATAGTCCCTTTGATGCGCGCATCCACGCAGTACGCAACCTGCCGGGACAAATTCAGGTGGCGGAATTGTTCCGCAGTCTCCTGACCGGCAGCGAAATCTGGCGGTCCCACCAAGGCTGCGACCGGGTGCAAGACCCGTACGCCTTACGCTGCATGCCGCAGGTATACGGTGCCGTGTGGGACACGCTTGCGCATGCTGCCAAAATATTGGGCAAGGAATGTAACAGCGTTTCAGACAATCCGCTGATTTTCGGCGAGGAGGTGCTCTCGGGCGGCAATTTCCATGCGGAACCCTTGGCCTTCGTGGCGGATTTTATGGCCATTGCCGTCACCGAGCTCGGCAACATCTCCGAACGGCGTACCGACCTATTGCTCAAAAAAATCAACCCGCGGCTGGAAATGTTCCTGGCCCGGGAACCGGGCGTGGAATCGGGCTTCATGATTGCGCATGTGGGGGCTGCAGCCCTAGCTTCAGAAAACAAGACCCTCGCCCACCCCGCCTCCGTGGATACCATCCCAACCTCCGCAGGCCAGGAAGACCACGTGAGCATGGCGCCGTGGGCGGGTTTGAAGCTGCTACAGATACTGGAAAACGTGCGCTACATCCTGGCAATCGAGGCACTGGCGGCGGCCGCGGCTATCGATGCTCAACGGCCGCTAAAAACCACCGCTCAATTGGAAGTAGTCCACGCGCTGCTGCGCCGGCACGCGGCAGACCATGACGGCGATCGGCGGCTGGATGGCGACATCCGCCAGATTGCCAAGCAACTAAACAACGGCCTACTGGCTGGATGCCTGAACGGGGATGCCGTCAGCCATTTATTATTGGCCTAAATCGGTATCCAGGGTTCAGGTGATTTTCGGGAATTCCAGCAAAATCACCGGTTGCTGAATTTATGTCATGTCGGCGATATGTTTTGGGATTTTGACTATAATCAAACCTGTCTTGAACAGACTCTGGATCGGCGGATGTAGTATCGCCGTGGTATTTATCTGTTTATGGCGACCTCACGCAACGTGGGGAAGTCTGGGGCCTCTTGTTTTCCCCCTTTGATGAGAGGCCCCTCTTTTTTTATGGCATGCGTCCCGCTTAATGTGCTGTACCTCTAGGAGCCGGGAGCGGTACGCGGTAAACTTGCCGTCAGTCATATAGAACCAACCTCCCAGCTGTCACATATCCTGATTCGGAGCCCCCCATGCTCAGACTGATTGCCCGGTCCGCCGCCGTCGTGTGCGTGCTACTGCTAGTCGCCAGTTGTGGTGGTGGTTCCAGTACGCCCAGCCTCAATCTTTACATCGCCGATGCGCCGATTGATGGGGCAAACAGCATCAATATTACATTGACCGAATTGGACGTAACCGGGGACGCCGGCACGCTGTACTATCCATTCCCAGCTCCAGCGACGTTCAATTTTTACCAATTACAAGGCGGTCTCTCGCAATTCCTGATCAGCCAACCTTTGCCAACCGGCCATTACACCTCCATCACCCTGTACTTCGAAGCCGCGCCGGGGACACTGGATTCGAATATCACGCTGATCGGCAGCGGTAATACCGATCCACTTGTCATACCCGCCGGATCGCCGACAAAAATCACCGTGCCCGTGAATTTCATCGTCTTTCGGAACATAAGCGCCAATTACACCGTGGATATGGACTTGCGCAGGTCTATCTATCCAGACCCCAACAATCCGGGACAATACATCCTGCAACCATCGCTGCGGGCTGTAAATAATCTTGACGCCGGCAGCATCACGGGTTCCGTAGCAACAACACTGGTGCCGTCTGGCTGCTCCCCCGCCATCTATGTTTACAGCGGCAAGGTGACGCCCACGGATGTAAATATCAATGCACCGTCGGGCACAGTGCAGCCTATCAGCAGTGCTCTGGTGGGTATCAACAGCACCACGGCACAATACAATTTCACCGTTGGCTGGCTGCCGCCGGGACTGTATACCGTGGCCTTCACCTGCCAAGCTGCCCAGGATAACCCGACCACTACCGACAATATCAGCTTCACGTCCGTGACCACCGCCAGTGTAAACGCCGGGCAAACCACCTTCGTCAGCTTGAATTGAAGACTGGCAGCGCCGGCAAGGGGTAACCGTTGACAGGCTCAGGCGTTTAAATCAGGGTAAAATTCAGCGCCAGCCGGCTTGAAGTTCCGGCCGATACTCGCGGTTTGGGAGGTGTCTATGTGTCGGCATATCTACAGGTTCCTGGTTCTGTCTCTGATCTTTGCTGCGTTTGCCGGCTGCGTTAGCAGTGGCAATGGCCAGATGCAGCTCTCGATTACCGATACACCCGCGGACAACGCCACCAGCGTGGTGGTGGATATCGTCAGTGTGCAAGCAATACCTGTGAACGGCAATCCTATTAATTTCAATTTCCCGCAACCCCAGCAAATTGACCTGCTGCAACTGCAACAGGGCATAAGCACGCCGCTCATCGGCAACTGGATCCTGCCTGCCGGCCAGTATAAGGGATTGGTACTGACTATCAGCGCCAACGGCAGCGGCACGGATTCGTATATCATTCTCAACGACGGCAGTCAGCACGCCTTGATCGTCCCGCCTCCCTATCCCTGTGGTTTGCCATGTTCTGAATTCACCTCCCTGAATATCAACGCACCATTTACCATCAGCAACAGCATGGCGGGTGACTACTTCATAGACTTCGATGCGCGCAAATCCGTGCTCCCGCCGGCCGTGGGTTCCACCGCCTACCAACTGTCACCCATCGGCCGCATGGTGAACGTCATGGATGCCGGCAACATCATCGGGGTGGTGCCGAATACGCTCATTACCCCCGGCTGCACACCGGCGGTCTATGTGTTTGCCAGCGCCAATGCCGCACCCACCGACATCAACGACAGCGCGCCACTGGCCAGTCAGCCGGTCACCGAGAGCACCGTGCAGCTAGACAATACGACCGGCGAGTATGAGTTCACCGCTGCCTACCTGCCGGCTGGCGAATACACACTGGCATTCACCTGTCAGGCCGCCCAGGATAACCCTGCCACCGCCGACAATATCGTTTTTACATACAGCGGCAATATACCCGTTATTGCGCAACAGACTGTCAACACAATATTAAACAATTCACCATAATTTAATCGGACATCTATCCGGAGCACATCCCGCTCAAAGGGGCGATTTTTTTTCCGGCGTCGCCATTCCAACCCGCTCGTAACGACGGAATACGCGTCCATAACCAATGACGTACAGCACCTGCAACCCCGCAGCCAGATAAAAGGGCGTAACAAACATGCCGGCGGCAATCATCGGTCCTGCAATTCCCGGCCCGATGGATTGCGGCACCTGAAACGCTGCCGCATTCACGCTGGTTGCCAAGCCCCGGCGTTCGTCACGCACCAGCGACACCACTTGCGCCTGGCGTGCGCCCAGGGATGCCCCGCTGGATGCGAGCCGCAACATATAAATGATCGCTGCCAACCAGAACCAGGGCATGAGCGGCAGAAGCATTAGCAATAGCACGCCGATACCCCGTGACCACAGCACCGAGCTTACCAGGCCATGCCGCTGCGTAAGCCGGCCGGCAAAAATGGAGGTCATGCCGGTGAGCGCAAAAGTAATCGCCATCATCGGCGCGATAGCGCCAGGGCCGATATGGAATTTAAGAGCAAACCAGTATGCAATCAAGGTTCCCGTCAGGCCGATAGAAAGGCCGTTGATAGTATTAAGCTGAAACAGTCGCCACAGGATGTGATTCTCGAAACGATGGGCAGGGGTTTTCTTGAACGTGTTCGCGCTCTGGCGTGACCCCGGCTCGGCGCGCAGCTCACGCGCACCACTCAGCAGCCACAGATTCACGCAACCTCCCAGCGCTACGATCATGAATATTGGGCTGTATGCCAACTGCGGACCCAGGGGATGCACCCAAAAGGCCGGCAATATAGCCAGCAGCGCACCCAAGGTCATTCCGAAAAAGCCTGCGGCGGTATTCAAACTGTATATCCAACCGCGATTCACGGGCGGCGCGGCTTCCGCAAGCCAAGCCTGCTCCGCGGGTGCAAACGGACCAGCGGAGCCGTTGCTGCCGCGGCCAAAGCCGCCGATGATGATGGCTATCACCAGTACTACCGGGCTGGCGCTTACTAACGGCGCCAAACCGCACACTACTGTGAGACCTTCGTTGTACAGCAGGAATGGTTTGCGTTTGAAGCTGTCACTGGCGATGCCGATGAGTAAACTCAAGACTGCGGCAATCAACCCTCCGGCGGTCAATGTCAGGCCGATCCCCAGGCCACTCCAGTGCAGGGCATGCAGATACAGGGACAAGTCCGCCACCAGCGCGCCCTGGGCCACGCTGCGCACTGCCCGCGATGCCAGCAAGCGCCGGGTGGTGGGATGCAGTTCATTCAACGCCAACCACATGTGCACGACCTTTTAATATCCATTAGCGTGTACACACCAGCACAAAAGGAAAGCGGCGCGACGCAGGAAAATCATGGAAGATAGTCTGATAGACCCAGGAATATTCCCGGTGTTGTCGGGTAAAGATGCGGGGCCAGTTTTCGGTCAAGCCTTGCTTCAGAACCGGCCGCCGCCCACAAAACGCGTTTTCCAATAAGGGTTATCCAAAAACGCATAGGATACGGGCTGCCCGGTTTCCGACGCATGGATGAATTCGCCGTTGCCCACATAAATTCCTACGTGCATTTGCACATTGCCGGCAATCTCAAAAAACACCAAGTCCCCGGGGTGCAGATCCTGAAAATTGACGGGATGCGAGGCATATAACTGCGCATTGGCGGTACGCGGCACCGCCAGACCAGCGCGTCTGAAAACATAATACACCAGCCCGCTACAATCGAATCCGCCCGGAGTATCGCCACCATAAACGTAGCGTATGCCCAGTTGCTGGCGGACAAGTCGTACGATTTCGGCAGCGGTTTTTGCCTGCGCCGCACTATACGGCCGGACTTCCGGTCTCTCCGGCCAAGGCGCGCAGGCTACGAGTGCGCCACCCACCACACCCATGAAAATAAGTACACTGATTTGATTGTGGATTTTCCGCATGAAAATCAAATTATTGCCAATACTCAGGATGATCAGCGGCGTAGACGGAGCTTGCGTTGACCCATCTGCAAACTGGCCTCCTGCAGGAAAGGATGGGATTTGGCCAGTTGCATCAGGCTACGAGCCGCCAACAACCCGGGATCGGCAGGTACAAGCGCAGTACGTAAATCGGTTTCGCCGACTTGAAGAGCTGTCAGCGCTTGCTCGCGCGTCACCGACTCGAAACGCAGCTTTGTGCCGGGGCGCAACTGACCAAGGCGTGGTTGGTCTGCGTGGATAACCACCGCAATCACCGGATAACCGCCGGTGGTGCCGTGATTGGGCAGCAGCAGGATGGGATGCCCATCCCCAGGCACCTGTATTGCACCGCTCACCATACCTTGTGATCGCAACTCGCCCAGGTGACTGCGTGGAATTTGCCGGCCCGCCAGGCGCAAGCCGGTCCGGTCGCTGTGGGTACGCACCTGATATTCACTTTCCAGAAAATCTGCCAGGGCACTTGGGGTGAACCATTCCTTATGGGGTCCCGCGATCACCCTTAGCATCACATTATCCGAAAATTCCGGCGGTGCCCGCAGGTACCAACCCTGATTGAGGATATGGATCTGTACGGATAGAGCGTCGCCAGCCCGCAGAGCGGATGGTCCCAAACCCGTCAAAGTATCGGTGGAAATGCTGGCAAGCACCGGTTCTGCGGAAAACCCGCCGGCCACCGCGAGATAACAGCGCAGTCCCGTCAATAGGCGGCCACACGTCAATACCTGGCCGGCACGTACCGGTATGCTTTGATACATGGGCAAAGGCAAATCATCAAGCTGCGCCTCAAGACGACCGCCTGCCAACGCAATCACAGTATTGATTTCGAAACGCAGCATCGGCCCGCTCAGGGTTATCTCCAATGCCCCAGCGTTGCCGGTATTTCCTACCAGCAGGTTGGCATGTCTCAGGCTCAGGCTATCGGCCGCACCTGCTTGTGGTACGCCTAGATGGGCAAAGCCGTTGCGGCCCCTGTCCTGGAAGCTGGTAAACCACCCGGGTTCGAGCACGGTAATCATACTAGCGGCCGAAAATGCACGGTATCGCCCGGCA
Organism: Gammaproteobacteria bacterium; assembly: GCA_027315405.1. Classification (GTDB taxonomy): domain Bacteria; phylum Pseudomonadota; class Gammaproteobacteria; order Natronospirales; family REEB76; genus REEB76. The sequence goes on along the minus strand of DAHUYB010000068.1, from coordinate 36,555 downwards.
TCAGCAGAACCGGTGTGGGTCGTGAAACATCGAACAACACCGTATTCGTATGTCCCAGGATGCGCCAACCACCGGGGGTGGCTTGAGGATATATGCCGCTGAATTCGTCAGCAATCGCCACGGCACCGACTGGCACTTGAGTGCGCGGCGATTTCAAACGCGGCATCCGCAGTTTCGGATCCAGCCCGGTCAAATAGGGAAATCCCGGTGCAAAACCCAAAAATGCCACCGTATACGTGGCGGCACTATGACATTGGATCACCTCTAGGATACTCAGGCCGGTCATCCGTGCCACCTCTTCCAAATCCTCGCCGTTGTAAGTCACCTCAATGTCGTGCTCGCGCACCAGACCACGAAGCGGAGGTGCCTTTAAGAATTGTGGCAAACGGCGGATGAACTGCATCACGTCAAACTCAAGCGGATCAAATTCCACCAACAGGGTGTTATAGGCCGGTACCAATTCACGCAGGCCCTTCAACGATTGCCGATGGATGACTGCACACAGCTGCTGGGCGGTTTGGACGTTTTCTGTGTCCACCAGCAGAGCGCTGTCACCGACAAAACGCGTAGTCATGTGAATGCGCGCACGCTGACACCGGACTCTTCAAGCGCCGCACGCACCACTCTTGCCAAGTTAACAGCGCCCGGCGTATCGCTATGTATGCACAGTGAGCGCGCGTGAATGGATATGACTGAACCATCCAAACTCGCGATTTTTCCGGTGGTGGCCAGGCTTATGGCCTGACGGGTGACGGCAGCGACATCGGTAATAACCGCATCAGCCCGGGAGCGCGGCACCAACCGGGCGCCCGCTGTATACGCACGATCTGCAAAGGCCTCGCCAAAAACCTTAAGGCCGCACGCCCGTGCACGCGTCATGGCTACGCTGTCGGGCAGAGTGAGCAATGCCAGGGATGCATCGAATGTCCTTATAGCGGCAATCACGGCATTGGCGGTATCGGCATCGTCGGCCATGCGGTTATAGAGCGCGCCGTGGGCTTTCAGATAACTAATCCGGGTGCCCGCCGCGCGCGCAGCGGCATCCAGTGCTCGCACCTGCCCAAGCACTGCCACTGTGATGCTAGCCGGCGGTAGCGATAACTCGCGCCGGCCGAAGCCTTCTCGGTCAGGGTAGGCAACATGCGCGCCGATGCTGACGCCCCGGCTTACGGCGACTTCAACGGTGCGCCGCATGCTGGTGGCATCCCCGGCGTGCGCGCCGCAGGCAATGCTGGCGCTAGTGATAAGCGACATGAGCGCCTCGTCATCGCCGCAACCCTCGCCCATGTCCGCGTTCAGGTCCATGTGCATGCTGCTAATTTACACGGCGGCTCGGTCCTCAGCGAATACCGGACATGGGCAGGTCCAAGCCGCGTTCTTTCGCCACCTGCATGGCTTTTTCATAGCCGGCATCTGCGTGCCGCATGACACCGGTGCCGGGATCATTGATGAGTACACGTTCCAGGGCCTTTTCAGCGCGTTCGCTGCCATCGGCGACGATCACTACGCCCGCATGCAACGCGTAACCCATGCCCACGCCGCCGCCGTGATGAAAACTGACCCAAGAGGCGCCACTGGCAGTGTTTAACAGCGCATTCAAAATCGGCCAATCGGCCACGGCGTCGGAGCCATCCTGCATGCCCTCGGTCTCGCGATTGGGAGAAGCCACGGAACCCGCATCCAGGTGGTCGCGTCCGATGACGATGGGTGCCTGCAGCTCACCTGCGCGCACCATGTGGTTGAAGGCCAGACCCAGCTTGTGGCGTTCCTTGTACCCCAGCCAGCAGATGCGCGCCGGCAGGCCCTGGAAGTGGATGCGTTGCCGCGCCAGATCCAGCCAGCGGTGCAGACGTGGTTTGTCGGGAAAAAGTTCTTTGGCCTTGGCATCGGTCTTGTAGATGTCTTCCGGATCGCCGGATAACGCCGCCCAACGGAACGGTCCCATACCCTCGCAAAACAGCGGCCGGATATAGAGCGGCACGAAACCCTTGAAGTCAAACGCGTTGGCGACACCCGCGTCTTGGGCCATGGCACGGATATTGTTACCGTAATCAAAGGTGGGAATGCCCTTGGCATGGAAACCCAGCATGGCACGCACGTGCTGCGCCATGGACTGCTTAGCCAGTTCCACGTATTTCTTTGGATTGCTTTTGCGCAGTTCGGCGGCTTTCGCCAGCGAATAACCCACCGGAATATAGCCGTTCAGCGGGTCATGGGCCGATGTCTGGTCGGTAACCAGGTGGGGATAAAAATCTCCTTTCAGGATTTCCTGGAATATGTCCGCCGCATTCCCGAGCAGGCCTACAGACACCGCCTTTCCGTTCGCCAAAGCCTTGCGCAGGATGGTGAACGCCTCCTGAAGAGATTTCGCCTTGTAATCCAGATAACCCGTATTCAGCCGCTTATCGATACGCTGCTCATCCACTTCCACAGCCAGGCAGCACAAACCCGCGAACACGGCTGCCAGCGGCTGGGCGCCGCCCATGCCGCCCAAGCCACCCGTGAGCAGCCATTTGCCGTGCGCATTACCCGTATAGTGCTGGCGCACGGCTTCGGCAAAGGTTTCATAGGTGCCCTGCACGATGCCCTGGGAGCCGATATAGATCCAGGAACCGGCCGTCATCTGTCCAAACATCATGAGTCCCTTCTTATCCAATTCGAAGAAGTACTCCCAGTTTGCCCACTTGCCCACCAAGTTGGAGTTTGCGATGAGTACCCGCGGCGCTGCTGCGTGAGTCTTGAACACGCCCACCGGCTTGCCGGATTGAATCAGCAGCGTTTCGTCATTCTCCAGGCGCTTCAGCGTCTCGACGATTTTGTCAAAACATTCCCAGTTGCGTGCCGCCCGTCCGATGCCCCCATAGACCACCAATTCCGCAGGGTTCTCCCCCACGGCCGGGTCCAGGTTATTGTGCAGCATTCTGAGGGCTGCTTCCTGCTGCCAGCCTTTGCAGGACAACCTGGAACCGGTTGGCGCGTGGAGTTCGACATCACGAAAACGGGTGGGCACGGCCGGAATCTCCAAATTAAAGATGGCCGGTATTGTAACCGGCCATCCCAGAGACTCCCGACGATCTCAAGAGACGTCAGTGTGTAGAAACCAATAGTCAGGGAGGATTATTGCCGGATCCTTGAGACTGAGCGCCCTGCATCTGGACATTTCGCATGGCCTCCTGGGCGGCTTTTTTACGGGCAGCAGCCTGTTCCGGGGTCACACAGATGCGCTGCGGTATGTGCGAGCCCATAGGGTAGCTCTCGCTGCAGATGAGTTTTTGGCCCGCAGGCTGGGTCCCCGTTGAAACCACCATCTGCGGTTGCCCACTGGAGGTCGCGGCGCCAGAAACCTGGGCAGCTGGTTGTTGGGGTGTGGCACAGGCCGTCATCAATAGGGCTAATCCCAGGGAAGATATCCATTTGCTCATGAGTCTTGCTCCTCAATGGGTTCAATATAAAATACTATATTAGAAGTACTAAATAAATAGTATTATAGTCAGAAAATTCAGTCTTGCAAGGCCTAAAGAATTTTATACTAGATACCTAGTAGACTGTACTATACTGCATGGTAATGTGGCTTGACCAGCACCTAACTGGATATCAACCAGCAATGACCATCAGAAAAGCATCTCCCGCACCCGCCCTGCCTGAACCCACCGAAACGGAGTTGGAAATTCTGAGCGTCCTTTGGCAGTTGGGTCCCAGCACCGTACGCCAAGTGCATGAGACGCTGGAACGCCACGGTCTCGCGTATACCACGGTGCTTAGCATGCTGCAGATCATGTATCAGAAAGGCTTGGTCAGCCGCGATGACTCGGAACGTGCTCACGTGTACAAACCGGCCCTGAGCAAGCATCAAACTCAGCGCCAAATCCTGGGTAAATTGCTGCATCGGGTATTCGAGGGCTCCGCCACGGAACTCGTCATGCAAGCTCTGGGTTCTGCCAAACCCGCCAGCACGGAGGAAATCAGTAAAATCCGCGCCCGTCTCGATGAACTAGAGGCCCATGATCAATGAGCGCCGTTGAGACACTCCTCAATTCGACGCTGATCCATTGCCTGGGTTGGACTCTGGTGCATTTTCTCTGGCAAGGCGTCGCAATCGGCGCAGTCTATGTTGGAATGCAACGACTGCTGCAAGGGCAATCACCAGCCGCCCGTTATCATTTGGCCATGGGCGCCCTGGCCGTAATGGCCGCACTGCCCATCATCACGTTTATTCATCTGGCGCACGCGACGATGGGTATCGCCACGCATGCGCCGTTGAAAACCCTCGCAAACGTATCCACGATCAATCTAAACCAGAGTGCTGCCACGGGATTGTCAGTACTCGACCATCTAAGGTTCTGGCTGCAACCGCTGGTTCCCTGGGCAGTGCCTCTGTGGCTGCTGGGCGTGCTCACCATGACGCTGCGTGCCTGGCGCGGCTGGCGCCACGCTTATCAATTGCGGGAGACCGCCGCATTCATGTCCCTACCAGAGTGGCAAGCGGTGGTCGAATCCGTACGCACATTGTTGGGCATAAAAAAACTGGTGCGTTTGGCCGTCTCCACCGGTATCGCCGTGCCCTCCGTTATAGGTTGGCTCAAACCCATCATCCTGATCCCACCCAGCGTCATGGCAGGTCTAACTCCCCTGCAGATGGAGCTAATACTGGCCCATGAGCTGGCTCATATCCGCCGCCAAGACTATTTGTGGAATCTGCTGCAGGTAGCCGTGGAAACCCTATTGTTCTATCACCCAGTGGTACGCTGGGTATCCCAGCAAGCGCGTCTTGAACGCGAGCAATGCTGCGATGACATGGTGGTAGGTTTGCATGGCAATGCCGTGGAGTACGCACGCGCGCTGACAGAACTTGAAAGCCTGCGCCAGCCGCGTTCCGCATTAGTGCTCGGTGCCAACGGCGGCGCGGTGCTGGATCGGATTCACCGCCTCTTGGGACTGCCGGCTTCCAACGCTGCCGCTTCATGGTTACCGCTGCTGCTGATCGCGGGATTATTATTTACCGCCGGCAGCATACAATTTACCCACCCGAAGTCCGCATTCCAACAAGCGGTCGTGACTGCCAAATACACCCTGCTGGGCAAGCTAGCATCGCATACGTCCGCAGCCAGACTATCTCCAACCGGGATAAACGCACCGATATGGACATACCCAGCCGCTCTCAAACCAGTCCAGATACTTAATGAGTCCCAGAGGATTGTATTCAATGCCATGCCTGGATTAGCAGCACCCGTTCATCCCGCTGTCGCGGCTTTGCACACAGCGATACCGGTTATGCAAGCCCTTTCTGCGCCCAGCCATGCGGGTGGCACCGTCATTGCACAGCATTCGCCTGTCTATCCATCCATCGCTTTAGAGCGCGGTGTTGAAGGCTCCGCAACAGTGGCATTTACCCTGACGCCGGAGGGTCGCATCACGGCCATGCATGTTATCCACGTAACCGGTTCACGCCTTTTCGGACAGGCGGCGATGGACGCGCTACGTCAGTGGAAAATAGAACCCGCGAGGCTGGGCGGCGTACCGGTGGCGCAGCGCATGCTCGAGGAATTCGTCTTCCGGCTGCAGGCCCCCGCTACGAACAGTAGGGCTTGCAAAATCCCCATGGGCTACCATGTGTGCTCCGCTAACTGAATACCAAGTCTCGCAGCTCATGCCCGCCAGCCGATCGCGCAGCTAACCCGGTTTGAATCGCCCTTCTATCAGAGCTTGGATCCGGGCCTCTGATCACCGCCTGAGCCGGCGGCGGCCAGTCCATGACAATATCAAGAGCCCCGCAGAACATAGCCAGTCAAAGGTGCCTCCACCGCCAGATGATGTTGCCGTGCCGCCGTAGCCCCAGTCGTTTGAATTTTCAAAGGCGTACGCCTGACCCGGACCCCCAGTATTATTGGGACTACCCACGGGCAGGATTCCAGGTGTTTGAGGAGCACCGACCAACGCGATCGTACCGGTCGAGGTCAACGCCACGCTCGTGCCAAACCCGTCTAAGGCAATCGGATACGGATCCACCAAGCTTGCTGTGCCTGTCGGAGTCGTCGCCCATTGGCCATTCATCTCCTTGAATACATAGGCCTTCCCTTCTGCGCCGCCGTAGGCGCCGCTTCCCTGGTCGCCGGGTGCCCCAATCAGGGCAGTGGTGGCATCACCCGACAGCGCCACACTGTAACCGAAAAAATCGCCGGCGGCGGCATCCGGATCGCTAAACGACGCCTCTGGTGTGACCGACCACACGCCACCAGCCGAGCGGTACAGGTATACGGTTCCAGAACCTTTATCTGAGCCGTACGCACCCACAAGAGCCACGGTGCCGTTGGAGGGCAGTGCCAAGCTAGACCCAAAATTATCTAGTACGTTGGACATGGGGTCTAACAGGGTGGCGATTGGTGTTGAACGCCATACACCACTCTGTGCAACAAAAAAGAACACCCTGCCCACTCCTCCACTCAGTTGGGGAGCGCCTATCAATGCCACCGTGCCATCGGCGGACAGGGCAATGGCATACCCAAAAGACTCTCCAAAAACAGCACTGGGATCATTAAGCTCCGCCACCGGGGACGTGGACCAAGTACCGTTACTTTGGGCAAATACATATACCCGACCGACATCAGAGTTGCCATTCACGGTCGTGCCGAAGGCTCCGACGAGGACCACCGTCCCGTTCGCAGACACAGCAACACTGCAGCCGAAGCAGTCATGGGCGATCCCCGCCGGGTCAGGGAGCACAGCCACCGGGGTTGCCGACCACGTACCGCCGGATGATGAATAGATGTAGACCTGTGAGTTGCCCGCAGCCGCAATGACCGCCGTGGTCCCGTTCGCCGAGAGAGCCACGGGCCATCCGAACTTATCCAGGGTTATGCCTTGAGGATCAAGCCAGGTCACCGCTGGCTGGGTATTCCAGGTGCCGTTGGTTTGCGAATAAATGTAAGCTTTACCGGTAGCGCTGCCATTGGCACCGGCGCTGAACGCGCCGATCAATGCAACGGAGCCGTCACCCGACAGTGTCAAGCTCTGCCCAAAGTTATCTCCGCGCACCTGATCGGGATCCTTGAATTGCGTCACCGTCGTGATCAGTGGATCCACGGTAATAGGATAGCGGGCACCGCGGGTGACGATGCTAAGTGTCAGTGCGTGGCCCGCAAGCGCCATCCGTGCGCGCAGAGGCCGATGCTGCCCGTCATAAGCAAAAACTCCCGCATAGCGCAGACGGGTCCGCCCGCCAGCATCGTTAAAATCCAGCTCCCGCGGTGTCCGCAAATGGACCAGCAGATGGCCTCTGATATCGAAGACCAGCTTAACTTGGTTCGAATTACTGCTAAGCTCCTTGCTGAGGGTAAACCCTTGTTCTATTCCGCGCTGAGTTTTCCGATACCACGCCGTCAAGCCGTGCCCGTAGATTACTCGGAGCTGGCCGTTCTGTCGGGCGAGCTTTTCAGCGATCGTCGGTGTGATCTGCTGACCTGAGCTATAATCAACCAACCTCAATATCCCGGCGGCGTTGCCCGCGACAATCACGGTCTGTTGCGCATCCACCCGCACCGATAACTTCTGCGTCGCGTCATAAATCTCGTAACCTCTGTCGCTCTGGATCAGTTGCCACTGTGCCGGAAGATTGGCCAGCGCGCATTGAGCAACCTGCGAACACCCTTCATGGGATAGGACACGCGTGTCCAGCGGCTCATGCATAGCCATAACCCCTAAGCCGGCAGCCATGAGAACCAGGTATTTGAACACACGTGTTGCCATAATGCTTGAATTTTAGCCGCGCACGTTAACCCGATGGTGAAGGCGGCGGGACGCACGGTGAACTAGGAAACTCTATCGACGTGTAACTGGTCCAGATCGACCCATTTGTCGCGCGTACGCGAATGCTAACCGACTCATTCGGCAAAAGCGTAAGGTTTGCAGTCGGTGACGCGCCATATTTGAAGACCGTCCAACCGCCCGCGCCGTACTCATATTCAGCATCATAAGCGGCGGCATTCCCAACGGGGCCCGCCTGCCATGAAATGAAGTACGTATCACGCTTGTTGATGCAATTTGTATACTCGGCAGTTAGATTGATCGGCGGTGAAAGTGTGGATGAGCCTTCAATATGGGTTAGCAGATTTGTCGCATTGATCGATCCCCAGCCTGTGGGATGGTCCCAACCGACACCCGCACTGAATGCACCATTGTTACCCGAAGTGATGTCGTGGAAGTCAGTGGAGTAGTGACTGCTGTTGGCATCGATATAAATCGCAGAGTTTGCTTGTCCGAGGGGAGCCGAGGCCAAGGAGGCCTGCACGGCAAAGAGCTCGGCAAGTTGCGGAGCGACGAAGCTGGTACCGCCATTACCGTTGTTACCGCCATTGCTCATCTGCCACGCCCTATTCCAAAATAGATTCCCCCGGCTAAAGCTGGGGTCCTTACCGTTACAGTTCCATACGGAACTGACCTGAATCCTGGCGACCTTGGTGTTCCACATACCGTTTAACAGTCTCTTCCTCCACGCCTACGCTGCTCACGGAGTAGCCCGGCGACCAGACAATATTCTCTTTCCAGTACACCTTCCTCAGCCACCCAAAGGTCTTCCTTAGGTGCGACGACCATTGGCTTTTCAACTGCCCCATCACCGCCGCAACGCTATACCGCGGCGGGATCACTATCCCCCTGTGCACATGATCCCGGTCAATGCCAATCATCTCGATCACTACGCCGGGCATACTTCGCAGCAGCTTCGGCAATACTTTCCGCATATATTGGCACCCGCTAGGATTCAGCATCCGGCGGCGGTATTTACATACCCAGACTACGGGGTATTGCAGGTGGTAACCACTATGCCCCGCCTTGACGACTTCCATGCCTTCACCATGCTGCCGCCGGGCCCATTCATCCCCGGGTAAACCCGTGGTGTTCTGCCTGCGACCGCATAAAGCCAAAAAAGTACCCCCGCTGCTAACGTCCGCCACCCAGTTTGAATCCGCCACATACGAAATATCTCGCATTTTTGTCTATACTTAAGCAACCCACTGTGGCTACCTGCCTTAGCCTGCGGATTCTGAAATCTTGGTCCGGAGCACACTATGTCACCACGCCGAGCCCGTTCCACCCACCCGACGGATGCCGAGCTGGAAATCCTCAATGTGCTCTGGAAGCAGGGGCCGAGTACCGTGCATACGGTTCACGAGGCGGTGAAACAACATAACCGGGTAGGCTACACCACCGTACTCAAACTGCTGCAAATCATGCACGTCAAGGGTCTGGTGGAGCGGGATGATTCGGCACGCGCCCACATCTACAACGCGGCCTTCAGCCGCACGGATACGCAACAGCAATTGTTAGGCAAATTAATGCAACGCGCTTTTGAAGGTTCCGTTGTAGAGCTGGTGCTGCAAGCACTGGGTTCCGGCCGGCCGGCCAGCAGCACTGAACTGATGCGCATCCGCGAACTCATCAATGAGCTGGAGCAAGAACCACAGTGAACGGCCTCGCCCAAACCAGCTTGATAGCGCATCTGGGCTGGACGCTGATCCATTTCCTGTGGCAGGGCGCACTCGTGGGTATGCTCTACCTCTGCTTGAGCCGCATGTTGCGCCATGCCGCTCCACAAACGCGTTACAGTCTGGCATTGGCGGCTCTCTTCACGCTCATGCTGCTGCCCTTGATCACCTTCTTTTATTTGGCCTGCTGGAATACCGAATCTTTGCCGCTGCCGCCGTCGGTGCGAATCGAATTTATGGCCACCACAGGTAGCGCGCTGCATGCCAGCCTTTCTCAGACGCTGGCGGATAGGCTCACACCCTTCATCCCATGGGTTGTGATTATCTGGCTCGGCGGGGTGGTACTCATGGGGGGACGCGCACTCTGGGGCTGGCGTCTGGCCGCTAGCCTGCGACGCTCCTTGTTGTTCCCGTCTGCCCACCCCTGGCAACCTCTGCTGGATGCGCTGGCTAAGAAAATGCGGGTTAAAGCGACGGTGCATCTAATTGCCTCGGCACGCGCACACGCACCCATGGTCCTGGGCTGGCTCAAACCGGTGATCCTGATACCACCCAGCGCCGTGTGCGGACTCAGCTGGCGGCAGGCAGAAATGATTCTTGCCCATGAGCTCGCACATATCCGCCGTCGTGATTACCTATTTAACCTGTTGCAACTGGTGGTGGAAACACTGCTGTTCTATCACCCGGTGGTGCATTGGATCTCCCGGGATGCGCGCTACCAGCGTGAATTTTGCTGTGATGATGCCGTCATGGAAACCTGCGGCGATCGCGTCGTCTATCTCAAAGCTCTTGCGGCGCTTGAAGATGGGCGCCTGCATGCGGCCTTCAACATGGCCGCAAATGGCGGCTCACTGCTGCATCGTGCTTACCGCCTCGCCCATCATTCCGAACCCAGGCAGCGTTTCTCCGGTTGGACCCTGGTGCTGCTCGGATTATCAGCATCAATCGCTGTCGCTGGACTGGTGCATAGCCATGCAACCGGCCATTCCTTTCAATCTGCACATGCAGTGGTAATGACTCCAATTCAGCCCCAGTCTCCAGAGACAGGTAAACTACGGCCGCTTGCGGAACGCCCTGCTTTAGGCCTACGGATAAAACTTGCTCCCACGCGCTTTGCGCGAACATTGGCCATGGCGCGCCCCCGGTTTGAATCCCCGCAAGCCGTTCCTGTGATCCTGTCGCCGATTCCGCCGGCACCGACGCCGCCTTCAAGACCGGTCACTCAATATGTGTCAGGAAATCCGCCCGCTTCCGAGCTGCAAATTATCGCGGCGCAGCCGCTGCCACAACCTGCTTACCCCTACCAAGTTTGGCGCTATGACCTGGGCGGCACGGTACAGGCTTCATTCCGCATCAGTCAAACCGGGCGGGTCAAGGACATCAATACCGAAATGGTGAATGGACCGATGGCTTTGGCTGGCGCGGTACGTGCTGCCATCTCCGCCTGGAAATTTGAACCCGTACAATTCAAAAAGAAAGTTATATCACCCCAACTCAGCGTGCGTTTCACCTTTGTAGCGGATTCGGGACACAAACCCGAAGGCCGTTGCGTAGAGCTTACCGGTAGCCACGTTTGTCATTGGTATCAGGTATCGATCCAAAGTTTGTTCATCTGGGATGCGAGTCCCGCTGTCGCCGATGCAACCACACTATCCGCCAGTGGGTATCATTCTGACGGGAATGTGGCGCTGCGGTTGGCAAATACCGCGGGGCAAAGATCAGTCTTCTGCCAACCCGGCTCGGATGGGTGTCCCGTGGCATACCCGGAAGAACACCGACAGCGGATAGAAGACGAATTTGATCAGCTGGGCGCTGCCGGACTACTACCCTAGTATTGATTCCCATGAAACGGGATTATGCGACTATTGAGCGATAGCTATACCGTTACCCCACCCACGCCCGCACGTTGCGAAACAAGCGCAGCCAGGGTGCATCTCCATCCCAGTCCCGCGGGTGCCAGGACATTTGCAGCGTGCGAAACACCCGCTCGGGGTGAGCCATCAGCAAGGTATAACGGCCATCCGTATTACTGATGCCGGCAATGCCGAGGGGTGAACCGTTCGGATTGGCAGGATAGCGATCCGTGGCGCGTTCATGGTTATCCACGAAACGCAGCGGTACACGACCGCTGGTCAACAATTGCTCGGCGCCATCGGTGCGGGCGAATTTTGCCCGCCCTTCCCCATGCGCCACCACGATGGGCAATACCGTGCCCTCCATACCGGTAAAAAACACCGAGGTGGACGGCTGGATTTCCACCAGACTCAGTCGGCCTTCGAATTGTTCCGACGCGTTACGCACGAAACGCGGCCAACCCACGGTACCGGGCATCAGGTCACCCAACGCTGCCATCATCTGACAACCGTTGCAAATACCCAGGCCGAAGCTGTCGCTGCGATCGAAAAACTGCCCGAACTCATCACGTGCGCGCGGATTGAAGAGAATCGATTTGGCCCAACCCTGGCCGGCGCCCAGCACATCACCGTAGGAGAATCCGCCACAAGCGACGATGCCGGCGTAATCAGCCAGACTCACGCGCCCTTCCGTGATATCAGTCATATGTACGTCCACGGCGGCAAAGCCGGCACGATCAAAGGCGGCTGCCATCTCAGCCTGACCATTGACGCCTTGCTCCCGCAATATTGCAACACGCGGACGCAATCCCGTGGCGATAAAAGGTGCAGCCACGTTTTCGCTGACATCGAAGTTCAATTTCACGTGCAGGCCGGGATCACCTGCATCCAACTTGGATTCGAATTCCTGCTGCGCACCTTCGGGATTATCCCGCAAGCGTTGCATATGCAAGCTGGTTTCGCTCCAGGCGCTTTGAAATTCAGTGCGCCTACCATCAAGTACCAGCTGCCCGCCGCTACTGAATGCGATACGGTCATCATCACGTGGTATACCCAGAAATGGCACATTCAACAATCCATGGCTTGCGAATATCCGCTGCACCAAAGGCACATCTTCTTCATGTACCTGGATGACCGCACCGGCCTCCTCGGTAAACAGCGCTGCAAAGACGTCGTCTCCAATCTCATCCAGTTGCGCTGCAATGCCACAATGGGATGCAAACGCCATTTCGCACAGACTCACGAACAGGCCGCCATCAGAACGGTCATGATAGGCGAGCAGCCTTTCGGCGGCATTCAATTCCTGTATGGCCGCGAAAAAACCGCCCAGTTCCGCCGCGCTGTTTATATCCGGAGTGATTTCGCCGGCCCCGCCAAACACTTGCGCCAGACAGGATCCCCCTAAGCGGTTGCGGCCGCCGCCCAGATCAATCAGTAGCAGCGCGGTATTACCCTTATCCAGGCGCAATTGCGGCGTAAGCGTGCGACGCACATCCTCTACCGGCGCAAACGCGGATACGATGAGTGACAGAGGCGCCACCATCGTGCGGGTTGCGCCTTCCTGCTGCCATACGGTTTTCATTGACAGGGAATCCTTGCCCACCGGGATGGCGATATTCAAGGCCACGCACAGTTCGCTTACGGCTTTTACCGTATCGTAAAGTGCCGCGTCCTCACCAGGGTGTCCGCAAGCCGCCATCCAGTTGGCCGACAACCGCACCTGTGCCAGCTCGCCGATACCGGCGGCGGCGATGTTGGTGAGGGCTTCCGCCACCGCCATACGGCCCGAAGCCGGCGCATTGATCACTGCCAAAGAAGTGCGTTCGCCCATGGCCATGGCCTCGCCATGGTAGCCGTCATAACTCGCCGCGGTAACCGCCAGATCACTGACCGGTACCTGCCATGGACCCACCATCTGGTCGCGGCATACAAGACCGCCGACGCTGCGGTCACCGATAGTCACGAGGAAACTCTTGTCCGCCACCGCCGGCAGACGCAACACCCGCAGGGCCGCATCCTGCAAATCAAGTTTGCTGGTATCGAAGCGATTGGGCACCGGCTTGATGCGCTGCACATCTCGCAGCATCTTTGGCGGTTTGCCCAATAAGACCTGCATACTAACATCCACGGGTTGGGTATCGAAGTGCGAATCCTTCACCACCAGCATGCGCTCACCGGTGACTTCGCCAATGACGGCAAATGGGCAGCGCTCGCGCTTGCAGATACGTTCGAATTCCATGAGCTGTGCAGGCGCCACCGCCAATACAAAACGCTCTTGGGCCTCATTGCACCAGATATCCATCGGCGACATTCCCGGTTCGTCGTTGGGTATGCTCCTGAGTTCCAGCAGGCCGCCGCGCCGGCTCGTATCCAGGATTTCGGGTACCGCATTCGACAGCCCGCCCGCACCGACGTCATGAACCGAGAGGATGGGATTGGCTTCCCCCAACGCCCAACAGGCATCAATTACTTCCTGGGCGCGCCGCTGGATCTCCGGATTACCGCGTTGCACCGAGGCAAAATCCAGATCCTCGACGCTGGCGCCGCTGGCCATGCTGGAGGCGGCTCCGCCGCCCAGACCAATCATCATGGCGGGTCCACCCAACACAATCACCTTGGTGCCCGCGGGTAGTACCTTTTTCTCAACATGCAACGCGCGGATATTTCCCAGACCGCCGGCAATCATGATGGGCTTGTGGTAGCCACGCGCAGCCCCATTCACCCGCATTTCGTAGGTGCGGAAATAGCCGTTGAGGGCCGGCCGGCCGAATTCATTATTGAACGCAGCCGCACCGATGGGCCCCTCGAGCATGATGTCCAAAGCAGAGGCAATACGCGCGGGTTTGCCGTATTCCCGCTCCCAGGGTTGTTCGAATCCCGGAATGTGAAGATTGGATACGGAAAACCCCGTGAGGCCGGCTTTGGGTTTTGCTCCGCGCCCGGTCGCTGCCTCGTCGCGGATTTCACCGCCGGCCCCGGTGGCGGCGCCGGGGAACGGCGAAATCGCGCTTGGATGGTTGTGGGTCTCGACTTTCATAAGGATGTGGATGGGCTCCTCATGACGTGCATAGAGCTTGTCCAACGGGCGCGGAAAGAAGCGGCTGCCTTTGTAACCCTGGATTACGGATGCGTTGTCGCGGTAAGCGGATAACACCCCCTGGGGGTTGTGTTCGTGAGTCCGACGAATCAGGTCAAACGGTGAAATGGCCTGTGGTTCTCCATCTATGATCCAGTCGCCACGGAAAATCTTGTGGCGGCAATGCTCGGAATTCGTCTGGGCGAACATCATGAGTTCCGCGTCCGTTGGGTTGCGCTTGAGCTTCTTGAAATTATCAATCAGATAGTTTATTTCGTCATCGGAAAGCGCAAAACCGTATTCCTGGTTGGCCTTGACCAGTGCCCGACGGCCGCCCTTGAGAATATCCACACTCTGGATTGGCGCCGGCGCTGCCTGGTCGAAGAGTTTGGCCGCCTCATCGGCATCGCTTAGTAATATCTGGGTCATGCGGTCATGCAGCACGGGGGCGGCACGCGTCAAGGCATCGCGATTTGGCGGTGCGCCGGTGTGGGTCAGGTGGAAAGCAATGCCGCGCTCGATACGGCGGATTTTGCCCAAACCGCAGTTGTGAGCAATGTCGGTGGCCTTGCTGGCCCAGGGTGAAATCGTGCCAAAACGCGGCACACACAACAACAATAACCCGGCCGGTGTTTGAGTTGCCGGAGGCTGGTCTTCGGCCAGCAATTCTTTGAGGATGCGCTGTTCGCCGATACTGAGGACACCGGCCAAATCCACGAAATAGCTGAATTCCGCGCTCAGGCCGGAAACCCTCGGGATCAGCGTGTGCAGATTATCGAGCAGTTTCTGGATGCGGAACTCGGAGAACGCCGGGCCACCACGGAACTGCAACATGCTTGGTCCTTGCGGAAAAGGGAGCGTAATCAGACGGACATTTTACCGGAAGGTAGCCACACCCTCCAGTCACACGTTCTCCAAAATATTGAAGATCGTTTTGACCTTTTCAGCATTACAAACGGAAATCGTGGTTTCCCGATTTCTCCATTTTTTCAACCTGTTAGACACCCTGCAAACGTAGGCCACCTGCATCGATCGGAATAACCAGGTTGGTTCAACCGCCTGTCAGCAATTCGCGCCAGTCCAAGACTGCATCCTGCGTGGCCAGCTGTATCCAGTCATGCTCACAGTTCATGGCCCTCGCAAGCGCCTCACGCACCAATGCGGGTGTATTGTTCTTTTCGCTCAAGTGCGCCGCCACCAGGTGCTGCAGCCCTCCGCACTCCAAATCCGTCAATAATCCCGCTGCCTGCGTGTTGCTGAGATGCCCCAAGGGCCCGCCGACCCGTGATTTGAGCTGTGCCGGATAAGGGCCGTTCTCCAGCAGAGCACTGTCGTGGTTACATTCGAGGATCAGTGCGTCGCAGCCATCCAGCAGCCGCCGGATATGGCCCGTGATACTGCCCGTATCAGTCAAAATACCCAATCGGTGACGGCCATCGGAAAAAACAAATTGCGTCGGCTCGCGCGCATCATGCGGTACCGTCAAGGGTGTGACCATAAGATCGTCCAACTGAAACTCCAGCTGCGGGTCAATGGTCTCGAGTGCTTCGACGCCGAGTTTCGCGCAACCTGCCAGCGTACCCGGCGTGCAGCGGATCGGTATTCCATAATGGCCGGCGAACCTGGCTGCGCCATTGACATGATCTGCATGTTCGTGGGTGATGAGGATAGCCGAAACATCTTCGGGAGCAATTTGCAGCCGTGCAAGTCGCGCTGTGGTTTCAGTCGCGGAAAAGCCGCAATCCACCATCACGCAGGTGCGGCCGGACTGCACCAGCGTGGCATTGCCGCGGCTGCCGCTGCCCAGCAGGGCGAAGCGCATGTTCAGAGAGTCACGGGCTCAGGCCCGACCACCGAATATTTCATTTTTTGTGGGTACTGCCGGGTGTATACATGGGCATCGGGAATGGCGTCACATTGGAAGCGCCCTCCAGGGCGATGATCTTGGCAGCACCTTCGTGAGCCACCTCGTCGATGCGTATCACTGCATGCATGGGAATATACGTGCGCTTCACGCCGGCAAATTCATCCTTGAGCTTCTCTTCGCCGGGATCCAGCACCACGCTGGAACGCTCGCCAAACACCAACTGTTCTATCTCGATGAATCCCCAGAAACCATCCTGACTCACCTTGCGGGCATAGACCTCGTAGATCTTGCCCTGGTTCATGAAAATCACTTTATATATATGACGAGCGGTCATGCTTGAATTCCAGGTGAACAGACTATATCAAGTGTAGTGGAATAAATGGCGGAGAGGGTGGGATTCGAACCCACGTGGGGCATTTAACCCCCAACCGATTTCGAGTCGGTGCCGTTGTGACCGCTTCGGTACCTCTCCAAAAAGCTCTTCATACGCAACGCGCCCTCCATGGCAAGCTGACCCGCCTCGTCTTCCCTGGCTGGGCGTTGAGCCGATTATTTTAGCCCACACCCGCAGGCAGCTATAGCTGGCCTAGCGTCGCTGAGAAAAAAAAACCTTCAGAAGTTCGCCGCACTGCTCCGCAAGAACACCTGCGGCGAGATCCACACGGTGATTGAGGGCCGGTGTTTGGACGATGTTGAATAGGCTGCCGGCCGCGCCGGCGCGTGGGTCTGGCGCGCCAAATACCAAGCGGCTGACACGGGCATGTACCATGGCCCCGGCGCACATGGCGCAGGGTTCCAGGGTCACATAGAGCGTGGTATCCATCAGCCGGTAATTTCCCAAGGTGCGCGCCGCCTCGCGGATTGCGATAATTTCCGCATGCGCGGTAGGATCGTGAGCGGCGATTGGGTGGTTCCAACCGCGGCCGATGATGGCGCCTTGCTTGACCACCACCGCCCCCACCGGTACCTCGCCGATCGCTCCAGCCTTACGGGCCAGTGTTAAGGCTTCCTGCATCCAGTGCTCATCAACTTCGTTAAAGAGATGAGGAACGAGAAGTGAGGGATCAGGGGTCAGGGGGGTCATACACGAAAAATTCTATGCGGGAACAAAGCATTTCCATGCTCACGCCTTACCGGCACCACTTTCATTATTCCCACTCGATGGTGGCCGGCGGCTTGCCGCTGATGTCATACACCACCCGCGAAATGCCGGCCACCTCGTTCACGATGCGCCGGGACACCCGGTCGAGGAAATCATAGGGAAGGCGTGCCCAGCGCGCCGACATGAAATCCACGGTCTCCACCGCGCGCAGGGCCACCACGTAGTCATAACGGCGACCGTCGCCCATGACCCCCACGGAACGCACCGGCAGGAACACGGCAAACGCCTGGCTGACCTGCTCATATAGCCCGGAGTTGCGCAACTCCTCCATATATATAGCGTCGGCACTGCGCAGCAAGTCCGCATACTCCTTCTTGACCTCTCCCAGGATGCGCACCCCCAGACCCGGCCCCGGGAACGGATGGCGGCTCACCATCTCTCGGGGCAGGCCCAACTGGACACCGATCCTGCGCACTTCGTCCTTGAAGAGTTCCTTGAGCGGCTCTACCAGCTTGAGGTTCATAGCTGCCGGCAGGCCACCCACGTTGTGATGGGACTTGATCACATGCGCTTTGCTGCTGGCGGCGGCTGACTCGATAACGTCGGGATAAATAGTACCCTGGGCCAGCCACTGCACATCCTTTAGTTTGGCGGCTTGCTCCTCAAATACCTCAATGAACAGTTTGCCGATGGTTTTGCGTTTCTGTTCAGGATCGGTAATGCCGGTGAGCGCTCTCATGAACCGCGGCTCTGCGTCCACACGCAGAACCCGCACGCCCATATGACGCGCGAAAGTCTCCATGACCTGATCGCCCTCGTGCAGGCGCAGCAGTCCCGTGTCCACAAATACGCAGGTCAACTGGTCGCCGATGGTGCTATGCAAGAGCGCCGCCACGACGGATGAATCCACCCCGCCGGACAGTCCCAGCAGCACCTTGCCGGTGCCGACCTGTTCACGCACCCTGCGGATGGCATCTTCGATAATGCGGGTGGGATTCCACACAGCCGCACAACCGCAGATATCCAGCAGGAAACGCGAGAGTATCCTGCCGCCCTGAATTGTCTGGGTGACCTCCGGGTGGAACTGCACGCCATAGAAACGCCGCGCCTCATCCGCCATGGCCGCGCAGGAGATATCCTGCGATGCGCCAATCGAGATGAACCCCGCCGGCAACCCGATCACCGCATCGCCATGGTTCATCATCACTTCCAGCAGCGCATGGCCCTGGGTATCCTGGTTGTCAGCAAGGCCGTCCAGCAGTGAGGACGCCGCGGTCACCGTCATTGGCTCAACCCCGAATTCTCGGTGTGCACCGCCGCTTACCTTACCGCCGAGTTGCGCGGCCATATCCTGCATGCCATAGCAGATGCCCAGCACCGGCACTCCCAGGTCGAAAACTGCGGGTGGCGTCTTGGGGGTGGCCTGACCCACTACCGACTCCGGCCCGCCCGACAGAATCACGCCGCGTGGGGCGAATTCACGGATGGCCTGCGCGCTTATTTCCGGCGAACGGATTTCGCAGAACACGCCGATCTCGCGTACGCGGCGTGCGATCAATTGCGTCCACTGGGAACCAAAATCAACAATCAGGATGCGCTGCGCATGAATATCGCGGGGCTCGGAAACGGTGGAAGCTATTCGGGTGTCCGGCGTGCGGGCGGATTTCATGCAAGGGTTTCGCTACGGTTTTTTTCTGCGGCGCGGATGGGGAGCCGATAGTAAATGGAAAAGCCTGTATCTGGTTTACGCCTCACTCCCCGCTCCTTGCCTCAAATGGAGTGAGCGCATCACTCGGTGCTGTAATTCGGGGCTTCCTTGGTGATGCTCACATCGTGCACATGGCTCTCGCGTATGCCGGCGCCGGTGATGCGCACAAACATGGGTTTGGTGCGCATCTCGTCAATCGTGCGACAACCGGTATATCCCATGCTGGAGCGCAAACCACCCATGAGCTGATGGATGATGGCAACCAAACTGCCCTTGTAGGGCACGCGACCCTCGATGCCCTCCGGCACCAGCTTTTCAATTTCTTCTGTCGGGTCCTGAAAATAGCGGTCGGCGGAACCCTGTTTTTGTGCCATGGCCCCCAGCGATCCCATGCCGCGATAGGATTTGTAGGAGCGGCCCTGGTACAGTTCCACCTCGCCCGGTGCCTCCTCGGTGCCGGCGAACAACCCGCCGAGCATCACCGCATATGCACCGGCCGCAATCGCTTTGGCTACGTCGCCTGAATAACGTATACCGCCGTCGGCTATCAACGGCACACCGGATTTGGTCAGCGCCTCGGCGACGTTGGCGATCGCGGTAATCTGCGGCACACCCACGCCGGCGACGATGCGCGTGGTACAGATGGAACCGGGACCGATACCCACTTTCACGCCATCGACACCCGCCTCCACCAATGCCTTGGCGGCCTCGGCACTCACGATATTGCCGCCGATGACGGCCAAATCTTTATAGCGCTTCTTTATCTGGCGGACACGGTTCAATACACCCACACTATGACCGTGGGAAGTATCCACCACCACCACGTCCACACCCGCTTCCACCAGTGCCACGATACGTTCTTCGGTATCACCACCCGTGCCCACCGCCGCCCCCACCCGCAGGCGGCCGTGCTCATCCTTGCTGGCATTGGGATAGTCCCGGGCCTTCTGGATGTCCTTGACGGTAATCATGCCGCGCAACTGGTATTTGTCGTTCACCACCAGCACTTTCTCGATACGGTTCTGGTGCAACTTGGCGAGAATCTCCTCCTTGTCGGCGCCTTCCTTGACGGTCACCAGCTGATCCTTGCCGGTCATGATCCTGCCGATGACTTCGTTGTAGCGCGTTTCGAAACGCAGATCACGGCTGGTGACGATGCCTACCAGGCGTTCGCCCTCCACCACCGGTACACCGGAGATATTGTGTGCACGGGTGAGTTTGAGCACATCGCCGACACTCATGTCAGGACTGACGGTGATGGGATCCTTGATGACGCCACTCTCGAATTTCTTGACCGTGCGCACCTGACGTGCCTGTTCCTCGGGTGTCATGTTCTTATGGATAATGCCGATACCGCCTTCCTGGGCCATACTGATAGCGAGGCGTGCCTCGGTAACCGAGTCCATGGCGGCGGAAATCAATGGGATGTTGAGGCTGATATGGCGGGTGAGACGGGTCTTGAGGCCCACATCCCGCGGCAACACCTCCGAGTAGGCAGGCACCAGCAGGACATCGTCGAAAGTGAGAGCTTCCTGGAGGATGCGCATGATGGCTCCCAGGCAGGTAATGATAAAGCGCACGATTATAAACGTTTAATACTCGCCGGGTAAACCGGGCAGTGCCCTGAATTCCACCAAGCCGCAGCTTTAGCTTTCGCCGCCCCAGCGCCGCGGCTATCATGGCGCATGACATCAGCACAGGAAAGCGTGGTACTGGAACCCCCCGGGCGGCGGGTGCTCTCGGTTTCACAGCTCAACCATGAGGCGCGCGCTCTGCTGGAGGGCGGCTTCCCGCTCATCTGGGTAGAGGGCGAACTGTCCAATCTGTCGCGTCCGGCCTCGGGGCACCTGTATTTTTCCCTCAAGGATACTTCCGCGCAAGTGCGCTGCGCCTTGTTCCGCAACCGTGCGGGTGGCCTGCGTGTCAAACCAGCCGACGGCATGCACGTACTGGTGCGCGCGCGTGTGAGCTTGTACGAGGCCCGCGGCGACTTCCAACTCATCATCGAGCACCTGGAGGAAGCCGGCCACGGCGCCTTGCAGCGCGCCTTCGAGGAACTCAAACAGAAACTCGCTAAAGCCGGCTGGTTCGACGCCGCCCACAAGAAATTATTGCCAAGTATGCCGCGCAGCATCGGCGTGGTGACTTCGCCCAGCGGCGCGGCGCTGCACGATATCCTGAGCGTGATCCGCCGCCGCTACCGGCTGGCGCGAACGATTGTCTATCCGGTTCCGGTACAAGGCGAAGGCGCCGCGCAAAAAATTGCCGCCATGATGCGGATAGCCGGTGCCCGCGCCGAATGCGATGTACTCATCGTGGCCCGCGGCGGCGGTTCGCTGGAGGATCTTTGGGCTTTCAATGAGGAGGTTGTGGCACGTGCAATCTATGAATGTGATATCCCGGTTGTCAGTGGCATAGGCCATGAGATTGACTTCACCATTGCGGATTTTGTCGCCGACGTGCGTGCGCCCACACCCACCGGGGCAGCGGAGCTGGTGACCCCCGACGGCGGCGAATGGCTGCGCCGGCTCGCACAAACCCGCCGTACGCTGACGCAAACACTTGTGACTGTACTCTCCGGTCTGCACCAGCGGCTGGACTGGTGTGCTGAACGGCTCGAGCAACTGCATCCCGCGCGGCTGTTGCGGGAACATGCCCAGCGCGTGGATGAACTGGAGGCGCGCTTGCTGCAATCACTGCAAGCGCAGCAGCGCTCGCAGGCGGCCCGCCTGGATGGATTGCATGCACGCCTGTATCAGCACAATCCCGCTCACCGGCTCGCCCTGCTGGGTAACCGTTGCCGAGCGGCAGCAGGGCGGCTGGCGTTCGCTGCACGCCAGTATTTCAAAGATCTGGAGGGTCGCTTGGGTTTGGCGGTGCGTGGGCTGGATACCGTCAATCCGCTGGCAACCCTTGACCGGGGTTATGCCATCCTGACGGATGCGGCCAGCGGCACGGTGATCGCCTCGGTGGATTCCACCCGCATCGGTCATAAAATCCAGGCGCGACTCGCCGACGGCCGGCTGTCTGCCGAAATCGAATCCATAGCCAAAGAGGTCGCAAAATGAAAGGTGGCGTGGCGCTTCTGGTGGCTGCATTTTTACCCATAGTCGCGGCGGCCAGGCTGCCAAGGAACGAGCCGGTACCAGGAGGCGTGGCGGTGATTGAATTGCCTGCCACCGCAACTACCCCACGGGTGTATTTCGATGGGCAACGCATCATGGTGGTAAAATATACCGGTCATTGGTACGCCATCGTCGGCATTCCGCTTGCCGCTGCCGCGGGCACTTGGGAACTGGCCGTGCGCATGACGGGGCCACGGCCGCGGCAAATCAAATTCAGCGTACTGCCCAAGCGCTATCCGGAACAGAGACTCATCATCAAGAACCCGCAATTGGTGAATCCCACCTCCGCGGAACTTGATCGCATCGAACGGGAGCAAGCGCATCTGAGCAAACTGCTCGATACCTGGGTACCGGATCGCGATCCCGCTCTGGCGTTCATCTGGCCGGCGGCGGGACCCGAGACCAGCGGCTTCGGCCTGCGCCGCTTCCTTAATGGTGAACCCCGCAGCCCTCACAGCGGCATTGATATCGGCGCGCCGAGGAACTCGCCGGTACGCGCGCCGGCGGTCGGAACGGTGGTGGACGTGGGTCATTATTATTTTTGCGGCCACACGCTGACCATCAGCTTGGGCCAAGGTTTATACAGCGTATATTGTCATTTGAACAAAATTGATGTTAAGCGCGGACAGGCAGTTGAACAGGGCCAGATCGTCGGCAGCATCGGCGCCACCGGCCGCACCACCGGCCCAAACCTGCACTGGACCGTGAGCCTCAACGGTACGCCGGTGGATCCGCGCGCGTTTCTGATCGGCACTTCGGATACCAGCCCCGCGGTTCAAAAGAGATAGGCACTGGCCTACTGGGATTGCACAACCAGCGCCAAACATAACTGCGAGTTTGACAGCACCACCACACTCACAGGGCGGCGATAAAGTCCCCAACGGTCGGACGGAACCGATCCACATCAACCAGGAAGGAATCATGCCCCTGCTTCGAGGGCAGTCGCACATACTGCGTGGCCACGCCCGCCTTCAGCATGGCGTCCGCCAACTGCTGCTGTTGATGCAATGGGAACAGGATATCGGTTTCCACGCCTACTATCAGCGCCTTATCGAGTTTCAGATGCCGGAAAGCATTCTCCACGGTACCGCCATGCTCGGCGGCATCGAACAGGTCCATGGCGCGCGAAAGATACAAATAGGAATTGGCATCGAAGTCGCCGATAAAGGAATGGGCGCGTGATTCCAGATAGGCCTCCACCTCGAACTCAATGCCAAAGGGTTCGTGACCCGCGCAATCGGCACGCTCGCGGCCGAAACGCTCCAGCCACTCGGCCGCCGAGCGGTAAGTCACCATACCGAGCTTGCGCGCCAGCCGCATACCTTCGCGCGGGCCGTCGCCCGGCGGGTAATCGCCGCCCTGCCAGGCACCGTCGCTACGGATCAGTTCGCGCTGCAAGGAACGCACGGCGATCGAAAAGGGTTCTGAATGAATGGCGGCCGATAGACTGATGAGCACGTCGACTTCCCCTGGAAACAGAATGGCATATGCGAGCGCACTCATGCCGCCCAGGGATGCTCCTACCAGCACACGCACCTGCGGTATATTGAGCGTACGCAACGCGGCGCGCGCCGCGGTCGCGATATCCTCCACCGTCAGCGTGGGAAAATGCAGGGCGTATGGCCGGCCGGTTTCCGGATTCACGGAGGCCGGGCCGGTGGAACCAAAACAACTGCCGAGTGAATTCACGCACACCACGAAAAACCGTTCCGTATCCAGCGGCTTGCCGGGCCCAAGCATTTCCTCCCACCAGCCGGGAGTTGGATCCGCGGGTGAAGATGCCGCGTGTGCCGACGGCGACAATCCCGTGAACAGCAGTATGACATTGCGTTTGTCGGCTGCCAGCCGCCCCCAGGTTTCATAGGCGATCTGGACTTCCGGCAATACGCCGCCCAATCGCATGGCGAAGGGCGCCGGCAGATTGACGCAACGGCGTGCGGGTGCGGCATTGGGAACGGGATCGCCGCTATGCAGCGTAAGTTTCGGTTTCATGGAGCGCATTTTGCCTGACGCCGGGGGGCAGCGTCACCTGAACACCAGCCACAAGCCTGTGAGTGCGCCCACGGCCAGAAAGAACGGCACCGACCAGGCATGGAAAGCCGCGAAGCTGCCGGGTTGCCGGCCAATGCGCAAGGCGATGATGTTTGCGAGCGAACCGATAATCAGGCCAAAACCTCCCACATTCACCGCCCAGGCAATGGTGATCCAATCGCTGGAATACTTGGAGAGCAAGATGGCTGCGGGCACGTTGCTGATGATTTGCGAACCGAGGGTACCGGCAAGATACAGCGTGCCGGTATGAGTCAAATTCAGATACCCAAGCACCGGGTATTGGGATAAAAGGTCAAGATCAATGAACATAAGCACAAACACCCCTAACAGCGGCCAATCGATCTTTCGCAGCAGTTGCGGGAATCCCACGAGAAAGACCACGGTTACCAGGGCTAGCCCGACTGCCACCTGGTGCATATCCGCCAGCACCAGGAACGGCATATATAAGAGTAGCGATGCCAGCAGCAGGGACCGCCGCGGGAGCAGCAAAAGCTGGTTATCAACCATATACATGCGTTTGGCGGGAAATGCCCACAGCGTAAGCAGCAACAAGCAGAGCGCCGCAATAACAAATGGCGGCAACATGCGCAGCACAAACACTCCGAAATGTACGCCCGACAACTGCCACAGAAAAATATTCTGCGGATTACCGATAGGCGTGAGCAGTGATCCGGTATTGACCGCCAGCGCCTCGAAAATAACCAGCCGGCGCATCGGCAATTGTGCAAGTTCCCCCAATCTCAAGGTTAACGGCACCACCACAAACAGGGCGATGTCATTGGTAAGCAACATGGCCAGAATTCCGGAGCTGGATATCAGGAACAGCGCCAGTATCCGCTCATTGCGGATGCGCAAGACGATCTCTTGTCCAATCCGGCGCAGCCAGCCGCTCAGTTCGAGGCCCGTGGTGAGTATCATCAGACCCAGTAAAGTGCCGATGGTCGGCCAATTCACCAGCTGCAGGTAAATTGGAATCTTTGCCGGACGCAAGGCACTGAAAATAATCAGTAGTCCAATGAGCGCCAACAGCAAATAATCACGCCGCAGGGAATACGGCTGATGAAAATCTGCTGGGGAGCCGCCATCGGATGCGGACGGCTTGGGCGCTACGTTAATAAAAAAGCCCTTGGGTATTCGTAAGTATAATGGTATTACGTCAGCGAAAAGAATATACAAAAAGCAGCACGCATATTTCCGCGCCTGCGAAATTTTCCCTTAGGATCCGGCGGCCGACCCGTTTTGGGCGGCAGTTCGGCTGTTTAACCGGCCAGCGGGTCCATCAGGCTATCAGCAACACCCAGCCGATCAGACCCGCCAGGGCCGCGAGCGTTACCGGAATACCCAAGCGAGCAAAGTCGCGAAACGAGATGTTGATTCCCAGCTCGCGTGCCTGTTGCACGACGATGATATTTGAGACGCTGCCAACGATGAGCAGGCTGCCGCCGAAGCTGTTGGCGAGCGCCAGCACGTAGGCCGCGGGCGGTTGTGTGACATTCGCCACCTTGAGCAGCAACATCACGGCGGCGGAGTTGTTGATAAGGTTGGAAAGTGCTGCCGTGACCAACGTCAACGTCGGCAGCGACTGCAGATGCAGTCCGCCCCGGGCCAGCCATTGCAGCGCCTGGTCGCCGTAGCCGGTGGCCTGAAACGCCCCGGTCACCACAAACAGGCCCATGAACAGCACCAGGATCGGCCAGTCCACCAGCTTCAACAAATCCTGGGTGCGAAACTTGGGACTGGCCAAATGGATTGCCGCGGCCGTCATCACCACGAGCGCCTTGGGCAGGGGTGAGAAAAGCAATCCAATGACGATACCTAGGATAATCAACCCCTTGAGCGTATGTGTGCGGTTAAATGGCGGTGGGGGCAGGTGAGGGCTGGAAGGTGCTTTCAATGTGGCCGCCAGATGATGGCGCGACAGCATCCAGATAATCGCATACGCGCAAGCGAGCGCAAACAGCACCGGCAAGCAGCACCACAACATGTAATATCCAAACCCCAGCCCGGCGATCTGCGCGATCATCATGTCCTGTGCGTTACCAACGAAGGTGGCGGCCGCGCCGATGTTACTGGCAATGGCGATAGCGATCAGGAAGGGAACGGGATTTAATTGCCGTCTCAACAACGACATGGCGACAAACGGCGTGAACACGAAGCACACAATGTCGTTGTTCAGAAATGCGGAAAGTGCCGCTGTGGCCAGCATCAACAACATCAGGAAGCGCGCCGGGCTGCCAAGTCGCCGGGCGATGCCGCCCGCCACCGCATCGAAAAATCCGGATAGCCGCAACTGGGCCGAGAGCACAAAGAAACCAAACAACAGCAGAATAGTCGGCCAATCAATGAATCCGACAACTGCGGGTGTCGCCAGGCCACCAAACACCATCATGGCAATCGCGCCCAACATGACAATGCCGGTGCGGTCCAGTTTCAGACCGGGGACGCGCCCAACTGCGATACCCAGATAGGTAAGCGCGAAAATCGCCAGTATTGCCGGCTTATCAGCCATCGCTAACGACGTGATGCCTGACATTGACGGCTAGCATGCCATCTATTAAGCGAACGACAGTCTGCAAGCACATACCGCTGTTTACAGCAGAGTCAATGGAGCCCGGCACCAGCGTTGCAGGGTATCGTTGCTCACATGACCGTTCTGGGCGGCACCCGCCAGTAACGCGGCCGTATAAATGCGCGCCACGCTGAAGGCGAAGCGACGCGCACCGGCCTCCAGGCTGTCACGGCCGGATTTCCCAGCGCTCTGAGGCCACGCAATAATGTCCTTCAGGGCCCGCTGAATGCTCACCCGCAGCACCATCAATTCCGGGCGCTGCAAACCCGCCAACTGACGGGTGACGTCGGCGGCCAGCACCTCCAATACTTCTGCATTCTCGATCACGCGCAAGACATCCAGTGACAACACATTGGTGGTGCCCTCCCAGATGGACAACACCTGGCAGTCACGCAATAACGACGGCAATCCCGTATCCTCGATGTAACCCAGACCCCCGAAACATTCCAGCACTTCACTGGTGCTGGCAATCGCCTGTTTGGCGGTATACAGCTTGGCGATGGGCGTCAGCAGCCGCAGCAACGCCTGATCATCGCCACTGGCGACGCCGGTTTCGTCGCGGCCCAGGAGCATACCCAGATGCATAACCAGATGCAGTGCAGCGGTGAATTCCGCGTGCAAATCCGCGAGCGTTTCCCGGTGCAGCGGATGTTCCATCAACAGTTTGCCGAAGGCACGGCGCTTGCGGGCATAATCCTCGGCCAATGCCAAGCCGCGGCGCATATAGCTCACCGCGCATACGGCATTGTAGACTCGCGTGATATTGAGCACTGTGGTGATGTTCTTGACGCCGTGCCCGGCGGCACCGATCCGCACCGCCGGTGTACCTGTGAGTGTCAACTCGGCGGTTGGCAGGGCGCGGGTACCAAGCTTGTCCTTCAGGCGGTTCACGCAAATATTGTTGAGATTTCCCTGGGCGTCGCGTAGCTCCAGGCCGAACAGGCTGAGCTTGCCGTCCGCATCCAGAGCTTCATCCCGCGCCAGGGTGAGCGCCAGCTCGGAGGTGGTGGCGGATGTGAACCACTTGCTGCCGTGGAGCCGGTAGCCGCCGTTCTCCAGCAGCGCCAGCGTGCTGGTACCGCTCACATCGGAACCACCGGTACGCTCCGTCATCCACTGACCTGAGGTCCAAAAAGTCATGGGATCGCGGCTCAGGAGATGCGGCAGCCAGCGCTGCTTCAAGTCCGCGGCGCCGTGCAACTCAAGCACCCGGGCGGCGCCGTCGCTCATGGCCAGCGGGCAGGAACACAGGGCGGACGAAGGGTTATATAAGTAGAGCCGCACGCATTGGTGCAACCTCGACCAGGGTCCCTGGCGGCGTTCGTAAGCGCTGGCTACGATGCCCTCTTCCGCCGCCACCCGGTGCAGGGCCTTCCAGCCTTCTGCTACCTCGATGCGATCCACCCGCCGACCCCAGGGGTCATAGGGGATATGCCGTGGCGGGTGGGCCTCGGCATCTGCGGCCATGGCCAATAGCTCACCGGCGGCCCGCCCGCCCAGTCGCTCCAAGCCTGGCTGGATTTCCCGGAGCACCTCTGCCGGCAACCGGGCTTTGAGCCAGGCACGCAGTACACCATCATCTTGATATTGGTTACTTAAAACCGCCGGCTCCTGAAAGAACTCCTTGGCGTGATTCATGTTTCCATAAGCCATTGAATATAAAGGATATAGTTTGTCGTGGCCGCTGGTCGCCGATTCCTGGGCGCTGGTCGGTTTATCCTTAACATAAATACAGTCTTCGCCTATATTCTAGTTCATGAAAAACCCGAGAGGCTTCAGCTTGATTGAATTGCTGGTGCTGATGGCGATCATCGCCATTCTTGCTACCATCGCGGTGCCGAATTTCAGCGCCACTATTAAGGGCGACCGCGACATTTCCCAGATTAACACCCTGCTTGATGGCCTGACACTGGCGCGCAGCGAAGCCATCCATAACGGCAACAACGTGACCATCTGTCCCGGCAACAGCAACGCCTGTAGCGCCGCCAATTGGGCCAATGGCTGGATCGTGTTCTACGACACCCTGCCCCCCGGGGCGACCACTTCGACGATCCGGGTATTCCCGAGGCTAAGCGGCAATAACACCCTCACCACTGCTCCCGCTGCCACCACCATCACCTTCCAGTCCAGTGGTCAGACGACACTCGCCACAGGGGTCATGTTCACGCTGTGCGATACCCGCGGACGCGATTATGGCCGATCAATAAACTTAACCATCACCGGCAGCGCGGAAACAGCAGCAAGAGTGGGTTATGAAGTTGACGGCGCCACCCCCCTGCCAGGGTGCTGATAACGGATAAAATTTAGTTGTGGCATGAGTAACGCAATAGTAAGCAATTTGGAACAGGAATAAGGAATTGATTTTTATGGATGGCGGAGTTCAAATCAACTGTACACATCGCCAGCGCCGAGTGAGCGCCGGTTTCAGCCTGCTGGAAGTACTGATCGCTTTGGTGATCTTGTCGGTAGGTCTGCTGGGCATTGCCGCTCTGATCAGCACGGCACTCAAGAGTAACGACAGCGCCTATATGCGCACTCAGGCCACGACTCTCGCCTATAACATCATTGACCGCATGCGCGCCAATTTGCCGGCCGCAAACAACCTTAGTTATAACGTGACGATGCCTGCGTCGGCAGTCACCGCAGCTAGTCCTCCCGTCGATACTTGCACGGTTGGCAGTTGCAGCACTGCGCAACTGGCTACCAACGACCTTACCCAATGGGAATATGACTTGGCGACACGGCTTCCACAGGGACGGGGTGCCATCGCCGCGACCACCGCCGCGGGTATCGTCAATGTGACCGTCACGGTGTTGTGGAATGACAGCCGCGCCCATGACAGCCTGCAGAAAAGCGGCGCGCCCACCGCCACCACCTTCAGCTTGAGCGTCAGTTCGGCGCTGCAATAGGAATGACCCGCATGCGCCGCAACCCCCTCCAACTCCGCCTCCGCCAGACCGGCTTGTCGCTCATCGAGCTGATGATCGCCATGGTGGTGGGCCTGATCCTGATCGCCGGTGTGCTGTCCATCTTTATTTCCAGCCGCCAGAGTTACGGCATCAACGGCGCCGTGGCCCAGATCCAGGAAAACGGCCGTTTCGCCCTGGACTTCATCCGCAAAGACACGCGCATGGCGGGTTACATGGGTTGCGCCAAAAGCAGCCCCCAGGTGGCCAACGAGCTGAACTCTCCCGCGAACACCACGCTGCCCTACAATTTCACCAACGGCATCACCGGCTTTGAATACACCGGCACCGCGCCCACCAACACCTACACCATCGCGTCTGAAAACCCCAGCCCGGTCACCGGTACCGGCAACTGGTCACCCGCCCTCGACAGCACTTTGCAAAACCTGGTGATACCCGGTTCCGACGTGCTGGTGGTGCGCAACAGCCAGGGCGGCGCTAACCCAATCTATATTACGAATATACCCAGTCCCACCGCCGCGGTCTTCACTGTCAGCACCCCGGGTCTCCAACCAGGCCAGATCATGGTGATCAGCGACTGTGTGAACACACAGATCATGCAAGTCACCACGGTCGGCGGCGGTGGCATGGTTATCACCCATAACACCGGCGCCGGCACGCCGGGTGACGCCAGCAAGGATGTGGCCACGAATTTTGAGGGCGCCCAGGTTTCAACGCCGGTGACCGTGGTGTATTACATCGGCCAGGGCGCCGATGGTTCTCCCGGGTTGTTTGAAGCCACCACCGACACCACCAAGGTTAACGGCTTCAACTCGCAGGAACTGGTGCCGGGGGTAGAAAACATGCAGGTGCTCTACGGCGTGGACACCACCGGCAGCATGGTGCCCAGCCAATACGTCACCGCGGACAACGTTGTGGACTGGAGCACCGTGGTGAGCGCGCGGGTTGCGCTGTTGATGCGCAGCAGCCTGGGCGCTGTACCGCTGCCCGCAACCGCGCCACAGTACACACTTGAAGACACCACCATCAAAGCGCCGTTGGACACGCGTCTGCGGCAGGTATTCACCGCCACCATCGGCATCCGCAACAGCCTGCCATGAAGCAAGGATCCAATATGCAAACCCCACACACACCCGCAAGCTTCCGGCACTCCACTCAACGCGGCTTCGTGCTGATCGTGGCATTGGTGCTGCTGCTGGTGCTCACCATCCTCGGTCTGGCCGCGGCCCAAAGTACGTCGCTGCAAGAACGTATGGCGGGCAATACCCGCAACCGCGATATGGCCTTCCAGGCAGCCGAAGCCGGTCTGCGCGCCGCCGAGAGCTGCCTGATGATGGGTTCGGCGATGTGCGCGAACTTCACCACTAACGCCAATGGCACCTATCTTTTCAATCCGGGCGCTCCGCCGCCGCCTTCCACGATCACCACGCCTTTATGGGAGGTCGCGGGATTCTGGAACACGGCCGGCAACGTTCTCAGTTATTCCGCCGTCACGGGATCAAGCCTTCAATACGTGGCCGCGCAACCGGAATTCATCATCGAGCAAATGCCACCGATCGCGGCACCCGGCGGGAATCTCGGCCTGCAGCAGTTCGGCGGCGGTTCACCCACGATCCAGCTTTACCGCATCACCGCCTTCGGCACCGGCGGTGACAGCACGGCCACGGCCATGCTGCAAAGCACTTACCAGCCCTGATTGAAGTAACCCAGCGACGCGCAACCGCGCCTTCAAGGACAGCAACATGAGCATCGAACGCATCAAGAAAACCTGGCTGCTCACCACCGCGGTGGCGGCGATTTCCGGCGTGTTACTCACGGGCGTCACCAGCCTGGCCCTGAGCGCCAGCCCGCCGCCCATGGTGGCCATCTCCAGCACCCCGCTGACGGTCATCGTTCCGAGCCATCCGCAGGTGTTGATCGCACTCACCAATTCAAATTCCATGGACAGCAGCGACAACATCAGCGACGACGGCAACGTGCTGCTCACCAGCAACGCGCCCCAGAGCGCCATCATGACTTGGTCCGGCAATCCGCAGAGCAGCTATCCTGCGCTGCACCAATCCACTTCACCAGTGAATTACACCATTCCGGCGGCCTTTACGCCGCCCTTGGGTACCAGCACGGCGCCCGCCGGTCAGGCACCTTATAATGCGGTCGTTGATTCCTATACGGTGACCGGGACTAACCACTATGGCAATTATTGGTATTGCTCGCACAATGAGGCCGGCACTCCCATTACATCCATCCCGGGGGTTACCTCATTGCCACAACCCTCAGGTACTCCGCCCAGCACTTCTTTGGATTCCTGGCCGGGGTCAGTTCTGACTTGGGATTCGAGCCAAGTCTGGTATTACAATGGAGTGAGCGTCGGCGGCAACAATGGTTTCTACGAAAGTACCGATCCGGGTCCGGTCGCCATGCTGTCACATTCCTCAGGCGAGCGCCTTGCCAGCCGCTTGGCAGTTCCGTATGGCATTTCCGCCGTGAACCCGGCAGCCATGCTGCTGGGTTTGAACAACTTGAGTTATCTGGTTGGGGGTGGCGGAAGCGGTGGCGGCATACACCCCTATTCCACCGGCGGCGGACCTCCGCCTCCGCCTCCGGCTTGCGGCCCTGGCTCGGGCCCGCCCGTTATACCCTGTGTGCCGCCTCCAACCTATTATTGCCATGAGTGGCAGTGGGCTCCTCCTTCGTCAAGCCCTTACAGCACCACGTATACCTACTATGGCGACAACGCACCCAGTCGGCTGAACATCGCCAAGGCCTCCATTACCTCGGTGATCAGTGCTTACGCGAGCATGACCGACTTCGGCCTAATGGATTATTCTGTCTCCGGTGCGGGCTGGAACCAGACCTGGGCTTACTACATGAGCCCTCCAGGTGGCTTTACTTTCTCGAATAGCTATTCCGCACCCACAGGCAGCACGCAATATGTGATCAATCCCTGCTATGCAGCCCCCAGCGGAGGCGCGGTTTATAACGACTGTAACGCCCTGAAATCTGAAGTAGGGCTCACACTCGGTCAACTCACGGGCTACCAATACATGCAGGTGGCTAACCGCGGAGACGATCCGTCCATCAACGACGTGTTCCTGTCGAATGACGGCCATTTCACCCGCTACCCCGTGTTCATCGAAGACGGCACCATCACGACCATGAACCCTCCGTGCAGCCTTGCCCCGGCACCCTCGCCCTACACCGGTTGCAACCTGGGCGATTACAACGCGGGCAACGTGGTCATGTCCTATAGCAACACCGCGCCCTCAATCGGTTTCAACGGCCCCACCATGTACACGTACCCCACCAATGCCGGCTATGTGGCCTACACGCCGCAGGTGATGTACGCCAATCGCGGTTATTTGCAGCTGGGTAATGTGAGCGCCACCACCGGGAATATCCTGGTGCCCGTGAGTACCGCGGGGAGCAATCCGACGCCATCGCAAATTGCAACCTATGTGGCCACCTTCACTCCCTACCTGGTGCCGGAAAACAATGTGCCGAGCAGCGACCCGAATTACAATAATTTCAAGAACGCCATTTTCGCCAATGCCGGGCAGTCGCCCATCGCCGGCATACTCAGCAAAGCCGCCAGTAGCTATGGCCCGGCGCCGACGGGCCCCTGTCCGCCGGCGCGCTACGTGATCCTCATGACCGACGGCCTGCCCACCAAGGATCTGGCCGGCAACAACTGGCCACCCCTGGGCAGCGCCGCGGCCGTGGGTTACGGCGTCACGGCCACTTTTAATGGGGACGGTTCACTCAACACTACCAACGATCAGGCACTCACCGACACCATCAACGAACTCGCGGCGCTGAAAGCCGCCGGCGTCAAAACCTTCGTGGTGGGCATGGGCCCGGGAGTGAATCCCACCCTCAATCCGCAGGCCGCCGCCGCCCTCACCGCCATGGCCGTGGCCGGCGGCACCGGCACCGCCAGCCCCACGGGTTATTTTCCCGGCTCCAGCCCAGCCGCCGTGGTGGCGGATCTGAACGCCATTCTCAATATCATCAGTGTCGCCAATGTGTCGTCGGTATCGGCAGCGGCCAACAGCAGCAGTCTCAATGCCGGCACCGTGGTATACCAGGCCTCCTACAGCGGTTACAGCGGCGCCTACCACGACTGGACCGGCGATGTTCAGGATTTCCCCGTGAATGCCAGCACCGGCGTGGTCAGCACCACCGCTACTTGGTCGGCACAGTGCCAACTGGATATCCTGGCAACCGGCAGCGCCTCCTGTCCCAGTACTCCCGGCACCGGCGTGGGCTGGGACACAACCCGTCTGATTGCCGCCTGGAACCCGACGACGAATACCGGCGTGCCGTTCCGCCTAGCTGACCTCAGCAGCACACAACAGACGGACCTCAACACCGATCCCGACACCGGTCTTGCCGATGGACTCGGATCCAATCGTCTCAATTATCTGCGCGGCGATACCACCAATGAAATCCACAACGGCGGCGCGTTCCGCGACCGCTCACATCTCCTGGGCGATATCGTGGACAGTGCCCCGTTGTATATCGGCGCTTCCAACGGCCCCTACATGGGGGATCCGAGTTACCAGACCTTCGCCGCGAGTACTGCCAGCCGCGAACCCATGCTCTACGTGGGCGCCAACGACGGCATGCTGCATGCCTTCAATGCCCTCACCGGTCAGGAGGAATTCGCCTTTATCCCCAACGGCGTCTTCTCGAACCTCAACACCCTTACCTCCAGCACCTACAACCTGGCCCATCGTTTCTTCGTGGATGGTTCGCCTTCCGCGGGTGATGTAAAGTTCGCCAGCGACGGTAAATGGCACACGGTGCTGGCGGGGGGACTGAACGACGGCGGCAACAGCATCTATGCCCTGGACGTGACCAATCCGTCGGCCATCACCAACGAAACCAACTTAGCCTCCGATGTGCTCTGGGAATTTACCCACCCCCGTGTCGGTCTTACCTACAGCAGGCCAGTGTTTGCACTCACCAACGATACCGGGAGCACCAACGCCAATCCATACGGCTTCCTGGTGTTTTTCGGCTCGGGTTACAACAATGTCAACAGCAACCCGATTCTGTATGCCGTGAACCCCGAGACCGGCAAGCTCGTGTCGAGAGACGTATCGCAGGTCGGCACACCCATCTCTGGCATCAATCTGTGCGCCGCGGTCTCACCCAATCCCTGCAGCTCAAGCCTGCCGAACGGCCTATCGAGCGTGGTGGTAGTCAACAGTGGCGGCAACCTGAGTCAGCCGGTGGACACCCTGTACGCAGGCGATCTCCAGGGCAACCTGTGGAAAGTGGATATTTCCAACAGCAATCCAGGCAGCTGGGTCGTGTCGCTGCTGTTCCAAGCCCGGGATGCCAGCAATAATCCTCAGCCCATCACCGTGACGCCGGCGGTATCCCTGGCGCCGACCTTCCCCGGCATTAGCGGCACGGTGGTGTACTTCGGCACCGGCCAGTACCTGGGCGTGCCGGATCAAACCACGACCCAGACTCAGTCCTTTTATGCCGTACTGGATAACGGCAGTGGCACCACTGTGACCCGCAGCCAGTTGCAGCCGCAGGTGCTGACTACCACCACACTCGGGGCCACCACCGTGCGCACCATTACCAACAACAGTGTGAACTGGAGCACACAGCGCGGCTGGTACATGGATCTGCCGCAATCGGGTGAGCGCGCCATCACCGATCCGCGCCTGTACAACGGCGAAGTGGTGTTCACCACCTTTGTGCCGGCGCCGGGCGCCACCTGTACCGCGGGCGGCGCGTCCTTCCTGATGGCGGTGAACTACACTAACGGTGGCAGCTTCCCGCAGCCGCAACTGGACATCAACGGTGACGGCAAACTGGATGGCAACGACCAGGTGGGCGGACTCAATCCGGTGGGTATCGGTCTGGGGCAGGTATTTGCATCCGCCCCCGCCATACTGTCGGCGAGCCTGGGTTCGATCCAGGTCATGAAACTCACCACCCTGTCCACGGGCACCATCATGAACGTGGGTGAGCGCGGCGGTCAGCCCGGCCAGTGGTCCTGGTGGCAAATACAGTAAGGAAACGGCATTAAAGAAGTGATTGCGCTCATGTTCAGAAGACCGCAACATGAGCGCAATCAATAAACCTCCGTCCGCGCTGAGCGCAACTATCAGCGGCGAAATCGAAGGAACTATCGGAAGTTTGTAACTTTGACCGTGTTCAGAGGCTCATAGAGTTGTTAAAGACAGTGTGAACGCAGAGGTGCATATTATGTTTTATAAACGCGCATCGTTACTCGTGGGACTGGCGGCCGGATTGATTCTGGGTGTCACCCTGAATCAACCGGTCATGGCCATGGGCGGCTACACCGGAGATCAGGTTGGGAAAGGTCTCATCCAAAAAATTGATTATCTGCACCACACCATCACCGTGAATGGGCAGATTTATACGGTTTCGCCCAGCGCGAAATATAACGGCGTGGCTGCGTTTTCGATTCTAAATATTGGTATGCCCATCCAGTTCATGCTGGGCGATACTGCAAGCGGCCAAGCGCCGAAGCCAATGCCTAATAATGCCGCTACTATTCAGGCCGTCAATCAGCCACAAATGATCATCAGTATCACCTGGCTACCAGCCGGGATCCAGGGAAAGTAACGAGGCTCGATATGCAAGTCCATCATGGAAACACGCGGGGCTTTTCCCTGATCGAGCTGATGATCGTGGTGGCCATCATCGGCATCATCGCGGCGATTGCCTATCCGTCCTATGAGCGTTCGGTGCTGAAATCCCACCGTTCCGACGCCGAAAACCTGCTGACCACGGATTCCCAGATCCTAGAA
>DAHUYB010000065.1 GCA_027315405.1 Gammaproteobacteria bacterium | reverse complement strand
GTGGTGGCCATCATCGGCATCATCGCGGCGATTGCCTATCCGTCCTATGAGCGTTCGGTGCTGAAATCCCACCGTTCCGACGCCGAAAACCTGCTGACCACGGATTCCCAGATCCTAGAACGCTGCTATACCCAGTATTTCAACTATAACCAGCTAACTACCGGCTGCGCTCCGCCGCTGGTATCCTTCACGCAATACGCTTATTACACCTTGTCGCCGGCTCCGGTCATCACCACCAATACCTATATTCTTACGGTCACGGCCATCGGCAATCAGCTCAACGATACTGACTGCAAGACCTTCAGCATTGACCAAACCGGCAATAAAACCGCCACCAATTCCGTCGGCGCCAGTAACCCCGCCTGCTGGGGTTCCTGAGACCCTGGGATTCCCGTCTCCGGCCGGCGCTCGCCGGCCTTTTTTTGCACCTGAGCAAATGAATTGCAGGGAGCTGCAATGCAATACAACCGCCGCTGGCAATCAGCCGATATAAAAATATCAACGCGGTATTTTTTCCAGACGTCGAACACAAAGACACACATTCCTTGAAGGAGCAAAACGCTATGGAACGTGCATCACTCACAATATCGGTCAAACTAGCAGTGGACTCGAAGGTATTTTCTTAGATGCCTCTAGGGGTTTGTCATAAGCATGTAAATCCGCAATTTCCGCGAGCGCGCATCATAATTTACATAAATAAACCGTCTGCTGCTCAAAGAACCGTTCATCGTTAAATTCCGTACGCTTATCACCTTGGCGGCACTATTATCCACAGTGCGTCTATATTTCGTACATGCAAACTATTTCACGCACACACGGCTTTACGCTGATTGAACTGCTGGTGCTGGTGGCAATCGTAGCCATTCTTGCAACCGTCGCGCTGCCGGATTTCAGCGCCAGCATCAAAAATGATCGGGATATTTCCCAGCTCAACAACCTGCTTACCAGTCTGATGCTGGCGCGCAGCGAAGCCATAAAATCCGCCGCCGATGTCAGCATCTGTGCCGGCAGCGACACCAGCTGCGGTGGCACGTCTTGGGCCAACGGCTGGGTGGTCTTTTATTACAACACTCTGCCGCCCGGTGTCACCAACCCGATCATCCGTGTGTTCCCGGCTATCAGCGGCAATAACACCTTCACCAGCGACGGCGGCTATAACTTCACCTTCCAGGAAAATGGCACCCTCGCGCCCACGCCAGCGGCTCCGATCAACTTCACCTTGTGTGACTCGCGCGGCCCGGTGTATGCGCATTCCATCAATCTGATCGCTACCGGCAGCGCCGAAGGCGCAGCTAAAGTGGGTTATCAGGTTAACGGTAGCACGCCGCTTACGTGCCCATGAGGTAATGACAGCATGTCCGTCGATCCAACAAACCACACATCCTCCAGCCATCCGCAGCACGCCGCCGGTTTCAGTCTGCTGGAAGTGCTGATTGCGCTGGTGATCCTGTCAGTGGGCCTGTTGGGCATCGCCGCCATGATCAGCACTACTTTGAAAAGCAATGACAGCGCCTACATGCGTACCCAGGGTACAGCGCTCGCTTACAACATCATTGACCGCATGCGCGCCAATCAGATGGCGGCGGACAACGGCCTGTATAACATCACCTTGCCGGCGTCTGCCTCCACCGCCGGCAATCCCGCCACCTGCACGAACGCCACTTGCGACTCCACGGCATTGGCGGCTTATGACCTGGGACAGTGGGAATATAACCTGGCCAGACTGCTGCCTCAGGGCCGCGGCGGCATAACTTCCGCCAATAACGGTGGCGTCACTCTGGTAACCATCACGCTTCTGTGGAACGACAGCCGCGCGCATGACAGCCTGCAAAAAAGCGGCGCACCGACAGCCACCACGTTCAGTCTGAGCGTGAGCTCGGTGCTGTAGCCAGGAATGCCGGTCATGCGCCCCAACCAACACTCCGCCCACGTCAGGCAAACCGGTTTGTCGCTGATTGAACTCATGATCGCCATGGTCGTAGGTCTGATATTGATGGCCGGTGCTTTGTCCATTTTCATTTCCAGCCGCCAAGGCTACGGCGTCAATACCGCCATCAGCCACGTGCAGGAAAGCGGGCGTTTCGCTCTGGGATTTATCCGCAATGACGTGCGCATGGCGGGTTACATGGGTTGTGCTACGAGTGCCCAGGTGGTCAACTACCTGAATCCACTTGCGGGCTCCAATCTGCCCTACGACTTCACTACCGCCATATCGGGCTACGATTACGTCGGCACTGCTCCAAGCAATAATTATCCGGTCCCGCCAACTATGCCGTCGGAAAATCCCAATCCTGATCCCAATACCGCCGATTGGTCGCCCGCGCTTGACAGCACCTTGCAGAACCGGGTGATACCAGGCACCGACGTACTGGTGGTGCGTTTCAGCCAAGGGAACGACCCGGTCTATATCACCTCCATCCCCGGCAGCCCTTCGCCAGGCAGCCCTTCCGCTGATTTCAATATCAACACCAACGGTGGTCTTCAGACAGGACAATTATTGGTAATTACCAACTGCCTGAGTGCGGTGGTGCTGCAAGCCACCCAGGTTAACGGCGGCGGCACCAACGTAGTGCACAACACGGGAAACAGTGTCACCCCCGGCAATGCAATCCAAGGCCTGCCCGCCGCTTATGTGGGAGCCCAGGTGATGCTGGCGCCCACGACGGTGGTGTTCTTCATTGGTCAGGGAAACGATGGGGCCCCCGCACTGTTCCAGGCGGCCACCGACACGACTCAAGCGAATGGTTTCTCCTATGAAGAACTGGTGCCTGAGGTGGAGAACATGCAAGTGCTCTATGGCGTGGATCTCACCGGTGGTCATGCTCCCACGGAATATGAGACGGCGGCAGCGGTGGATACCGCCGGTGACTGGAGCCAAGTGGTGAGCGCGCGGATCGCGCTGCTGGCGCGCAGCAACCTGGGCGCCATGCCACTGCCATCGGTCGCACCCACCTACGACCTGCTCGGCACCCGCTTCACGGTTCCAGCAGACACGCGCCTGCGAAAGCTATTTACCGCCACCATCGCTATCCGTAATCGCTTGCAATAAACCAATTGGGGACATCGTCATGACTCCGCGCCCACCATTGTCAGGTTTTCCTCAGCATACACAACGCGGTTTTGTACTGATCGTGGCACTGATATTGTTATTGTTGCTCACCATCCTCGGCTTGGCGGCAGCCCAGAGCACCATGCTGGAAGAACGCATGGCCGGCAATGCCCGCAACCACCAGCTGGCTTTCGAGGCCGCCGAGTCCGGTCTGAGTGCTGCTTACAGTGGCATCCTTCAGAATCTCTGGAACAATGCGGATTACGCCGGCAATGCCAATGGACTTTATATGTTATCCGATTGCTGCGGCGGAGTCCCCTGGACCTCCGCCTGGACCCTGCCGAATGTGTGGGCCAGCGCACTGCCCATCACCACACCGGTCCCGGGCCTGACTATTCCGGGCCAACTCACTCAGCAACCGGTGTTCATCATTGAGGAATTGCCTCCGGTAGCGCCGCCCGGATCCAATTTAGTGCAGCAGAGCAACTCTGGCACGCCACCGGTACAGCCATACCGCATCACCGTGTACGCCACCGGCGGCGATCAAACCACCCATGTGATATTGCAGAGCGTGGTGACCCCATGAACGAGCTTAATTGTGTTGCTGTAGATAATTTCGCGGCAGCGCGTGAGGTGACGGCATGATCGGGCGTGCGGCAATAAAACCTGCCTTGGCAAAGACCGCATGGACCGCCATGGCGGCACTGCTGACCACTGTCGT
The DNA here is from genome assembly GCA_027315405.1 of Gammaproteobacteria bacterium. Classification (GTDB taxonomy): domain Bacteria; phylum Pseudomonadota; class Gammaproteobacteria; order Natronospirales; family REEB76; genus REEB76. The sequence goes on along the minus strand of DAHUYB010000065.1, from coordinate 3,982 downwards.
GGGTATTCTGCCGGCGCTGGCAGCCACACCGCTGGTATCCATCTCCAACATTCCCCTGACGCTGGTATCGCCGGCGCATCCGCAGGTGCTGTTGGCGATCCCAAATTCCCAGTCCGTGGACGGCGATCTGTCCGGCGCCATCATGACTGGCTCCGGCATGAGCGCGGTACCCTCACAGCTCAATGCCTCCAGCTCGCCGGTGGATTTCACTGTACCCAGCGGCTTTACCCCCCCGGTCACCGGCGGTGCAACCGGCAGTTCACAACCTTACACGGTTACCTGCGGCGCCTACTTGTGCGACAACTCACCGAGCCGCCTGAATGTAGCCAAGCAATCCGTACAGGCGATTCTGGATTCTTTCGTCGGCAACACGGATTTTGGCCTGCTGGATTACAGCACCGGCGGTCCTGCTTATTACACAACTTGGTTGTATGTGATGAGCAATACCGGCGGATTCACATTCTCCGCCACCAACACCCCCGCCCCGCCACTGGGCGAATACATCAACAATCCCTGCTACAACGTGCCCACCGGCAATAGTGTCTATACGGATTGCAATAACATGGTCGGCCTGCTGGGCTCGCAGCTGTTGAGCATGCCGTATATGCTGGTGCAGTTTTCCAGCGACGATCCAACCGTCAACGACGTGCTCTATGCCGGCGGTCTTTCGCCGGTGTGCCTGGTGTACGGCGCTACTAATCCGACCACACCCTTTCCTCCCTATCGATCGCTGGCCCAATACAATAATGGCAACATCACGGTCAGCTACCCCAGCGAGATCAATGCCTGCGCACCGGTCACCGGACCCACGAATGCGGGTTTTGTGCCGTATCAACCCCAGACCATGTATATACAGCGGGGTTTTGGTTATTACGTAAATTCCCAGAGCGCCACCACCGGCAACTTGATACTGTCGCTGCAGAGCGCCGGCAACAATCCCACGCCGGCCCAAATCCAGACGGTCATCAACAAGTTCACTCCCTACCTGCAACCGGAAACCAACAACACCGGCACCAGCGAGATCAAGGCGCTGGCCGTGCAATCACCCATGGCAGGATTACTCTCCAAGGCACTCGCGTACTTCAATACCAACCCAGCTTCCAGCAACGGCTGTCCGCCGCAGCGCTACGTCATCATGATTACCGATGGTCTGCCCACCGAGGATCTGGATGGCAACAGTTGGCCGCCGCTGGGCAGTCAATCCGCCGCTGGTTACGGTGTCACCGCTACCTTCAATGCTGACGGTTCGCTCAACAGCACCAACGACCAAGCGCTCACGGATACCATCAGCCAATTGACGGCCCTCGCGGGCAGCGCCAATCCGGTCAAGACTTACATCATCGGCGTGGGCGCCGGTGTGGATCCGACCCAGAATCCCCAGGCCGCCGCCACCCTCACGGCCATGGCGGTCGCGGGCCAGACCGGCAATTACTACGCCGCTACCAGTCCCGCCCAGGTGGCCCTGGATATGACCGCGATTCTGACCGCCATCCAGGCGGCCAATATGTCCACCAGTTCCGCGGCGGTGAATTCCACCGGCCTCAAGGCCGGCGCCGTGGCCTACCAGGCCCAGTTCACTTCCGCCGATACCCCGTATCAGGACTGGACCGGCAATCTGGTGGCCTATCCGATCCTTTCCAACGGTAGCGTGAATACCACTACGCCCAGTTGGTCTAGCCAGACCCAACTGGATACCCAAACACCGGCCACCCGGATCATTGCCACCTGGAATCCGGTATCCGCCAGCGGTGTGCCCTTCGAATGGGGCAGCGGCTCCGGTATCACCCAATCCACCACTCTCGGCCTGGATCTCGGCAGCACCGACGCCACCATCCAGAATGTGGTGGCCTATCTGCGCGGTGACCATTCCCAGGAAATCCACAACGGCGGCAGTTACCGTGATCGCAGCCACGTGCTCGGCGACATCGTCGACAGTAACCCGTTGTTCGTGGGTCCGCCCAACGGACCGTATCAGGATCCGTCCTATGTGAGTTTCGAACTGGCCCAAGCCAATCGTGCGTCGGTAATTTATGTGGGCGCCGATGACGGCATGCTGCATGCTATAGATCCGGTCACCGGCGACGAAAAATTTGCCTACGTTCCCAACGGCGTGTTCACGAATCTGATACGCCTCACCAAGCCTACTTACAACCAACAACATCAGTTCTTCGTGGACGGCTCGCCCACTTCCGGCGATGTGCAGTTCAGCGACAACAGCTGGCACACGCTGTTGGTGGGAGGTCTGAACGCGGGTGGTAATAGCATTTATGCTCTGGATGTGACCGATCCCGCGGCCATCACCAGCGAATCCACATTGGCGTCCGACGTGCTGTGGGAGTTCACCGATCCCTATCTGGGTTTCACCTACAGCCAACCCTTCATTGCCCGCACCAACGCCACGGGTTCCAGTTTTGCGGTGTTCTTCGGCTCTGGTTACAACAACAGCGACGGCAATCCATACCTGTATGCGGTAAACGCCCAGACCGGCGCCCTCCTGACGCGTATCAATCTTTGCAAGTCGGTCACGCCTAATCCGTGCAACACCAGCTTGCCCAATGGCCTCTCAAGTCCGGTGGCCTTGAACAGCGGTGGCGCCATCTCATTGCCGGATGACACCGTGTATGCCGGCGACTTGCAGGGCAATCTGTGGAAGGTAAACATCTCCGATCCCAACCCCTCCAATTGGAGCGTGCAATTGCTGTTCCAGGCGCGGGATAGTTCCGGCAACCCCCAACCCATCACGGTGACGCCGGTGGTGTCACTGCATCCCAACTTCCCGCTGGACTCCGGCACTATTGTGTATTTTGGTACTGGCCAGCTCCTGGGGACACCGGATTTGAGCACCACCAGTACCCAGACTTTCTATGGGGTGTGGGATAAACCCGGATTGTCCTTCGTTGCCACCCGCAGCAACCTGGTGCAACAGACCCTGTCTGCGCCAATGGCTGGTCCATCGGGGACTATTGTTCGGACGGTGACCAATGCGCCCATTGACTGGACCACTAAGCTGGGCTGGTATGAAGATTTGCCCATCTCGGGTGAACGCGTGGTTGCCAATCCGCGGCTTGAAAACCAAGCGGTGGTATTCACCACCTACGTGCCCAGCACCAACAGTTGCGCGGTTGGCGGACAATCCTGGTTGCTAGCCGTGAATTACAAAAACGGCGGCAGCTTCCCGAATCCAGAACTGGACCTCAACAATGATGGCAAACTGGATTCCGGCGATCAGGTGGGGGGCAGCAACCCCGTGGGCCTGTACGTGGGTACGGTGTATTCCGCCTCGCCGACCATCATCTCCGCAAGCCTGGGCGACGTTAAGGCGGTGAAACTGGTGTCGGAATCCAATGGCATGATTAAATCCGTGGGCCAGGCCGGCCCGCCGAATCAGCGTGAATCCTGGCGGGAAATTCCCAACTAGTGCGAGTATCCAGAAGCCATAACAGGAGAGTTGAACTATGTTGAAGTCACCTATATACGGTCTGCGGGTTGCGGTTGGGCTGCTCATGGGCATGGCTCTGTGCCCGGCGGCATTCGCAAGCTACGCGGTTCCCCCGGAAAACATCAGCAGCGGCGTGGTTCAGGCCGTCAACTACGCCAGCCATACGGTCACTGTGAACGGTCATATCTACAAGATTTCGCCCAAGGCCGCCTATGTAAGTGGAGCTGTAAAAAACATCGGCGGCCTGCAAGCTGGGATGAAAATACAGTTCATTGCAAATGGTCCGGTTGTAAATCCCGCATCCCAGATCACCACCATCGTGGTGCTGCCGCCAACATCACAATGAATATCGAAGTGGTGATGAAAGCGAACCAGGATCATTACTCGGGCAGCGGTGGCTTCTCCCTGATCGAGCTGATGATCGTGGTGGCCATCATCGGCATCATCGCGGCGATTGCCTATCCGTCCTATGAGCGTTCGGTGCTGAAATCCCACCGTTCCGACGCCGAAAACCTGCTGACCACGGATTCCCAGATCCTAGAA
>DAHUYB010000034.1 GCA_027315405.1 Gammaproteobacteria bacterium | reverse complement strand
GGCCGCGGAGATCTGTCACACACCTGAACCGCAGACACTGATCGCCTGGTTCCAATCCGCATACCCGCGAACAGACCTGCACTACAGTCCGAAGAACTCACTGATCTATCACCCCATCGAGGTGTTCCAAACCGAACGACCACGCCTGAACTGGATTGGGCTGGCGTGGTTGTCACCGGAAGCGGGCGCACTGTTCGCCGCACGTTGCGACGGCCGGCCGATCGCCGGACGTGCAACCGGCGCCATCGGCAAGCTAGCCGCCGGACCAGTATTGCCCGGCCTGGGGCAAACCGTGATGCTCCAGTACGTTGGCCGGGAAACAGACAATTGCGTGCACGACGCAGTTGAGATCGCCGCCCTGCACAACGGCGAAATCATTTCCTTGTGGCGCCACGGTTTCAATCAGGGCCTGAATGTGCCAGGCTCGGGCAAGGCACCCAAAATGTTTGTCTCCGAAATCTATGCTGTGAGCTACAGCGGCCATGGCTTGACCGTCCGCATTAGCGGAACACGCGCGGTCTATCCGTATCTCAAAAACGGCTCCCAGTCTCCGCGACCTTCCACCGCCCGGACGTTGAACACGGAAACCTATCATTGGGATCCCAAAACACTGCGCTTCCTGCCGCAGCAGCGCTATCGTCAACCTGCTCCCTGTCACATCAACGACTGGCACGGCACAAAATAACCCCTGGCAGCCCCAGCAAACCTTCAGTCAACGCCGACGGTAACGCCGGTGATTTCTGACGCCCGACGATTCGGGAAGATTCACGGCAGATGCGCTGGATAAACCCACTGACCCAGCCAGGAGATCTCGCTGAAAAGATACGGATAATAGATGGCAAGCAACAGGAAACTTGCGCCCACGATGATGAAGGCTATGCGGCTCTTGAGGCCGTTGAGATCCGTATAGAACGGCGCAAAACAGATGAACGCCAGAAAAAAAGCGATCACGAAATAGAACATGGCGATCAGGAAAGCGCTCCAGGCAGTATAGGGATTTTGTAAGAAGGTGGCGCAGGCCATGCCCATGGACAAGCCCGAGACCACCACGATGGAATCCTTGACGCCCAGGATCAGGCCGGTGAAAAAGCGCGGCACCCGGCCTTTCTCATAGGGCGCAAACGCCAGAAACAGGAATTCGACGCCGATCAAAATCATGGATATCGGCGTCAGGACCAGAACAATATCCGGGCTGACGGCGCCGGTCATGTAGTTCTGGAAAGACGGGTAAGCGCCTTGATGCAGATGCAGTATCATCAAGGAAGCGATAAAACCCAAGAGCAGATTAATACCAAGATTGGAAAGGGATTTCCCTATATCTCGTACGATCGAGTGATGCAGCAATAAAAGCGCCTCATGGGGCGGCGGTTTTTTCTTCTTGCGGAACACCTGGCACTCTCCGTCTCAGGTTCTTGATGCCCGATCAGATCGGGCAGCGATGCCGGTTCCCAGCCAATGGCTAAATATCCTCTGCAGGGCTCGCACACCATCCGTCAATGCCGCTGGACCCGGTTGCAGGATGATGGAGGACTTCACTTCGTGCAACTCGCCATGGCGCACCGCCGGAATGGCCTGCCATCCGGGCCGCGTGCCGACGGCTTGCGGCTGGAATTTCTTGCCGCACCAAGAGCCGATGATGATATCCGGCTGACGCCGCACGACTTCCCGGGGATCGGCGACGATACGCTGCTTGCCCAAGGATTGCTGCGCCAGTTCCGGAAAGATATCCTGGCCGCCGGCGATGCCGATCAGCTCCGATACCCAAGCGATGGCGGAAATCTGCGGGCTATCCCATTCCTCGAAATACACGCGCGGATGCTGCGGCAGTTTGTCCGCCTGTGCACGCACCCCATCCAGACCTTGTCGCAGACGATCCACCAATGCCTGTGCTTTTGCTGCACAGCCGAGCATGCCGCCCAACATCAGAATCATGCGCAGGATTTCCGCCACGGTGCGCTGATTGAAAACGTGCATCTCGACGCCGTGGCGCACCAGTTGCGCGGCAATGTCCGCCTGGATGTCGGAAAAACCCAGCACTAGGTCCGGCCTGAGTTCCAGAATCTTTTCGATTTTGGCGCTGGTGAAGGCCGACACCTTGGGTTTTTCCTTGCGTGCCTGCGGCGGGCGCACGGTGAAACCGGAAATGCCCACGATGCGCCACTGCTCGCCGAGCAGGTAGAGCGTCTCGGTGGTTTCCTCCGTGAGACAGACAATGCGTTGCGGATATTGCGACATGGCCCCGAGGAAGCTCCGATTGATTTGTCACCCCGCAAAGCCGGTCCGCGTGAAGGCAGGAAGCGCGGGTCCGGATAATTGATTCTCCTGGATTCCCGCCTTCGCGGGAATGGCCAGGGACGGAAGTGTGGAGCTTCACTGCAACCCGGTGTGTATGAACCGGTGCGCAGGCGCACCCTACACTATTGGATTCGGGCATAATCCCGCGCGGAGGGGCAACGTGGACAGCACGGAAAACAGCAACCGGCCGGGCTTCTTTGCCCGCCTGAAGCAGCACCACAGCTACCGGGTGGCGGTGGGTTACGGTACGGCCATTGCGGTGTTGATCCAGGTGGTAGCGCGCGCCTTCCCGTATTTCGGCTGGTCGGCGGCGGTGCCCGCCGTCATCATCATCCTGATTGCGGGGTTTCCGGTGGCCATCGTGCTGGCCTGGCTTTTGGTCAAGCCCACGGACCCGGCCGCACAGACCCAGTGGCAGCGGCGCCACTGGAAGCTCGGCGCCGTGGTCACACCCGTGGTCATCACGGCGGTGGTAGTGTCCGGAATTTACGCCTTCCGCTTTTCCGAACGGCATGAGGCGCGCGTGGCGGCCGAGCAGGCCGCGCCCTTCTTCAATCCGCCCGCCGACTCCATCGTGGTGCTGCCATTCGCCAACCTGAGCGATGACCCGAAGCAGGCGTACTTCAGCAACGGCATTACCGAGGAATTGACCGGCGCGCTGGGTCAGAACACTGGCCTCACGGTGATCGCGTGGGATACCGCATCCAGATTCTCAACCAGCAAGCAGTCACCCGCCGAGATCGGCAAGGCGCTGAATGTCGCGCACATCCTCGATGGCAGCATCCAGCGCGAAGGCGAGGCGGTGCGGGTGTCGGTGGAGCTGGTCAGCACCGTCACCGGGCAGCAATTGTGGTCGGCGCATTACGATGATTCCTTCCAGAACATCTTTGCAGTGCAGGACCAGATCACCGCGGCGATCGCCGGGGCGCTCAAGGTGAAGTTCGCCGGCATGCAGGTGGCACCGACGCAGAACCCCGCAGCGCACGAACTTTATCTGAAGGGCATTGCGGCGATAGACCGCTACACGGCGGCGGATACGCAAGCCGCGCAGGAGGATTTCCAGCAGGCGCTGAAGCTCGATCCGAACTACGCCGATGCTTGGGCCGGACTGGCGACCATCTATATACGGTTAACGGAAATCACGACGCTGCCCTTGCAGGAAGCCCTGCCCAAGATACGCGCGGCGGCTGGGAAGGCGCTGGCGCTGGACCCACACAACGTCAACGCGCTGGTGGCACTGGGCACTGCGGATGCAAACGACAACCGCATCGCCGAGGCCAAGGCGGAATTCGAGCAGGCGCTGGCGCTCGACCCCAACAATGCGCTCGCACATCACGACTACGGCAACGTGTTGCCGCTCGCGCAAGGACTGGTGCAGGATCAGGAAGCCGTACGGCTCGATCCAAGCAGCGCGCCAGAGCTGGATGGACTTACTGGACAATATCAAGATCTGCGCGACTGGCCGAGGGTGCTGGCCTCGGCACGGACGCTGAACAGACTGTCGCCGCACGAAAACGATTCCGCGTTCTACCTCGCCTTTGCCTATACGCAGATGCAGCGCGGCGAGGATGCGGTCAATGCGTTCGATCTCGTGCAGCCGGCGACTGCGTTGGACAAACAACTGCTGGATGCCGGCCGATTGACCTATCAGGCGTTGCTGAAACCAGCATTGCGTTCCAAGGCGCTGGCGGCGTTGAACACGCTGCACCACGCCGACATCAGCCCCGAGGCGCAAGGCAACCTGCTGCAACTTTATCTAGCGCTTGGCGAAAAGGACACCGCCCTACGGATGTTGCCCGGCTACTGTGCCGCCTTTCCAATGTATTGCAACGATCTCGCCATCAATCTGGAGTACGTGCAGCTGCACGACGACCCGCGCTTCGAGAAACTCTCGAAGCAGTACACCATCGTGACCCTCGGCACCGCGCCCGCTTCCGCTTCGACCGATTGACGTGGGTCGCGGCCATGGGCCGCTCCTACAATTATCTTGTCCCCTCGTAGGAGCGGGCCATGCCCGCGACGGTTGCGCGGGAATGACGGGAAAGATACGGATTCCGATAGACTGGCGGCATGAACGAAGCCGTCTCCGCCACGCCCTATCAGGATTTAACACCCGATGTCATTTTGACAGCGGTCGAGTCCGTCGGTTGGCGCACCGACGGTACTTTGCTGGCCCTCAACAGTTACGAGAACCGCGTCTATCAGATCGGCATCCAGGATCAGAAGCCACTGATCGCCAAGTTTTACCGCCCTGCGCGCTGGTCCGATGCCGCCATCCTCGAGGAGCATGCCTTCCTGAAAGAACTCGCGGAAGCCGAGATCCCGGTGGTGGCACCGCTCGCCGACGCCAGCGGCGACACTTTACTCACACACGCCGGTTACCGCTTCAGCTTGTTTCCCCGCCAGGGTGGGCGGGCACCGGACTTGGAACAGCCCAACCAACTGGAATGGCTGGGCCGCTTCCTCGGTCGCCTGCACGCGGTCGGCGCGGTGCGCCGTTTTGAACACCGCGCGCGCATCGATGCGCAGGCCCTGGGACACGAACCCCGGGAATTCATCCTGAAAAGCCGTTTCCTGCCGCCGGAACTCGCGCCCCGCTATCGGGAAGTGACGCAATTGCTGCTGGCCGGCGTGGAACGCTGTTTCACGCGGGTGGATGCGACCCGTTGCATCCGCCTGCACGGCGACTGCCATCCGGGCAATGTGCTGTGGACCGACGCCGGCCCGCACTTCGTGGATTTCGACGACTGCGCCAGCGGCCCGGCGATGCAGGACTTGTGGATGCTGCTCTCCGGTGCGCGCGCGGACATGGAAAGCCAGCTCGGTCACGTGATGGCCGGTTACCGGCAGTTCGCGGACTTCAATCCGGCGGAACTATGGCTCATCGAGGCCCTGCGGACGCTGCGCATGATCCACTACGCCGCCTGGATTGCGCGCCGCTGGGACGACCCGGCCTTCCCGCGCGCCTTCCCCTGGTTCGATGCGCCGCGCTATTGGGAAGAACACATCCAGGTGCTGCGGGAACAGCTGCCGCTGCTGGACGAGCCGCCCCTGGCCCTCGACGCGTAAGGCCGCCGGTGTCATCATGGTGGCTACACGCAAACACACCCACCCCCAACCCACCTCCTCCGCATGATCCGCCCCGCGAACCTGAGCGACCTGGACGCCCTGGTTCAGCTTGAAACCCGCAATTTCGACAGCGACCATCTCTCGCGCCGCAGCTTTCATTACCTGCTCACGCGCGGCAACGCGATCCTGCTGGTGGATGAGGAGCACAAGCAGTTGCGCGGTTACGCGCTGCTGCGTTTTCACGCGCGCTCGCCGCGGGCGCGGCTGTATTCCCTGGCCATTGATCACAAGCATCGCAGCCGCGGCATTGGCCGTGCGCTGTTGGCGGCGGCGGAAGATGCCGCCCGCGGGCGCGGCGCCGCCAGCGTGCAATTGGAGTTACGCAAGGACAATCACGCCGCCGCCCGTTTATATGAAAAGATGGGCTATCGCGAGTTCGGCACGTATCTGGATTATTACGCCGATCACATGGATGCGCTGCGCATGGAAAAACCGCTGACAACACGCCTGCATGCAACCGATCAGGTTGCCCACGCCGTGCATAGAGCTTCATGACCAGCGAACCTCCCCGATCTGAAACCGCGCCCACCCACATCATCGTGGTGGAGAATCGCGGCGATTGGCAGCCGGAATTTCCGCATCATGCCATCGTATTGGCCAAGGATTATCTTTCGCAGCACGAGTACTTCGCGCAAAGAGGCATGAAGGTCATCAACCTGTGCCGCAGCTACAATTATCTGAGCACCGGCTACTATTGCTCGCTGTTGGCGGAGGCGCGCCGCCACAAGGTGGTGCCGAGCGTGCGCACCATTTCCGAGCTCAGCAAGAAATCCCTGTATCAGCTTGAATCCAGTGATCTCGACTACACGGTGCAGAAGCGTCTGCGCCGGCTGGTGCGCGACAGCTACGGCATCAACGTGTTCTTCGGCCAATGCAGCGATCCGATGCTCGAGGAAGTGGGTGGACAAATATTCGATATCTTCCCCTGCCCGCTGCTGCGCATCGAGTTCGAACGCGACCAAAAATGGTCCATCAGCCGCATCAAGGCTTTCCACCTCAACCAGCTCAACGACGTGCAGCGCGAACGCTTTGCCTCCGCCCTCAACAGCTATTTCAGCAAACGCTGGCAAACGCCACGGGCGCGCAACTCGGCACGTTACGATCTGGCGGTGCTATACAACTATGCGGACCCCATGGCGCCCTCGGATCAGCGCTTCCTCTCGCGGCTGATGCGCGCGGGCAAGGAATTGGACATTAATGTGGAAATCATCGAACGCAAGGATTACGTGAAGCTGCCTGAATACGACGCGCTGTTCATCCGTGAAACCACCGGCATCGATAATCACACCTACCGTTTCGCGCGCAAGGCCGAGAGCGAAGATATGGTGGTGATTGACGATCCGAATTCGATTCTCAAGTGTACCAACAAGATCTACCTTGCGGAGCTGCTGCGTTCCCATCGCATCCCACGGCCCAAGACCGTGATCGTGTCCGAAGATACGGTGAATATGCTGCCGGATAAAATCCCCTTCCCCATCGTGCTCAAGATACCGGACGGCTCCTTCTCCCTGGGCGTGCACAAGGCCAACGACCGGGAGGAACTCAAGCGGCTGGCAGCCAAACTGTTCGAGGAATCGGACCTGATTCTGGCCCAGGAATTCGTGTACACCGCCTTCGACTGGCGCATCGGCATCCTCAACCACAAGCCGCTGTTCGCCTGCCAGTACTACATGTCCAGGAACCATTGGCAGATCCTCAAGCACGAGGGCGGCGGGCGTTTCAAGGATGGTGATTCCCGCACCCTGGCGGTTGAAGAGGTGCCCAAGGAAATCATGAACGCGGCCCTCAGAACCGCGAAACTCATCGGCAACGGGCTCTACGGTGTGGACATCAAGCAGAGCGCCCAGGGAATCTACGTCATCGAGGTCAATGACAATCCCAACATGGAGGCCGGCGTGGAGGATGCGGTACTCAAGGAGCGCCTGTACCACATTCTGCTGGGTGAATTCATCACCCGCCTGGACCGCCGGCGCCTCGCCTGAGGCTAGAATAAGGCTCCAGAGAACAAAGCGAGCGGTCCGTGCTGAGCAGAATCCTCAAGGCCTTTGACAGATATATCTGGCACAGTGACTCGCGTGCCATGCCATGGCACAAGCGTTTTCTGATCTTCTGGGCGCGCATGCTGCATATCCTGATCCAGGATTTCACCGGCGGTGAAATCACGCTGCGCGCCACCGGCCTCGTCTATACCACGCTGCTCGCCATCGTGCCGCTGCTGGCCTTCGTGTTTTCGGTTCTCAAGGCTTTTGGCGTACAGGAAAGCCTGGAACCGTTCTTGTTCGATTTCCTCGCGCCGCTGGGTGAAAAAGGCGAGGAGATCTCCGGGAAGATCATCAACTTCGTGGACAACGTGAAGGCCGGTGTGCTGGGCGTCATCGGCCTGCTGGTGCTGCTGTACGCCGTGGTATCGCTGGTGCAAAAGCTGGAATCCGGCCTCAACTATATCTGGCGCGTGCGCGAGGTGCGTACCCTCGGCGAGCGCTTCAGCCATTACCTGAGCGTGCTGCTCATCGGCCCGGTATTGCTGATACTGGCGCTCGCCATCACCGCCACGGTCAGCAGTCACACCATGGCCCAACACATCAAGGACATCGCGCCTCTGGGTCCGCTGCTGATCGTCGGCATCAAGCTGCTACCGTACCTGCTGGTCATCGCCGCCTTCACCTTCATCTACGCGTTCGTGCCCCATACCCACGTGCAGTTTCGCTCGGCGCTCGCGGGTGGCACCTTTGCCGGTGTCCTGTGGGAATTCGCCAGCTGGGCGTTCGCGGCCCTGACCGTGTCCTCCACGCGTCTCACCGTCATCTATTCCGGTTTCGCCATCCTCATCATGTTCATGGCATGGCTGTATCTGTGCTGGCTGATTCTGTTCATGGGTGCGCAGGTGGCATTCTACGTGCAGAATCCGGAACTGGTACGCCATGGCCACGGCCACCAGGATGTGGGTGGGCGCACCCTGGAACGGCTGGCATTGCACATCATGTATCTCATCGGCCGCTGCTACTACGACAGCAAGCAGCCCTGGTCCCGGGAAGAGTTGGCGCGCCGCCTGCGCGTACCCACCGACACCATCCTGGATGTGCTGGGCCGTTTACGCGAGAGCGGATTGGTGATGCTGGTTTCCGGGCGCATCCGCCGTTACGTACCGGCCCGCGATATGGGCACCATCATGCTCCGGGACATTATCAACGCCATACGGCGTAATCCATCCAGCGCCGAGGACGTGGATCGCTATCTGAACGTGGTAGCTTCCGTGGACGAGGTGATGAAAAAACTCGACCATACCGTTGACAGCGTTCTCGGAGACATCACCCTGCGGGCGCTGGTGGAACAGCAGGCGGTCGTGGACATTGCGGATGTACGACGCGCCTGATTATTTTCATTTTTGTGTGGCCTACGGCCATGTTATTTTTTATAGCGGGGTTCCGCCCCCGCACGGCAGGTGACTTTTGTTTCGGCAAAAGTCACCAAAACCATCCCCCCGGGGATTCCGCGCTTGCCTGAAATTGAATGGAAGACCATTCAATTTCAAGCGCGTTTCCTCGCTGCTCACGTCCTCGGGGCCGCACTCACGACACATCCCTGTGTCGATCGCGCGGACGGGGCAATCCCTTGCCCCGTCCCTTTTGCGAAGGGCTATTCCCTCCGGGCGCTGCGAGGCTCGGCGTTATCCACGGGTAATCAAGAAATGCCCGCATTCATGCGCGAGCGTTCATTCTCTTCTCTTAAACCTCCTGAACGTCGCCGAGCACTGGACTGAGTGAGGGCGAGATGCGAAGCATCGAGCGGGCATATCAAGGAAGGTATGCCCAGTTTCCAAGCGAAGCAGGAGCGAAGCACAGGAAACAGGCCGCGTAGCGGGCGAAGCCATGGATGGCGAGCCTTCGCAGCGGTGCAGGGACGAGAAGCACCGCTTCGAGCGGCCGCACAGGGATGTCCGGCCTGGACTTTCCGCGGAGCAGGATGCGCAGCGGAGAATACCGTCTGCCAAGGCCCGAAGGAGGGAAGCGCGCCGGGAACCGCCGCAGACGGTGGTGTTCTGGGGGCGCGTTTCTTTCGTCCCTTGTCTTTGCGCGGACTAAGAAAGGGACCTATCGTGCGGGGGCGGAACCCCGTTATCTTGAATAATTCACGGTCGCAGGCCGCACAAAATTAGATTAGAACCGCCGCTGAATTTCATCCACTGTTATTTGCTGCAGACAATTTAGGTGTTTCAGCGGGCATTCCCGCTGGAAACAGGGACTGCATTCGAGTCGCAGGTACACCATGTCGGCTTTGTCAGAAAGCGGCGGGGTGTAATCCGGCGAAGAAGAACCGTAGATCGCCACCAGCTTGACGCCGACGGCAGCGGCGATGTGCATGAGGCCGGAGTCGTTGGTAACCGCGGTTTCCGCCAGTGCCAGCAGATCCACCACATCTTCCAGCCGGGTGCTGCCGCATAAATTCACCACGCGCTTGCCGGCGATGCCCGTGATTTCCTCGCCCAGGGACTGCTCCCGTATGGAGCCAAACACCCACACCTGTTTGCCCCAAGCAATCAATTGCTTCGCCAGTTCGCCGTAACGCTCCACCGGCCAGCGTTTGGAAGGTCCGTACTCGGCCCCCGGCATCATGGCGACGATAGGTATATCGCTGTTCAAGGCCAGCTTGTTCAACAGAGCGCTTTGATTTTGCGCATCCACCCGCAGTTGCGGTTTGGGAACATCCGCCGGCGGCAGCGGCGCATCACGTTCCAGGCCCAAAGTCACGAAACGCTGCACCGTCTGGGTAAGCTTGGTCTTATCCAGCGCTCGCATGTCGTTGATGAGACCGAACCGCCATTCGCCGCGGTAACCGGTGCGCTTGGGAATGCCTGCGAAGAACGGTACCAGCGCGGATTTCCAGGAACGCGGCAGCACGATGGCCTGATCGTAACGACCACGCAGCAATCGCCCCAGCCGTTTACGTGCGCCAAAACCGAACTCGCCGTGACTCAAGGGCATGGTGACGCTGCTCTGCACTTCCGGCATGCGCGCCAGCAGCGGCTTCGACCAGGCCGGCGCCAGCACGGCAATCTCAGAATCGGGGAAGCGTTGCTTGAGGGTGATGAACAGGCTTTGCGCCATCACCATGTCGCCGATCCAGGCAGGTCCGACGATTAAAATCTTATTCATCATGTCAAATTTATTGAACGAATACAAAAAAACATCGAAAAGCTGAGCTACGTTCCATGTAGCGGTTACAGCTTCATAAGTTTCTTGAAATTTTTTGAATCAGAAGATGACTTCCCTTTTCCACCGCGAATAACTCCCTTGATGCCCCATTCCGGAAGCGTACTGCTTTTAATATTTCTCAACCCTTCATTTATTGTTCGTCCAATCTGGATGAGAAATTCCTCAACTTCGCCAATCTCCTTTCTATTCGTCGCTCCTTTGGGTCTATCAAGGTACACAAAAAATATTACTGGTGTGCCCTTCCCGTATTCTGATAGCGCACGATGATAATGATTAAGTTTATGGTCGGCGAAGCATTCCTTCTCAAACGACTTTGTCGTTTTTCCAACATATAACGGTGTGTAGCCTTTGCCAGCACGAACTGCAAAAATATAACAACCTTTGGCTTTCCTTACTTTCTTGTTCCGCTCCCAAAAACTTGTAAGATCTTCTTCAATTACTCTACCTCCTTGGTTATCTTGAAATGGAACCTCAGACGGACCCTTAACGGAAAAGACAGCCATGTTGTTCTCCTTGAATAATCAAGACGTCACAAACCTTATGCCTTATTCAGCCATTCCATGTATTTCTGCACGCCCTGCTCCACCGTCATGAACTGCTGCTCACAACCGGCGGCACGCAGTGCATTCATGTCCGCCTCGGTGAAACTCTGATAATGCCCCTTCAGGTTCTCGGGGAACGGGATGTATTCGATCTTGCCTTTGCCGTGATATTTGATCACCGCGTTGGCCACATCGTTAAAAGTCTGGCTGCGGCCGGTACCCAGGTTGAAGATGCCCGAGACCTTGGGGTGATCCAACGCCCACAGGTTCACGGCACACACGTCGTCCACATGGATGAAATCGCGGCGCTGCTCGCCATCCGCGTAGCCGCCGCTGCTCTCGAACAGTTTGCATTTCCCGGTGGCCAGGATTTGGTTGCTGAAGTGCAAGGCGGTGCTGGCCATCTTACCCTTGTGCTGCTCGCGCGGTCCATAGACGTTGAAATAACGGAAACCCATCACTTGGCTTTTCGGTGCGGTCTTCAAGCGGCGGCGCACATATTGGTCGAACAGAAACTTGGAATAGCCATACATGTTGAGCGGCTGCTCAAATTGCCGCTGCTCCTTGAACACCTTGCCTGAACCATACACGGCGGCGGACGAGGCATAGATGAACGGGATGTTGCGCGTGACGCAATGCTCCAGCAAAGCCTTCGAGTACTCGTAATTCACCGCCATCATGTACTGGCCGTTCCACTCGGTGGTATCGGAACAGGCACCGTTGTGGAACACCGCCTCGATGGGACCGAGGGTCGCGCCACCCGCGAGTTGTTGCAGGAAGGTATCCTTGTCACGGTAGTCGGCGATCTCCGCCTCCACCATATTCGCAAACTTACCGCCATCCTTGAGATCGTCCACCACGATGATGTCGGACTGGCCGCGCTGGTTGAGCGCCAGCACCAGGTTGCTGCCCACGAAGCCCGCGCCGCCGGTGACGATGATCATGATGGTTTTCTCTGCGAATAGATGACCATGTATTTATAGAATACGCCGTTGGCCTCGGACACCGAGATCAGCAGCCCGCGCCAGCCGTCCAGCAGGCCGAGCCGCAGGAAGTAGGCGCGGATGAAGGCCCAAATGCTTTTCAAGAGGATGATACCCGGCGGATAGGTGCGGGTGGACTCCCCCGCCTTGAGCATGGTGTAGCGATGCATCTTGACCAGAAAATCTCCGGCATCGCGCATCGCGGTATGCCGCAAGCTGCCCGCCAGATGTACCGCCTGTTCACCGCTTTTCAATTCCACTTTCTCATGCACCGCCGCGTCCGTGAAGCGGTGCGTTTGACGGTGGTAGAGGCGCGTGAGCCACTGGCTGCCCCAACCGCCGTGGCGTACGCGCTTGCCCAGCAGATAATTCCGCCGCTCCACCGCGTAGGCCTGTTCCGGCTTGTCCAGCGCCACGCCCGAGAGGCTCACAGCCAGCGCAGCGTCCACCACCTCGTCCGCATCCAGCGAGAGGATCCAATCGTTGCGCGCCAGAGCGGCGGCGGCGTTGCGGGTGGGGCCGAAGCCTTTGAATTCGCCCTTGCAGATCCTCACATTGGGATAGCGTGCTGCGATAGCCAGGGTGTCGTCGCTGGAGCCGTTGTCATAGATCAGCACTTCGTCGAAGTCGCGCACGCTCTCCAGCGTTGCGGCGAGTGTCGCCGCGGCATCGCGGACCATGAGTACCACCGAGATGCGGGGTTCGCCGGACACAGCGAACGCACCGCCAGGGCCGGTGGGCGCACCAGGGACGGTTGTCACGACAAATCAACCAACACGGTGATCTTCAACTGGCAGCTCAGTCAATCAATGTATATATGGCGCTGCAGTACGGGCACTCGGCCTCACCCGTGGCTTCGACGGCCAGGAACACCCGCGGGTGTGAATTCCACAGGCTCATGCCATCCATGGGGCAATGCAGCGGCAGATCCTTGCGGGTCACGTCGTAATGGCGGCGGGCGTTGGGGGTCTGCAGGCCTGGCTGTTCGACGGCGGCTTTGGCCACGATCGCACCTCTTAATGATCGAAAGGACGCCGATTATACCAAGCTACTCCCGATTGCCGGCGGCGACCGCTCCGATGCTCGCTTCCCACAAGGCGCGCACCTGGCCGCGCTGCGGTTCCGCCTCGGCCTCCGGGATGCGCGCCGGCCGGCCTTCCAGGCTGCGGCGGTGCACGATCTTGCGGAACGCCCGGTAGGTGTCGGCGAGGAACCCGCCCAGCTGTGCGCTCAGGATGCCGGTGCTCACGAGTCCTTCCAGGTTGCGGATGTTGTCGGTCCAATCGAGCAGCAGCGGATAGTGGGCGGCGTTTTTGAGCACCCAGTACTGCACCAGAAATTCGATGTCCGTAAGGCCGCCGGCGTCCAGCTTGATGTCGAACTCCCCGTCCACGTGAGCGTGCTCTTTCAGCATGCGTGCGCGCATCAGCGCCACATCCTGTTTGAGAAGCTCGCCGTCCCGCGGCCGTTCGAGCACTTCGCGGCGCAGATTCTCGAAGGCCCCGCCCACCGCCGTATCACCCGCCACCGGACGCGCCCGCAGCAACGCCTGATGTTCCCAGGTCCAGGCCTGCTGCCGCTGGTAGCGCGCGAAACTTTCCATGGAACTCACGATCAATCCGGCCGCCCCGCTGGGCCGCAGGCGGGTGTCCACCTGATAGAGCACCCCTGAGGTCGTCGGGATGGAAAGAATGTTGATGACGCGCTGTACCAGACGCGTGAAAAACTCATTGTTGTCCAGCGGACGCGCACCGCGTGTCTGTTGATGCTCACCGGCGCTGTCGTGCAGGAACACCAGATCCAGATCGGAGCCGTAACCCAATTCCAGACCCGCGAGTTTGCCGTAGGCGACGATGCCGAAGCGCGCGCGGCGCTCCCCGCCGGCATCCCGGCACCAGGGTTCGCCGTGACGGACGAGCAGGTGTTGGCGGGCGATTTCCAGCGCCTTGCGGATCACCTGCTCCGCGATCCAGGTGAGGAAATCGCTGACCTTCATGAGCGGCACATTCCCGGAGAGATCAGCCGCCGCCACCCGCACCACCGCGGTCTGCTGGAACTGACGCAGTACATCCATCTGCGCTTCCAGGTCGTCGCCGGGAATATCCTTGAGCGTGCCTTCCAGTTCCGCCTGCAGCGATTCCTGGGAGGGAAACTCGCTGAACACGCGTGGATCGATAAGTTCATCCAACAGCAGCGGCGTGCGCACCACCAGATCGGTGAGCCAGGCGCTGCCGGAAGCCAGCCGCGCCAGATGCTCCAGCGCCGTGGGATTCTCCAGCAGCAATGCCAGATAGGTGGAGCGTTTGGCGATGGCCTCCACCACCCGCAACAGCCGCTTGAAGGTTTCGCCGGGGCCCGGCGTGGTGCCCGCGACCTCGAACAAACGCGGCACCAGCTCATCCAGGCGCCGGCGCCCACGCTCGCCCAAAGCCCGCAACAACGGTCCTGTGCGTAATTGTGTGAGTGCTTGCAGGATTTCGGCGGGCTGAGTAAAACCGGCGTCGAGCAACAATTGGTCGGTACCTGCATCCGCCTGGGCGCTGCGCCACACGGGCGCAAACGATGATTCTTTCTGCTGCTGTCCCTGGTATCTATGCGGCGCCGCGAACACCGCTTCGAAAATCCGCTGCACCTGGCGGCGATGTCCATCCAGCGCCTGGCTGAATGCCGGCCAAGCATCGAATCCCATGGACCAGGCCAGCCGTACGCGGTTCAGTTCATCCGTGGGCAATTCGTGGGTCTGTTCATCCCGGTATTCCTGCAGACGATTCTCGGTACGCCGCAGGAATTCATAGGCCGAGATGAGCGCCTCGGCTTCCGCCGGCTGCAGATAATTCATCTGGCCGAGATAGCGCAGCACCGGGATGATGGCGCGTCCCCGCAAGGGCGCCTCGCGGCCGCCGCGGATCAATTGGAATACCTGACCGACGAATTCGATCTCGCGGATACCGCCGCGGCCCAATTTGATATTGTCTTCAAGACCGCGCCGCCGCACTTCCTGCATGATGAGCTGCTTCATCTCACGCAGCGACGCAAAGGCATTGAAATCCAGATAGCGTCGGTACATGAACGGCCGCAGCATGCTCAGCAGCCGTTGGCCTTGCGCAAGATCGCCGGCCACCGGCCGCGCCTTGATCAAGGCGTAGCGTTCCCACTCGCGTCCGTGATTCTGGTAATAGGTTTCCAGCGCGTCAACACTCATGGCCAGCGGTCCGGCTTCCCCGAAGGGCCTGAGCCGCAAATCCACCCGGAACACGAAACCGTCAAGCGTGACCTCGTCCAGCAAGCGCGCGAGCTTTTGGCCGAGACGCAAAAAATATTCTTCGTTATCCAGCGGCTTGGGGCCGTCGCTGCTGCCGTTCTCCGGATAGGCGAATATCAGATCGATGTCCGAGGAGAAATTGAGTTCGTAGGCGCCCAGCTTGCCCATGCCAATTACCACCAGCGCTTGCGCTTCGCCTTTGACGTTGCGCGCCACGCCATAGCGTTCAGTATGCCAGCGCGCCAACGAGGTCAGCGCGCCGTCCAGGCAGGCATCCGCCAACGCCGAAAGATCTTGCAGCGTCTGCGTGAGATTCGCCCAGCCCGCCAGATCCCGCCAGGCGATGCGTGCCATCTCGCGCCGGCGGAGTTGCCGCAAGCTGCGGGATAACTCGGCTTCATTCTGAACAGTACGCAAGGCTGCACTAACCCGCAACGCGGGCGAATGCGTGCTTTGCAAATCCCCGGAATTGACGAGATCGGCGAGCAGTTCCGGCTGGCGGGCGCAAGTTTGCGCCACGAACTCGCTGCACACCCAAACCCGGGGCAACGACGCCGCCACGGCGGCGGCTGGTTCCGGCAACTCAGGCAGTGACTGCCGGCAGCGTTCCCAAACGGGACGCAGCAGTTCTGGGATGATATCGGCGCTGGTCATGCTGGAGAAAATGATTGGTAGGTCAGCAAACTTAACTGTAACCTAATCCCATGTCTGCTCCCCGCCGGCCGGATTCCCTTGCCACTTTGCGGTTTTTCGCCACTGCCGCCAAGGGGCTGGAACCGGTGGTGGCGGATGAATTGCGTGCACTCGGCGCCGGGAACGTGAAAGAGGCGCGCGGCGGCGTCTCATTCGAGGGACCTCCGGCCATGGCCTACCGCGCCTGCCTGTGGCTGCGCGCCGCCAACCGGGTGCTGTATCCGGTCTCGAAATTCAAAGCCGCCGACGACGCGAGCCTGTACGCCGGCATCCAACGCATGCCTTGGGAAAACGACCTGTCACCGGACGGTACGCTGGCGGTGGATTTCACCGGCACCGCCCCCGGCATCACCCACACTCAGTACGGCGCGCAGCGCGTCAAGGACGCCGTCGTGGACCGCTTCCGGGAAAAATTCGGCCATCGTCCCAGCGTGGACCGGGAGCGGCCGGATGTGCGCATCAACTGCCATCTGCATCGTGATATCGCTAGCGTGAGCCTGGATCTTTCCGGCGACAGCCTGCACCTGCGCGGCTATCGTCGTGCCAGCGTGGCGGCGCCCTTGAAAGAAAATCTTGCCGCCGCGCTGCTGCTCAAATGCGGCTGGCTGGAAATTGCCAAAACGGGTGGCAGCTTCGTGGACCCCCTGAGCGGTTCCGGCACGCTGGTGATTGAAGCCGCGCTCATGGCCGGGGATATCGCCCCGGGTCTGCTGCGAAATTACTGGGGCTTCAGCGGCTGGCTGAAGCACGACCGCAGGCTCTGGGAAAAACTGATCATGGAAGCGCGTGCGCGCCAAACCGCGGGCCACGCGCGCAAGCTGATGATCCTGGGATACGATCACGATGCCAAAGCGATCCTCACCGCACAACAGAACGCGCGCACCGCCGGCATCGCTCCCACGGTACGCTTCGAACATAAATCCTTGGAACAGAACACTCTGCCCAGCGGATTGCAGCCCGGGCTGGTGGTTACCAATCCGCCTTATGGCGAACGCCTGGGAAAAGTCGAAACCCTCGGACCGCTCTACGCGACACTCGGTAACTGGCTCAAGACTCAGTGCCCCGGCTGGCAAGCCGGGGTCATCGTCGGCGACCTTGGACTCGGCAAACAACTTGGCATCCGCGCCCGCAAAATGAATTCCTTTTATAACGGCGCGCTGGAATGCAAGTTGCTGCAGTTCAGCATCGAACCGGAATGGTTCATGCGCGGCGGCGGCGCACAGACTCCCGAGTAACGCCCCTTCTTCAGGAAGGCTGTACGCGGGTCGTTCCACTGACATCTCACCGTATTACACTAAAGGCACCATCCCAAGGTATCTCGAGGTGTCTACGATGGCACGCAAGAAAACCCCCAGGAAATCCAAAAACCGCAAGGCTGCAAAAGCTAGGCCACACAAGGCCAAAACCGGTAAAGCCAAAATCCGCAAGGTCAAACCGATCCCCGCCGGTTACCACAGCATCACGCCCTATCTGATCGTCAAGGACGCGGCCGCGGCGCTCGCGTTCTATAAAAAAGCCTTCGGTGCAAAGGAAAAGCTGCGGCTACCCGCCCCCGGCGGACGCATCGGTCACGCCGAGATCCAGATCGGCATCTCGCGCGTGATGCTTGCAGATGAAAACCCGACCATGGGCGCGCATGCGCCGAATTCCATGACACCGCCGCCCGTGGGCATCATGCTGTACGTGAAAGATGTGGACGCGGTATTCAAGCGCGCCGTGGCGGCGGGCGCCCGGGTGGAACGGCCGCTTCAAAACATGTTCTACGGTGACCGCATGGGGACGCTGGTTGATCCTTATGGCCACCGCTGGTACCTGGGCACGCATATCGAGGATGTCCCCCTGAAGGAGCTGCAACGGCGCGTACAGGAGGTCATGAAATAACGCGAGTGAAAGAAGTCCCGCGAACAAGGGACTTCTTTCGAACGATACCCAAAAACACTTTTCCCTGTTTACTTCAAAGTGCGCTGCGAAAAAGTGCGTCAATCACGATGCACGGCCGCTATCCGTTTGGAGGCATCAGGCGGTCGGAATCCCGGAAGGCTGCCGTGTCGTGGTCAGAATCACGCCGCCGCGGTGCGTTGGGTGCGGCTGACGACCAATACCATGCCCAGACAGAGGCCGATGGCCAGATCGAAATAACCCGGTAGCGGAAAGAAATAGATCCATACCAGCGCCGCGTATACGAGATTGGCCGCCAGGAACAGCGCAACGACGGGTTGCACCAGCCGCACCGACGTCTTTGCAATCGCCGCGAGCTGCCAGAACAGCATCGCTTCGAACAGGCAGTTGATGGCCGCCATCAGGCCGTAACCGAAATACATGTCCCAATAGCTGCGCTGCATACCCGAGAAGTTGAAAATGTGATCGCGCATGGCCTGCACCACGGCGATCTCTTCCGCGCCGTGTTTGGGAGCATAGGTCAGAAACAGCGTCGCATGCCCGATGAACTGCAGCAGGGCTATGACAGCGGCGACACGCAGTATCGTGACGGACTTCATGGCCGGCTGCTCTTGGTGGTTCCGGCCTGCACGAGGCCCACCACATGTTCTTCCGGGTCGCCGAACAGGGCAATGGTGGGGCCGCCTGGGATGTCCATCGGCCCTATGACCGTGCGGCCGCCCAAATGCGCGATTTTTTCCAAGCTGCCCTTCAGGTCGGGGATCTCAATATAGAAGGTCACATGACCCGGACCGCCGCCCGTAGCGGTACCGATTCCACCGTTGATACCGCCCTGCGCCTTGGGCAGTGCCATGGCGTACCCCGGGACCGACGCTACCATCTCCCAGTCGAATGCATCCCGGTAAAAACTCTGGAGCATCTTCGCGTCCTTGCCCAGGACCTCAAAATGCAGAACTGGATTACCCATGTGTCACTCCTCTGAATTGGGGAAATTTGCCTGCTCATAGGTTTAGTTCATAAACTTTAAAAAATCAAGTACTAAATTGAAATAATAAATATAGTTGCTATACTAAGGCTATGCGTTCCTACGGACAATTCTGTGCCATGGCGAAAGCCCTCGACTTGGTCGGGGACCGCTGGAGCCTGCTAATCGTGCGGGAATTGCTGATCCGCGGGCCCCTCCGCTACACCGACCTGCGCCAGGGCCTTCCGGGCATTGCCACCAACCTGCTGGCACAACGGCTGGAGGGCCTGGAAAAGACCGGCATCCTGCGACGTGAATACGCGCCACCGCCCATCGCCACTACGCTTATTGATCTCACTGCGCGTGGCAAGGAACTTGAGTCCGTGCTCTTTGAACTTGGCAAATGGGGTGCCCCGCTGCTGGCGAAACCCGGTAACCATGACGCGTTCTGTGGTCACTGGCTGGCGCTCCCTGCCAAACACCTCCTGCACGATCAGACGCCCGACGGTCCACCGGTTACTCTTGAAATTCGTTCCGGAGGGGAGCCGCTTAGCATCGAAGCTGCCGGCGGCAGCGTGCATTTCCGCATAGGTCCCGCGAAAAACCCGGATCTGGCCCTGAGCGGGACGCCATTGCTGATGCTGGGTGTACTGATGGGCAAACGGGAATTCGCCAGTGCCTGCAAAGAGGGTCTCAAATACGAGGGCGACCCGAATATTCTGCGGCGCTTGCAACCAACAGCTTAGCCGTAAAGCTCAGGAAGACGGAGGAACGCGCGGTGGCGATAAAGAAGAAAACCGATCCGGTTGCCCCGCTACACCCGGACTTTGCCAAGGTCGTCAAAGCCTTTGCCAAAGATCCCCATATCACGCCCCCGGGGAGTGGAAAAGGTTTTGGCTCCAGCGCACTCAAGATCAACGGCAAAATCTTCGCCATGATCTCATCTCGGGACAAGTTCGTTGTGAGGCTGCCCAGGGAGCGCGTTGTCGAACTGGTCAAAGCCGGCAAAGGCCGCCAATTCAGTCCCGGGCCGGGACGCGTGATGGAAGAATGGCTTGAAGTGAAGGCGGCGAAATCACAATGGAGCGCGCTCGCGCAGGAAGCGCGGGATTTCGTGCAAGGCGTCGCCTAACGCAGGAAATGAAGGAGTAGTTATGAACCAGACCACCGCACCCGGGCCAGATCTTGCCCAGGGTACCGCCGTCGCCGAGCTCACGGACGGCAAGCCGTTGCTCGGGCACATGGGCAAGGACGCGGTGTTGCTGACGCGACTGGGCCGGGAATTTTCGGCCGTGAGCGCCGTCTGCGCCCATTATCACGGCCCGCTGGATAAGGGATTGGTGGTGGGCGAGACGGTCCGCTGTCCTTGGCACCATGCCTGCTTCAGCCTGCGCAACGGCGAAATGCTGGCGGCACCGGGACTTGCCCCACTCGCTCGCTGGAAAGTGCAGCATGAGCAGGACACGGTCTACGTGCGCGAGAAGCTCGCGCCCGTGACCCGCTCCGCCCGCAAACCGCCCGCCGGCGCGAAACCGCCGGTTTCGATCCTGATCGTGGGCGGCGGCGCGGCCGGTGAGGCGGCGGCCACCACGCTGCGCTTCTCGGGCTATGATGGGCCGGTGACCATTCTCAGCGCCGAAGACAGCCTGCCGCCGGACCGGCCGAATCTTTCCAAGGACTACCTCGCCGGCACTGCCCCCAAAGAATGGGTGCCGGTGCGCGCCGAATCCTACTTCCAGCAGAACGACATCGGCCTGATGCGCAATACGAGTGTGGCCGCCATCAATGCGGCGCGCAAAACCGTGCATACCGCCGACGGCCGTGAATTCAATTATGGTGCGCTACTGCTCGCCACCGGCGCGGACCCGGTGAAGCTGGCGACGCCTGGTGCCGAACTCCCGCACGTGCATTACCTGCGCACCGTCGCGGACAGCGAAGGCATTATCGCTGCCGCGCAGGCGGGTGCGAAGCGCGCCGTGATCATCGGCGCAAGTTTCATCGGCCTCGAAGTGGCGGCGGCGCTGCGCGCACGCCAGGTGGAAGTGCACGTGGTCGGCCCCGAAGCACGTCCGCTGGAGCGGGTGCTCGGGCCGGAACTCGGAGATTTCATCCGTACCCTGCACGAAAACAAGGGTGTCGTGTTCCATCTGGGCCGGACCGTGTCGGCCATCGAAGCACGCCGCGTAATCCTGAGCGACGGCGCACCGTTGACCGCGGAACTGGTGGTGATCGGCGTGGGCGTGCGTCCCGCCACGGCGCTCGCCGAACAGGCGGGGCTCAGGCTGGACCACGGCGTGCTGGTCAATGAATATCTGGAGACCAGCGCGCCGGGCATCTACGCAGCCGGTGACATCGCCCGCTGGCCCGATCGTCGCACCGGCATGAACATCCGCGTGGAGCATTGGGTGGTGGCCCAGCGCCAGGGACAGACCGCGGCGCGCAACATGCTGGGGTACCGGGAGCCCTACACTGCCGCGCCCTTCTTCTGGAGCCAGCATTACGATGTGGCGGTGAATTACGTGGGCCACGCGGAGAAATGGGATCGCCTGGAAGTGGACGGCGATCCCTCCAAACTTGATTGCGCCGTCAACTACACCCTCGGCGGCAAGCTTCTCGCCCAGGCCACCGTCTACCGCGACCGGCAGAGCCTCGAAACCGAAGCCCAAATGGAAAACGTGGAGTGACCGCAAGTACGGAGATATTTACCTCAAAGCCCATAGCTCAATTCCCGAAGCCCGTGCTGACCTCACACGCCACTTCGCGTGCTATAACGGGGTAAGAAGATGCCAGGAACTTGACCAGAGAACTTCGGATGAAGTCAATTACACATTGTTACCGGTCACCGTGGCAGCTTAACCCGGAGCCGTCAGCCACTTATGCACGGCCTCACCGTCCAAATAAGGGGATCCATTGCAAACCAGGATTCAGAGGCATGACGGAATAACCCAGACTTATCATATTCAGCTGTCGGGAGAAAGCCTGTGAAACCCAATGACTTTATCGCCGCCTTATCCGAGATGCCTGACAATCTAAAGAATCGCCTCGGCAATCTCAGCGACGCGCAACTGCGCTTCAAACCCGATGGCGGATATTTTTCTATTTTGGAAAACATCTGGCACTTGCGGGACATCGAGATCGAAGGCTATGGCATACGCTTGCAACGCCTGCTGGCAGAGCAGCATCCCAGGCTGCCCGATCTCAACGGTGGTCAGCTGGCTCGCGAACGGCACTACAACCAGCAGGCATTGCAACCGGCTCTGAACGAGTTTATTCAGGCACGTCAAGCAAACCTGACGATTCTTGAAAAGCTGACGGCAACCCAGCTCGGTCGCACGGGCTATCTCGAACCGCTCGGTGAAATCACAGTGGGCAGGCTATTGGAACTTTGGCTCGAACACGATCGAGGGCACATCCAGGAACTGGAAAAACTCTGGACTGCCACTCGTGGGACCAACTCGACCCATAAGCCAGGACCTTCTGTCTCTCGGCAGAACCTGAGATAAGCATCACCATGAAAGCGGGAACCCTACGGCGATTCATCAACCTGTGGCCGCCGTTCCTATGCAGCGGCATCCAAATCAGACGCATCAGTAACGACTACCGCGAAGTGGAGGTCGTGCTCAAACAGCACTGGTACAACAGCAACTACGTGGGTGTGCATTTTGGCGGCAGTCTGTTCGCCATGACTGACGGTCTGCACATGATCATGCTCATCAGGTTGCTTGGCCACGATTATTATGTCTGGGACCAGCGCGCCAGTATCGAATACATCAAACCCGGCCGCGGTACGGTGAAGGCATGGTTTCGGCTGGACGATGCCACACTGGCCACGATCCGCGAAAAGACCGCGGGCGGTGAAAAATATCTGCCGGAATTCCAGGTCGAGATTACCGATGCCAGCGGCGAGGTGGTGGCACGCGTGCAAAAAACGCTCTACGTGCGCCGGAAGCCGCCAAAGAACGGTTTGCCAGCAACGGCGTAAGAACGCGGGATCACCGACAGACAGCGACCATCCGATGGCAGCACCTCATCACGTATTGCAGTAACACGGTTTGTGTCTATGATGGAACAGGCCGCTAAACAAAGGGTCTGCCAGTCCATGAGCGAGGACGCTACTGCCAAAGCGCGTACGACAGTTGATGCTGTATACCGCAGCGAATCGCGCCGCGTGCTGGCTACATTGATACGGTTGCTGGGTGACTTCGAACTGGCTGAAGAAGCGCTGCACGATGCCTTTGCCGCGGCACTGGAGCAGTGGCCGCGCGAGGGTCTGCCTGCCAGTCCCCGCGCCTGGCTGATCTCCACCGGACGTTTCAAAGCCGTCGACAAGCTGCGCCGGGCTGCGCGCTTCGACTCGCTGGACGAACGGGCGGAACAGCTTGAAGCCCTTGTGGACGAGGGCACTTTGCAGCCAGTTGATGAAGAAGCCGTCAAAGATGACCGACTGCGGCTGATATTCACTTGCTGTCATCCTGCACTGTCGCCCGATGCCCAGGTGGCGCTCACGCTGCGCGAAGTCTGCGGCCTGACTACCGAAGAAATTGCCAGTGCCTTTCTCACGGGTGCCTCCACACTGGCGCAGCGCATCGTGCGCGCCAAGGCCAAGATCCGCGAAGCCCGCATTCCCTACGAAGTGCCGTCGCAGCCAGAATTGCCGGAGCGCTTGGAGGTGGTATTGCGTGTGATCTATCTGGTATTCAACGAGGGTTACTCCGCCTCATCCGGCGACTCCCTGATGCGCGCCGATCTTTCCGGCGAGGCTATCCGCCTAGGTCGCCTCCTCCGTCAATTACTCCCGCAACCGGAGGTAAATGGGCTGCTGGCATTGATGCTGCTGCAGGAATCACGCCGCCCCGCACGTACTACGCCCGCGGGTGAAGTGGTGGTCTTGGAAGACCAGGATCGCAGCCTCTGGAACCGCGAGCAGATCATGGAAGGTTTGGCGCTGGTGAAAGAAGGACTGGGATCGGGCCGTATCGGAGCCTATACCTTGCAAGCGGCGATTGCCGCGGTGCATGCGCGGACGCACAGCATCACCGCAACCGACTGGGCGGAAATCGTCAGGCTCTATGAATGGCTTGAGCGCCTGCAGCCCTCACCGGTGATTGAGCTGAACCGGGCGGTGGCTGTGGCCATGCGCGACGGGCCGGCGGCGGGCCTGGCGCTGGTGGACGCTATCCTGGGGCGCGGCGAGCTGGCGGAGTATCACTTGGCGCATGCGGCCCGCGCCGATCTGTGCCGCCGGCTGGGGCGCACCGTCGAATCCCGGGCGTCTTACCAGCAGGCCCTGGCCCTCGCGAAACAGGAGCCGGAACGGCGGTTTCTGAAGCGGCGGCTGGCGGAACTGTCAGAGTAAAGCAAGTGATTCGGGGCTCCACATCCCGTGCCTGAATAATCCTTCCCGCCCTGTCGACGGCGCACGACTCCGTTCGACTCTCTAATAAGAGGACGACCGACCGTCCAGGAGTACACCATGCGCAAACTCATCCTGAAGATGTCCGTTTCTGTAGATGGCTTCGTGGCCGGACTCAACGGAGAAGTCGGCTGGATTTTCAAAAGCACCGATGACGCCACCATCGCATGGATCGTGGATACACTCTGGTGTGCGGGCGTCCACATCATGGGCAGTCGTACTTTCCACGACATGGCCGCCTATTGGCCCACGGCAACGGACAAATTCGCGGCGCCCATGAACGAGATACCCAAACGGGTGTTCTCGAGAACAGGCCGCGCGGACATCACAGGAACGGGGTCCACCACGCAGGCGCTCAAGGACGCCCGCCGCGCGCGCGCACACACACCTGCCGCCGCATCCACTGACAGCAGCTGGAGCCATGTGCCGGTGGCCGGCGGTGAACTCGCAACCGAGATTGCCCGGCTGAAAGCAGAGCCCGGCAAGAACATCCTGGCCCACGGCGGGGCGCGCTTTGCCCAGAGCCTGGTGCGGGAGAATCTAGTGGATGAATACCGGCTGGTGGTACACCCGGTGGCCCTGGGTCAGGGCTTAGCGCTGTTCGCGGATCTGCCGGCACCACTGCACTTGCAGCTCCTCAGCAGCACCGCGTTCGGCGCCGGCGTCGTGGCCAATGTCTATCGTCCGGTGTAAACAAAGACGAACGGAGGCCGCATAGGAAATTTATTCGGCTGGGATGTCGAAATGCGGCCCGATCGAACGACTAACCCATGAAGAGCGCGACTTTGGGCCGCCACGGAGTCAACTATGAAATACCTGTGCCTCGTATATCTGGATGAAAAGCGGCTGCAAGAAGTGCCGGACGCCGAATGTGTGGCCTTCGACGCCGGGTTGCGAGCCGACGGACGCTGCCTGGCTTCCGAAGCACTGCAATCCGTGCACACCGCCACCACCGTGCGCGTGTGCAACGGCCAGGTATCCATCACCGACGGCCCGTTCGCCGAGACCAAGGAACAGCTGGCCGGTTTCTACATGATTGAGGCGCGCGATTTAAATGAGGCCATCCAGATCGCCGCCAAGATTCCGCCGGCACGCGTCGGCAGCATCGAAGTGCGGCCCATCCGCCCGATCCGCGAAACCGTGGCGGCCCAACAGGCCCGGCAGAAACATTAATCCCTTTTAACTGCGAGGAGAACTGCGATGCGAGTCATGGTGATTGTCAAAGCCAGCCAGGATTCCGAAGCCGGCGTCATGCCCAAGCGCGAGTTGTTGGAAGCCATGGGCAAGTTCAACGAGGAGCTGGTCAAAGCCGGCGTAATGCTCGCCGGTGAGGGGCTGCATCCGAGTGCCAGGGGCAAGCGCGTGCGCTTCGAAGGCGCTCAGCGCAGCGTTACGGACGGCCCGTTCACTGAAACCAAGGAACTGATCGCCGGCTTCTGGCTGTGGCGGGTTAAATCCATGCAGGAGGCCGTGGACTGGCTCAAGCGTGCGCCCTTCGACGGCGGTACCGAGATCGAGATCCGCCCGGTATTCGAAGCGGAAGATTTCGGCGAGGAACTCACGCCCGAGTTGCGCGAGCGGGAAGCGCGCCTGCGGGCCGAGGTTGAGAAG
>DAHUYB010000020.1 GCA_027315405.1 Gammaproteobacteria bacterium | reverse complement strand
TGCGTGGTGGCGGAAATGGACGGCCGGTTGTCAGGCGTCGGGCTGCTGCAACACGGCGGCGAAATCCAGCTTTTTTACCTCGCTCCCGGCACGCAACGCCGGGGCATGGGACGTGCGATCCACGCGGCACTCGAAACGCAGTAACTACTCGACCAATTGCCGGACACGGCATCGTGGGACGACGTGGTATATGAATTCGCGGTGCGCCGGTCCATTGAGCGGGGCTTGTCAGACGCCGACGCGGGCCGCCTCACCGACGTGCAGGATGTGCGAGCGAGTTCTGCCTACCTGAATGAGGATACGCTTCTCGGACTGTCTACGCTCCATCCACGCTTACGTCGCTAAAGACTCCCCCATTAATGCCGATGCATTGATTGATCGGCTGACACGCCGCACCGAACAGATCGGTGATGTGCCCCGGCGCGGCCGGCAGATTCCTGAGTACCGGGAAAGCAATGTGCGGGAAATTCTTGAGCGACCTTACCGCATCATTTATCGCATCCTGCCGGATGAAATTCAAATCGCCTCAATCGTTCACTACCGCCAATTGCTTCCCGACTTCTTGCCAAAACATCATTAAGGAAAAGACCAGTCCTGCCCGGGGTCGGACCAATATAACCGTTTGATAAATCAATCAATCGTGCAAAAATAACGTCCGAATGACTGCTCAAACACTCTATTTCCCTGGTCAAATTGCTGTTCTAAGGAAAGAACCCGACGCCACGCGCCAACCGCTATTTCATCCCGGGTCATGTCTGGCATATCACCCACCGCTACCATCGTCAGGAGTTTCTGCTCAAGTTCGCCGGTAACCGGGAACCTGATTTCCTTGATGAATCAGTATAAGTTTTAATCGCTTATACTGATCCGAATCCTGCAAATCCCAAACGCCGCGAAACCTTGGAATATCCAATGAATGCAAAGAACCGTGATCTTGAATCACAGGAACAGCATCACCAGGAACAAGTTGAGGAGGAACTATGCGTCCATATCTTCACCGTGTCCGCGGGGCTTGTGGGCGTATGCTTGACGGTGTTGAGCCTGTTCCGGGTGATCTTCAGACTGAGCAAGGTACATGAAATTTCCGACAGCCTCATAGCCTTCGATGCTCTGGGGTTCCTGGCGGCCTGCGTGTTCGCTTATCTGGGTTTGCGTGCCAGGAACAAGTCCCGTCGCCGGGTGTTACAGCTGTTTGCGGATGTAGCGTTCTTGACGTCGCTGAGTTTTATGGTGGTGGTGGGCTGCCTCATCGCCTATGAATTCATCTAAGCGCTGGAGTATGGGTCTTTTGCCATTTGGCGTGTTTTATTCAGGGTAATATCATGCTGCGGAGCGCAGAAATCCGGGAATGGATCGAAGTGGACGGGTTGAGGTGGCTTGGGACCACACTAGGGAATCTCTGCAAAAGTTCGTTGTCTGAGTATCTGATCTGTAATTGGGAAGTAACACGATGAAGCAGCAAAGTTTTGCGAGCGCGGCATGGGAAACGAAACGCAAAAAGACGCGGCGCGAGGTATTTTTGGAGGAGATGGAACAGGTGGTGCCGTGGGGCGAGCTGCTGAAGCTGATCGAGCCGTATTATCCGAAAGGCGAGGATGGGCGGCCGCCGAAGGGCTTGGAACGGATGCTGCGGATTCATTTGATGCAGTTGTGGTTCAACCAATCGGATCCGGGGATGGAAGATTTGATGTATGAGAGCGAATCGGTACGGCGGTTTGCGGGGATCGAACTGGGGAAGGACGCGGTACCCGACGAGAGCACGATATTACGCTTCCGGCATTTGCTGGAACGGCACGAGTTGGCGGCGCAACTATTTGATCGGGTAGGCCGGTATCTGGAGCAACGCGGACTGCTGCTGAGAAGCGGCACCATCGTGGATGCGACCCTGATTGCGGCCCCGCCTTCGACCAAGAATCAGGATCAGGCGCGTGACCCGGACATGAGCCAGACCAAGAAGGGCAACCAGTGGTATTTCGGGATGAAGATGCACATTGGAACCGATACCCGCGGTGTGGTGCACACCGCGGTGGCTACCACAGCCGCGGTACATGACTCGCAGGTGATGGACGACTGCCTGCACGGGGCGGAGCGCGCCGTATACGGTGACAAGGCGTACGCCGATGAGGGGAAGCGCCAACATCATACCCGGCAGGGCGTGCGCTGGCGGGTGGCGAAGAAAGCCAAACGCGGTCAAGCATTATCCGAACGGGAGCGGGCCTTCAATCGACGTGATAATGCGGTGCGCGCCCGCGTTGAACATGTGTTCCATGTGATTAAGCGTCTCTGGGGGCATGCCAAGGTTCGCTACCGGGGACTGGACAAGAATGCGAGTCGTTACTTCACGCTGTTTGCGCTGGCTAACCTCTATCTGCTGCGACGACGATTGCTGCCGCAGGGTTAGTGCGTCTGGAAGATAGAAAATGATGCAAATGCCACAGGAATCGCAGCATGAAACACCTGAAACGGTGCGAAACCACACTTCGCGACTGTAGACCCTCGTCCTTGGCGCAAGGTGATGTGATTTTATCAAGTTGTGCAGAGCTTCCCTAGATGTCACCAGCACTATTCATGCATCACCGCCTTGCAAGCCACCGAGACGCCGAAGCAGTGGCTTCTTTACGACATCCAGCACCAACATCATGGCGATGGTCGCCACCAATAAAGCCAGCACCATCACGATGGGTACCGGCGCCATCAGGATTCCAAAGACCGCCAGGGCCGATACGGCAAGCACATCGCCGATGGTGGCCCAGAGTAAAAATGAACCGGGCCTGGACTTCCAGAGCGCGCCGGTTTCACGCACCAGATACACCGTGGACAGACCGCTGAACACCAGCGCCAGAAAGACCAGGGTTTGCGTGGCCGGTAACGGCAGAAAATGCCGGCCGACATAGAAAACCGCAAAGCAGTACAGCAGCCAGGAAATCGCGATTACCGCAGAGGATCCCATCAGCACGCGGATATTCCAGCGATCCGGGTGCGGCGAAGGTGTAACGCGATCGCCCGCCAGCGACATGGTGACAAAGTCGTTGGCAAACAGCAGCAGCAATACCAGTCGGGGCGTGGTTACCAGGGAACCGGTTATCAGCAGACCCAGGCTCAGGAACAAGGCCACCTGAATGGTTTTGGTGACTTTATTAGTGGTGTAAGTAAGCATGCGCCGGTAGACCTTACGGCCAATCTTGACTGCGTCCGTCAGATGGGAGACGCCCGGCTTGGTGAGCACCAAGCTGGCTGCCGCGCGCGCGACATCGGTGGCGTTGGACACGGCGATACCGACTTCCGCCTGCTTGAGTGCCGGCGCATCATTAACGCCATCGCCGGTCATGCCGGTGATGATATGCCGCTGCTGCAGCTGGCGGACCAGGGCGATTTTGTCTTCGGGAAAGACGCCGGCAAACACATCGGCGTCGAGTTGCCCCTTTTCAATGGCTGAACGATCGGCGGACTTATTGCCAATACCCAGTTGTATGGAGATGGCCCGGGCGGTGGTTTCGCCATCCCCGGTGACCATGCGCACGCGGATGCCCAAGGCCTGAAGCTTGGCGATGGTGTCTGCCGATTCCGGGCGCGGTGGATCGCGCAGAGATAGCAAGCCGATCATTTTCAAGTCGCCATCGGTTTGTGCGGCGACGCCCACCACGCGGTTGCCTTGGGCAGCCAGAAGCTCCGCCTGTTTCAGGCCATTCTCAGCATTCTTGCACAAGGCCGCCAATGCAGTCGGTGCGCCTTTGATGCAGCGGGCCTTTTTGCCATTCAGTTGCAGTTCCGCTTCGGCTCGTTTGGTGGCGGGATCAAAGGGAATTAACTTTTCTCGCTGCCAACGGAATGTCGGGACGGAATTCTCCTGATATTTTTCGAGGATAGCCATGTCAATAGGATCTTGCGTGCCGGCATCGCAAGTCTGAGCGGCAAAGGCCAGAACATCCTGTTCGGCGGTGCCATTGAGCGCCTGAACTTTTTCCACCGCCAGTTCGTTGAGTGTCAATGTGCCGGTTTTGTCGCAGCAAAGCTGCTGCATGCCCGCTAACTCCTGAATGGCCGACAGGCGTGTCACCAACACATTGTTATCCGCCATTTCCAGTGAAGCCGCGGCCTGGGCCAGGGTGAAAGTGGCCGGCAGCGCCACCGGTACGGAGGCCACCAGCAATATCAAGGCAAAGGGCAGAATAACGGACCAAGCCATGCCCACCGCAAAGGCATATACCAATACGATTACCACCAGCGTGACATCCATCACCAGGAGGTATTTGACGATGGAAAAAATAATCTGCTCCATGTGACCGACGGTTTTGGCTCCGCGCACCAGCTCCGCGGTTTTCCCGAAGAAGCTTTTGGCGCCGGTAGCCGTGATTTCCGCGGCGGACTCACCGCGCTTGACCACCGAACCCGAGCGCGCGTCGCCCCCCGGAGCCAGCTCCACCGGCGTGGACTCTCCGGTCAAAGCGGACTGATCTACTTCTATGTTGCCCTCGATGAGGCGAGCATCGGCGG
Organism: Gammaproteobacteria bacterium; assembly: GCA_027315405.1. Lineage (GTDB taxonomy): Bacteria > Pseudomonadota > Gammaproteobacteria > Natronospirales > REEB76 > REEB76. The sequence continues at coordinate 42,416 of DAHUYB010000020.1, read as the reverse complement.
GGACCATGTCGCCCATGCGCAGATAAATGCAATCGCCGGGGACCAATTCGCGCGCTGGTAAAAGCAGCCATTTACCGTCCCGCAGGACGCGGGCGTTGATTTCCAGGCGATGACGGAGAATTTCCAAGGCGGCTTGGGCGCGGTGCTCTTCGACAAATCCCAACACGGCATTGGCTGCCAGCAGTAAGCCGATGATGATGGCTTCCACCGGTTTGTGCAGGATTATTTCGAGTGCGCAAGTGACCTCGAGCATCCACGGAACCGGAGCCCAGAACTTCAGCAGGAACACGCGAATGGGATGCGGCTTTTGCCTGGGGATGGCATTGGGTCCGAACTTCTTCAGACGTTCGACAGCCTCCTGGGTGGACAGGCCTTTGGCGGTGCCAATCGTGGGGGCGCCGGTGAGATTTGGTGTGGAAGTTATGCTCATAAGATTATGATTTCCTCTGTCCATAAACCCAGGCTGACTTATTGGCGGTATCCCCGGTAGGCCAGGGAAGCGTGAGGCGAAAAGCCTGCGGTAACCGCAACCAGAGTAGCACGCCGGTATCCTGTCCATTGTTAATGGATACGTCGAGTTTACTGTCCGCGTATCCGTAATCGCTATTCACTATAAGAATTAGGCAAAATCAACGAACATTTGCGGTGACCTTAGCGCTGATGGGCTGGCGGCACAGACGTCTAGTGTGGGAAGACGTATTCTAGAGAAAACATTATCTGGTTGCTGTGATAGCTGAATTGTGGAATATTCGATCGATTGTCCGTAAAACTGCCGTCGAGGCGCAGCGACCAGTGTTTCGAGAATGAATAGCTTATGCCAATTGCGGTGCTCCACCAGTTCTCTTCTCGGAAAATATTGGCGCTCGTTCCTCCTTGCAGCACAGTATTGGCGCCTTGATAGTGGCTGTGCTGGTAATCAGTTTCCAAAAACAACCTAGTTGCATCGCTCAGGTGCCAGTCAAGAAGTGCATACAAGCTGTTATCTGTGGGTGAAGTGCTCAAGAACTGCGAGGCAGAGTTGAAATTATTGCGCTCATTGAAATCGAAACTGTAACCCAAGGTGAGATCTGTGCTCGCTATTTTCAGCGTCTCCTCGATGCCGAGAGACTGGTGCCATCCAGTAAGGTAATCGTAACCACTGCCACCGCGCACGCGGGTATAGCGATAGAAGGCGTGCAGGCTGTTGCCGGAGGCGGACTTCAATCTGGAATCGGCACTGAGGGTGGCAAGCGTTTCAAAATTCGCGTTGCCCAGGCTTAAATCACCGGCATAGAAGCCCAACCTATGACTCCAGCTTCCTGAACTCCAGCGGTACTGTCCGCCCAGATGCAGGTAGGACTGGTTAAACTGGCTGACCGCGGGATAGTCGATGCGATAAAAAGTTCCCACGGCCTGCCATCCTTGCTGGTAGTTGCCACTGAGCTGGCCGATCGCTCCTGCGAGCAGCGAATACACATCGGATCCCCGGTGCGCGGGCGTCAACACAGTGCTCTCGGAAGTGAGCGTCACGTTGCTGTTATAGCCGGCGTCAGCGTCAGCGAAAGCAGTCCAGTGCAGACCTGGGGTTGGCGCCGCGCCAAGCGTGTGCAGGGCCACCAAAGCCAGTGTGCGCAATGCGGGTTCCCGCGCGCTGACGTAGGCCTCAGTGAATTCCGCGCGCGCGCGCGGTTTATTATGCTGCTGCATCGCGATCAGACCAAGATTGTAATGGCTTACGGCGGTGAGCGTGGGTATGCCGGCAAGCAGCGTGAATTCATGGCGTGCTTGGGTGTAGCGACCGAGGTGATAGTAGGTGACCCCGAGATCGTAGCCGAGTTGCGGAGCTTTAATTCCGGCGCGGCGTGCTTTGAGGAAATCGGCAAGTGCCCGGGAATAATTCCCCATACGGAATGCCGCGGTGCCGTTGCCGAATGCCTGAATGCCGGAAACAGGGGCGCGCGCTCTGGCCGTCGCGAGCATGCAGCCAAACAACACCCCAACAGCTAACATCGAGATGCGCTTCGCGTTCACGCGACTTCCTGGGTTGGGATTCCGGGGCAACAACGCGGTGAGAAAGCGCAGGGGACCACCGCATGGCGATTGTAGCCGTTGGCAGCCGATTATTCATTATTCGCCGGTTTGCACACGCACGCAGTGTGCGCGCGCAATGCTCCGCCGGAGGAGAGCCGGCGTTCGCTGCTAATGGGACTGAAATCGGTAGCTCATCGCCAGAAATACGGTCAGCGTATTGGACCGGTCCACGATCGGGCTATTCTGGATGGCGCGCGCAAAATGCAGGTATTTGAAACCGCCCAGGAATTGCCAGTGGTTGCCCATCGGTACCAGCAGGTTTAACTGCACAAAGGGGTTGGTGGCGCGGCCGGGAGAGTATGCGGGGCGCCCCGGCATCACTTCAGCCTGACTCACCCCGTAGTAGTAATTGGTAAGCGGAGAGTTTTCCCAGGCAAGGCCGACGCCGGGCGCCAGAGTCCAGCCCGGCATGCGGATCGGATAGCGATAGCCCAAGTCCGCCTCCATGCCATTGTAACGGTGTAGAAGATCGGTGTAGACGCCGGCGTCGAGGCGCCCCCAGTCGCCGAACAGGCTCAGGCGTCCCCCGCCATCAATGGACCATTTGCGGCTCTGGATGCCGGCCAGCTGCGATGATTCGCTGGCACTCAGGCGGTTGATGCGCGGCTTGGCAAGAATTGCAAAGCTGTAATGCCGGCCGTTGAACGGCACATACCCGACACTGGCACCGGCAAAGAAGAAGCGTCCGTGGTGATAGAAGATCAGCGGTAACGCAGTCACCTGGCTACTGACCCCGATATAACCGGGTTCACTGATGGCCACCCCCAGGCCGAGGGACCAGCCCGATCCTCTATTCAGAGAAGCTTCCGAAATAATCTGATCCTCGGGGTTGGTCGAATTCTGGGAGTTGTAAGTAGCAGTGGAATCCGCTGCGAATGCCACGGCTGGCAGCGTGAACGCGAGAACCGCGGTGATTCCGAACGCAGTCCAGAGAAAAAAGGCGCGTACAAAGCGCCAACGAATGTCTTGTACAACCCTAATAGGGGTCATGCCGGAGTCCCTCAATAATGATTCTCTGGCCTAGAAGCGGCAGCGAAAATTTATATAAAGGCCGTGTTCAGCCAACTGTATGTAGTTCCCGTCTTCTGCACTTTGCTCATTTTGCATGAAATAGCGGCTATACCAGCCAAATCCAAGCTGCAGATCATCCTCCCAATGGTAAACCACTCCCAGTTGCGCTTCCTGATTTGTTTGCGTCACATACACCTTGCCACCCTCATTGCGCAGACTGTAAAGGCGTGGCAGATGACCGCCGAGAAAATCGGCCTCCACCTCCCAGGATGCCAGCAAGGGATAGCGAAAATGCAAGCCCAGCTGCGGTACTGGCAGTTCCTGGGTAATGAAGTCCTCGGACGTGCGGCTGCCACTTAACTCCGATAGGGTTGCCGCGCCGGCTGGATGGCCCTGCAGACTATAGGTGAGTCCCACATAAGTGAAGCCGATTTCGCCGTCAAGCCGGGTACCAGTGGCGCTGCCCAAGAGTCGCTGGCGGTAAAGCGTTGTCAATTGCCAGTTGCTCAGCCAACTGGCGTTAGTGGTCAAAGGGTTGTTGGCGGCAAGTTGAACGCCATTGAAGTAAACGGGCGTCGGGCGCAGGGTTTCGCCGTATATACGGGAAAAATCCACATTGAAAAGCAGTGCGCGACCGCGATCGAACTCGTCAACCGCATCGAGCCGCATATGTTGAACGTAGTCGATGCCGAGAGCCGGTCCGAGTGGCAAGGTGGTCCCTAACACATTATTTTCGCGCACTTGAATGAATCCGCCAGGAACGCCGCGGGCCAAGTTGATTTGCAACTGCCAGGGCGCGGCGTCCGCTGGAAATGACACCGCCATCAATACCAGGGCTGCAAGGCAAGCGCCTATAGTAAAAAATCCGGCCGCGCTTATTTTCAGGAATCGCCGTATGGTTGGGCCTGCATTTACTGTAGAAATGATCAATAAATTGTTAGGCGGGATCATGGGCACGACCGGAGCGGGTGCGAGCCTGGATTAGGGATTTTTTTTGACGGTGAGTTTTTCGCGGATTTCACTGTCGATATTATCCAGCAGGGCAAAACGCCTCAAATACTGGGCCCGCTTGCGGGATGGGATCGTGTGAAGGGAGCGGCGTGTGTTGGTTGCCGGCAACAAGAAAAAACCGTTGGATTCCGGCTGCCCTCCGACGTCATTCCAGAGCTCGTCATAGGATGATTTCATCATACTGATGCGGTCCTGATAGCGGTGCCGCATAAAGCAATGGGCAGAATTGCCAATGGCATAAATCCTGGTGATGCCCCAGGCGGCGGCCACTTCACGCAATATGTACACCAGAAGATGCTTGGGGCGCAGGCCGTGGAATGTCCGGGTCGCATGCTTGGTGTCCTCTTTGCTTTCCGGTGTGCGCCCACCCTGCACACCGCCAATGAATATCTCCCACCCGGATGCGCCGAACCGGATCACGAACGTCAGCGACGCGATCCATTCATGCTCCTTGAGAGTGTTCACCGATTCGGGTCGGCCGATGGAAAGTGTAAGCTCGCCTTCCTGTTGCATATGCTTACTGTAGGTAAAATTGATGATCAGCGGTTCACGCAAATCGTCCAGCGAATGTTGGTTGAGTATGAACGGTTCATTATTCAGGACGGCACTTACCAGCTCGGCTGGCGTATAGCACCGCAGGAAATGGTAATGCTCGCGCAGCACGCGATGGCATTCGGCACTGGTCAGCTCCTTATGCAGATATGGGCGCAGCGGCTTCTCATACAGGCGCGGACAATAACGCGTAATGGCATCGAACGGTGAGGATTTAAGAAACCCATACCAACCCCGCCAGGTGGAAAAATCAGCTAGCGCGCGGAATACAAACCGCACGCGTTTGGCGTGCCTATGTTGGTTGGCGGTTGGATAGATGATGAAGGCGATACGCCATATTTCCTTCAGTTTGCGCCAGCGGGAAGCGATGCCAGTGCTGGCCGGCACCCTTATGGACAGCGACTCCTGCACCACATCCGCATCACGCATCGCACGTTCGCCTATCATCGTTATCGTTCCCTCTCGTATGGCTAAGGCCGCATGAACAGTCGGCAAATCAACAAATTGTTCAGCGGCGCTAGGGTGCAACTGGAATACCAGCAAGGCCTGATACGCGCAGGTTAAAGCCGGAATTCACGGCGCGCAGCCCTAGAAACTCGTGTGCCAACCTAACATCATACCGTGTGGCATGACACTCAGGAAGAACGGCAGGTTGCGGTTGTGGGCAAAGACGCCGAAAGCGGTACCGAGCGCCCAACCGGAGAGCACATCGGTCTGCCAATGCCCCTGGGTTTTCATGCGTGCCAGGGCATCATAGAGCGGCAATGCTTCGAGGCCCCACACCCAGGGATCCTGCTGGTGATATTCGAGGATAAATGGTGTCACGAAGCTGGCTTGCAGCGTCACTTCGCCGCTCGGAAAGCTCTGGCAACAGCTGCCCTGGAACCAGTGGTTGGGACTCGCCGACTGATACGGTCGCGCACGACTGAAGCCGTACTTGAGAGCCTGGACGGTAAGCGCCGAGAAAGTGGAAGCATCTATACTTTGCCAAAAGGTCCGGCCGATGCGGCTCTCGCCACCGTTCCACAGCGCCCCGCCAATCTCGGTGAGGATCACCCCGTATTCGAGATCAAGCTGGTTACTGCGTTTCCATATCCCCGAGTTATCGTCGGGCAAGCGGTGGTCAATGCCGATCAGGCCGCCCACCCCCACGATCAGTGGAATCGCTCCGAGCAAATAGTAGCCCGCCCGATCGCTGGGACCCGACGAGGTATTTATATTGTTTGCTGATTGAGACGCAGTCCAGCCGTCCTGACTGGAATCCACATCGGGCGCGTCTATATCCGCGAGATCCGCGAGCGCGCAGCGTGTCTTCATGCAGAAGCTGTTAGAAGTTTCTGCGACTGATAATGGCACCGTGTCCCTGAGACTGGCTGGCATTACTCTATGCGTGCAGTTTTCAATCTCTAAGCTGAGCGAGCAGATACCCGGATCGTTTGCCGGGCGGTTTAGCCGCGGGGTTTGAGTGGCCTGTACGCGGGTGGTGCAGACCAGGGTCACAAAGCCGGCGCAGACGAGCACGTGGAATACTTTCATCTTGTCTTCTCGCTTATTGAGAATTTGATCGGATAGCGGAATGAAATCATCCGAATGGAGGTGTATCGTTGTCCGGTGCGCTCGAATTGTTGCGATCTTTGTGCGCTTCTTTTGCTGCTTCTGCCGCTTCACGGCGCGCCTCAGCGGTTTGGCGCAAGACTAACTCGCGCTCGTTCTCGACCGATTGGACGCCAGCTTGGACCGGCTGGTGCGCGGGGGTGTTTGGAATCAAACGCACTTTCGATGCTGGTTTGAGCAACTCTGTCGCCGGGGTGTTCACGGGTACGGTGATGGTTTGTACCACGGTTTTTTCAATGTCGGCGTTGAGTGGCACCACATTCATGGTGACATCGAGGGTCGGTTTCGGGGACGGCGCCGGCGGTGCCGAGCTGTTTCCAGCATGCGCAGGGGCTGCCGCGACTAGCAGGAGCGTTGCGACCAAAGTTACCAAACCATAATGAAACATATACACACCCCTCGGCGTCAGGATCGCCAATTGAACGCCTGAGTAAGCCCGCGCCACAGCCGGCTTGCGAACGGCGCGGGCTCTTCTGCCAACACCGATACGCTGTAAGTCCGGCGCTCTGTACCCCGACTCAGTTCGGCTGTCATCAAGCCATCGGTACCCGCGTGCGCGATGACAGGAAGTTTCAGAAGATTCCGACCCTTGCGCAGTTCACCCATCCAACTCAGATGATGCAGGCCCGGTTGACCCGCTACTTGCATGCCCGCAGGCAAGTCAACGGTGAAGCGCACATTTTCGAGGGTGGAACCTGCGTCGAAAGCTACCCCGACAGTGGTCGGACGCTCGCTTTGCAGAATGAGTCGGCCGCCGCGTAACGTATAGTCGGGTATTGGAGTTATCTGCTCATTGAGCGTAAAGCCAAGAATAAGACTGAGCATCAATGCAGCGGCGAGTCCAACGAACGCGGCGGTATGCCGACGCCGCCGTTGGGCATCGGCTGCGAACACGCGAGCGAGGATACGGTCTGCGGCCCCTTCAGGCAAAACCGGAGCTGGACTTGCCATAAGCGTTGTACTGAGCAGCCGCTTCATCTTCCAGGCCTTGTGGCAGGCAGAGCAAGTCTCAAGATGCAGCTTTACCTCCGCCATTGTCGCATCCGGAATGTCCGAGGTAGGGACATCAAGTAGTGCTTGTGGGATTTCGCAGTTCATGTTGCTTTCATCTCATTGAATAACACGCGGAATTCCCCGCTAGGGTTCCCTTGAGTCAGGAATATCTGTCGCAGATGCCGCCGGGCACGGAACAATCGGGATTTGACGGTGCCGAGCGGCAGGTCCAGCAACACGGTGAGCTCGCCGACGGTATGGCCCAACATATCGTGCAATATCAGGATAGCGCGCTGGTCATGCGGCAAGGTGTCGAGCGCCGCACTGATTTGCCTTTGCAAAATCTCCGAATGGGCCAGGCGTTCCGGGTCAGCGACCCCCAAGTCCGCTTCACCCAAAAGGTCATCCCAACTTAAGTTGTGGCGGTTGCTGAGCGGCTTGTGGCGCGTGCGCCGCCACCGATCCACAAACAGGTTATGCAGCGAGCGTGTTAGCCAAGTATTTGGATTATCGAGCTTTCCCCAGGTTGCCGGTTTTTGATATAAGCGCAACAGCAATTCCTGTACTAAATCCTCCGCATCCTGCGGGTGCCCCGTGAAACGCCAAGCGGTGCGGTAGAGCATTTCCAGGTGGGGGGTTATCCAGGCCGTGAACTCGGTTTGGCGCTGCGCCAGGGAGTTGCGAGTGGGCCTGAATGGCAGGATGGATGGCATGATTTCTAACACGCAACCGGGCTGGGTAAGGGTTCCACCGGCAATTATCGTTCCTTTTTTTGGAGCCCGCTGGTCGGTGCACTCAAAGCCGGCTGTCCTCTGGGGGGGCATGGCGCCCACTGCAGGCCATAGGCCTGCCTTATCGAGTAATTTAAGAGCATCAACTCCCCGAGGATTAACTATATATCCTGTAATTACGGGAACCCTTTTAGGAACCAACTGCGTTCGTATCTTTCAGGGCCGTCAGCATTTGGTCCCGCTTCATACGAAAAGCAGGGATTCGTGATCTGCGGATATTGGTTGTAGGGGCTGTCATCAGTAGTCCGCCACATTTGCTGGCAGTCCGTGCCGAAACCGCAGGAATTGGGTCAAACATGAGAAACGCATTGAAGGCATGGATAACCCTGTGGTTGCTCGCCGCAAGCCTGGCCGCTTTCGCCGCCGGCCCAAATCTGGATTTAGCCCAATACCGGGGGAAGGTGGTCTATCTTGATTTCTGGGCTTCATGGTGTCCGCCCTGCAGGGAATCGTTTCCATGGATGAATGCCATGCAGAGTCAATATGGCCATCAGGGGCTTGTAATCGTCGCCGTTAACGTCAATCAACATACACAAAATGCAATCAAGTTCCTGAAGCAAATCCCAGCCAGTTTCAAGATAGTTTACGATCCCAAAGGCAGGCTTGCGGAAAAATACAATTTAATCGGAATGCCAAGCTCATTTCTGATCGGCCGGGATGGCCGGATTTATTACCGCGACATGGGGTTCCGTGACAGCTCACCTCAAAAATATGAAGCAGAAATACGCACCTTGTTGGCCAAATGACGCTAGATGGTGCAGGAGAACAAAGATGTTCAAAACAACACTGGCGCTGGTAATCATCGGCGCAGGATCCCTGTTAAGTGGTTGCAGTAGCTTAGGTGTCCGACCGTGGCAGCGGGGGATACTCGCCAAACCTGAAATGTCATTGAATGCTCAGCCCTTGATGCTTGCCGTGGATGATCACATCTATTTTGCGAAGGAGGGTACCAGTGGAGGTCGTGACTTTTCAGGCGGCGGCTGCGGATGCAATTGACTCGTAAACAGCGTCGCCGGCTGCGAAAAACGCTGCTGGCGTCCAGTTGCGCACTTTTGGGGGTCATGCCGAGCGCCATGGCTGACAAAGGCGACTGGACGTTTGATACGTCCGCGCTGTTCTACTCAGAAGTGGGCGGCATTCTTGTCCTAGAGCCGATGATTCTGGCAAAGCAAGATCGTGGCGACGACTCCTACCTGACTTTGAATATTGTGGGCGATGTCTTGACCGGCCCCACCCCGACGGGGGGCATGCCATCGAGCAAGAGCCAAACGGTTACCGGGCCATCCGGCAAAAAGACAACGGCGATCGCTCCCGGCCAAACACCGGTCAACAAGTATTTCAAAGATACACGCGGAGCAGTGAAGGCGACGTGGTCGCAGCCGCTGGGCGATTTGTGGCGACTCGATTGGGGCGGCGGTGTTTCGCTCGAAGACGATTTCAAGTCGCTGGCCGCCAATGCGCTGTTGGCGCGCAGTTTCAATGAGCAAAACACGACGTTGTCCGGCGGGCTGTCCTACGAATACGACAGTATCAACCCCATCGGGGGCGTCCCACAACCCTTGAGTGTAGTGCCAGCAGCGGGCGGGACATCGCCCGTGGCGCACAGTCGATCCAAAAACATCAAGGGTGTGTTGATCGGCGTCACTCAGGTCATGAACCAGAACTGGCTGGTACAGATGAATTTTTCCTATGGAGCATCCAGCGGCTATCTAAACAATTACTACAAGCAGGTATCGGTGATCGCCAGCCAGGCGACGGCGCAAACGGCACTGGGAGATCCCCTCTACCAAATCTATGAAAATCGCCCATCGACCCGTTCACAACGAACAATTTATCTGCGCAACAAGGTTTATCTCGATGGTAACGTGCTCGACATCTCCTATCGCTATGGTTGGGATACCTGGGGCATCCGATCAAATACACTCGGTCTACGGTACCGATGGGCACTGAGTGACCATTTCTTTCTGGAGCCGCAACTGCGCTACTACCGACAGAGTGCAGCGTACTTTTATCGACGAGGATTGTTGAATTCCGAGCCTTTGCCTGCGTTTGTCAGTGCCGACTATCGACTGGATGCATTCACCGGGCGTACCATCGGTCTGGAATTTGGTACGCATGTCAGTAAGGGCAGCTGGTGGCCCGCCGGTACGCTTACCCTGCGCCTCGAACACTATACGCAGACGGGTGGCTCCGATCCGCAAGTGAATATTGGCGTACAGCAGAACTTCAGTCTATTTCCAGGTCTCAGTGCCAACATTGTCCAGGTCGACTATTCATTCGGATTTTGACAGCAATGTGGCTGCCGGGCTGGAGTTAGGCCCAGAGGTGGATTTGTGGCGCGCCCGATTTACAGCGATGGCGTGCCCTTGTGAAGTTTTGATCGACACATCCGATAAGTCGGTGGCGAGTAACGCCGCCAACGCCGTTTCGATGGAAGCCTGGCGCATTGAGCGCAAGTTTAGCCGCTATCTTAACGACAACATCATTTATAAGATCAATACAGCCGCAGGCCAGGCTATTAAGGTGGATGAAGAGACGGAGCGGCTATTGGATTTTGCGGCCTGCCTGTATCAGACGAGTGATGGCCTATTCGATATCACGTCTGGGGTTTTACGCAAGGTCTGGCATTTCGATGGCAGTGATCAGCTGCCGGATTCCGCCTCCGTACGCGATGTACTGAAACTGGTGGGATGGCATCGTGTTCAATGGCAAGCACCTTACCTGCGGATGCCGGCGGGCATGGAAATCGATTTCGGCGGCATAGGCAAGGAATACGCGGTGGATTGTGCGGCTCAACTTGCCAGCGTCGCGAGCGCTGTACCTCTGCTGATCAATTTTGGTGGCGATATTGTTGCGACGGGACCGCGCACAAAAGACAGAGCTTGGAAGGTTGCCATCGAAAGTACGGCTCAAGACCAACCGACACCGATGGTCGAACTCAAACGTGGTGGGGTCACGACCAGTGGCGACGCGCGCCGATTTTTATTGAAGGACGGTGTCCGCTATGGCCATATTCTGGACCCGCGTAACGGCTGGCCAGTCCGTGATGCGCCCCGTTCAGTAACCGTGCTCGAGGTAAATTGCACACAGGCTGGTGTGCTATCAACCCTGGCGATTCTACAGGGGCGTGGCGCCGAAAAATTTCTTCGCAAGCACAAGGTTACCCATTGGGTCAGCCGGTAGAAAATATGACCTGCCAACATCGTTAGTACCAAGATTGCTCCGGTATGTGCGAGGTCCGTGAGAGACTAGCCGGAGTATTTGCAGATATAAAGGCGCAATGTGATGGCGGGATGACCCCTCCTTCACGGACAGCACACCGCACTCAGATGGCTACCTCCTTTGATTTCGTGAGGATTTGGCATCCTGTATTGAACTGCCCAACCCCGAAGATGTGGGTTCGAGAAGCTCGAGCCAGTGGCGAACCGGTAAGGAAGCACGGGCGGCGAGATGTAGCTCGCAGCCGACGTTGGCGGTGGCGATGAGGGTGGGGGCGCCGCTCATAAGCGCGGCGAGTTTGCGCATCCGCAGCGCTTCGGAAATCCCCGGCTGGGTGAGTGAATAGCTTCCGGCGGAACCACAGCACAGATGCGCCTCGGGCACCGGCGTAAGCAGGTAACCGGCGCGCGCCAGTATCGCTTCCACCGCGTCGGCACGGTGCAAAGCATGCTGCAGGGTGCAGGGCGCGTGAAAGGCAATCCGCTTGCCCGCGCCGACCCCGGCCCAGTGCTCGACCGTCGGTGCAATCAGCTCCGAGGGATCCCGCAGTGCCGCGGCCACGCGTTGCGCGCGCTCAACCCAGGTCGGCTGGTGGCGGAAGATGTCCGGATACTCACCGATCATGGCGGCGCAGCCCGAAGCGGTCACCACGAATGCCTCGGCGCCGGCTTGCAGCCCGTCTTCCACCCGCGCGATGAGGCCACGCATGCGCGCGCGGCCCTGATCCTGTGCGCCGGTATGCCAGGCAAGTGCGCCGCAGCAGCCCGCAACGAATTCCATGCCGCAGCCCAGGCGGTCCAGTACGCGCGCTAGCGCAGCGTTGGTCGCGGGCGTGGCGACCGATTGTACGCAGCCCTCCAGTACCAGCACCTGTCGCGGGTGGCGTGCCGCCGGTTGCGGCAACCGGCGTTGGCGCGCCGGCAGTTTTTCGGCGATCCGCACCGGCAGCAGCGGGCGCAGGGGGCGCAGCAGCGCGAGCATCAGGCGCAGCCGCCAGGGGTGGGTGAACAGCCAGCGGATGCCGGTGCGCCGGAGCGTTTCGCGCCAAGACCGGGGCACCTGCCGTGCCACCACCGCGCGGCCAATATCGGCAAGTCGTGCGTAGCGCACCCCCGAGGGACAGGTGGTTTCGCAGGCGCGGCAGGTAGGGCAGCGGTCAAGATGCTGTGCGGTGATGGCGGTGGGGGTTTCGCCCTCGAGCACTCGCTTGATGAGATAAATGCGCCCGCGCGGACCATCCAGCTCATCGCCCAGAAGCTGGTAGGTGGGACAGGTGGCGGTGCAGAAACCACAATGCACGCAGGCGCGCAGAATCGCTTCCGCTTCATTGCCCTCAGGCGTGCCACGGATGAAATCGGCGAGGTGGGTTTCCATGGCGTCGCTCTAGATTCCGGCGTACAGGCGCCCGGGATTGAGAATGCCGGCCGGATCGAAGGCGGCTTTGAGCCGCTGGTGCAGGTGTTGCAGCGCGGGCGTGAGTGGTGTGAAAGGGTCCTCGGCAGGGGACGCGTCCCGGGCAGGTCGGAACAGGGTCGCATGACCCCCGGCAGCGGCAGTGCGTGCGCGCACTTGGTCCGCGGGAACCCCGGTTTTCACCCAGCGCTGCATCCCGCCCCAAGTAACAATTCCGGGTCCGTCCAGGGCCAGGGGCGCGGCAGTGGAGGGCAACGCCAGGCGCCACAGGGGGCGCGGATCAGTGAAAAATGCGCCCGTGTGTTCGCGCAGATCGCGCCAGAACTCCTCCGCCCGCGGCAGATGCTCGCCGCCGAGTCCGGCCGCTGCTGCGGCAATTGCCGGCGCAGGACCCGAGAGGCGTACATAGAGCCGTCCCTCGCTCCAGGCTGTGGCCGAGAGCGGTAACGGCCGGCCCGCCCAGCGGTTCATGAGTTCAATGGCAGAGGTCTCATCCCGCTCGCAGACCAGCGTGGTTTCCGCCTCGGGCCGGGGTAGCACCTTGAGTGAGATCTCGAGCAGCACACCCAGCGTGCCGAAAGCGCCGGCCATGAGACGCGAGAGGTCGTAGCCCGCGACGTTTTTCATGACCTCGCCGCCGAAATGCAGGATCTCGCTCTTGCCGTTGACGATCCGGCAACCGAGCACGAAGTCCCGGGCCGCACCTGCGTAGGCACGGCGCGGGCCGCTGAGGTTGGCGGCAATGGTGCCGCCGAGGGTGGCCGCGGTGCCGAAGGAGGGTGGCTCGAAGGCGAGCATTTGTCCGCGGGTAGCGAGCGCCGTCTCGATGTCGGCGAGCGGTGTGCCGGCGCGGGCGCTCAACACCAGTTCCTCGGGAACGTAGTGCAGGATGCCGCGGTGTCCGCCCACGGCGAGAGGTATGCCCGTAACGCGGCGGCCGAGGAAGTTCTTGCTGCCGCTGCCGCTAATCATCAGTGGCGTGTGTGCCGCGGCCGCCTCACGCACTCGTGCCACGATCGCCGCGCTCTGGTCGGCTGTGTCCATCGTTTAGTAACGCTCGAGGTCCGGAAAACGCAGTTCGCCCCGGTGCACGTGTATACGTCCATATTCGGCGCAGCGCGCCAGCGTCGGTACCGCCTTGCCGGGATTGAGCAGTCCGGCGGGATCGAAAGCGCGCTTCACGGCATGAAACTGCTCGAGTTCCGCGGGGGTGAACTGCACGCACATCTGATTTATTTTCTCGACGCCGACACCGTGCTCACCGGTGATGGTGCCGCCGACCGCGATGCACAGCTCCATGATGGCGGCGCCGAGTGCCTCGGCGCGCGCCAGTTCACCCGGCGTGTTGGCGTCGTAGAGAATGAGCGGGTGCAGATTGCCGTCGCCCGCATGAAACACGTTGGCGACCCGCAAGCCGTGCTCGCGGGAAAGCTCCGCGATGCGGGTCAGTACCTCGGCGAGTTTAGAACGTGGAATGGTGCCGTCAATGCAGTAGTAATCAGGTGAGAGGCGTCCGACCGCCGGGAACGCGGCCTTGCGTCCCTTCCAGAAAAGCTGTCGTTCGGCTTCATCACGGGCCACACACAACTCGCGTGCGCCAGCGTGCTTGAGAATTTCCTGGACGCGCGCCAGTGCGGCCGCGACCTCCTGTTCATCGCCATCCACCTCGCACAGCAGAATGGCCGCGGCGTCGCGCGGGTACCCCGCGTGCACGAAATCCTCCGCCGCCTCCACCGCGAGCCGGTCCATCATCTCGAGTCCGGCGGGGATCACGCCGGCGGCGATGATCGCGCCCACGGCGTTGCCCGCCGTCACCACCGAGTCGAAGGCGGCGAGCAGCACGCGCGCGCATTGTGGCAGCGGCAGTAGACGCACCGTTGCCTCCACCACCACCGCCAACAACCCCTCGGAGCCCATAAGCAGCGCCAGCAGATCGTAGCCCGGGGCATCCGCTGCGCGCCCACCGAGCGTGAGCCGCTCGCCTTCGATGGTGAGCGCCTCCAGGGCGAGCACGTTGTGCACCGTGAGTCCGTATTTGAGGCAGTGCACGCCGCCCGAGTTCTCGGCCACATTGCCGCCGATGGTGCAGGCGATCTGCGAGGAGGGATCCGGGGCGTAATACAGCCCGTAGGGACGCGCTGCCTCGCTGATCGCAAGGTTGCGTACGCCGGGTTCGACGCGCGCGCTGCGCGCCAGCGGATCGATTTCCAGGATGCGGTTGAAACGCGCCAGCGACAGTACCACGCCCTCGGCGTGCGGCAGCGCGCCGCCTGAAAGCCCCGTGCCTGCCCCGCGCGCCACCACCGGCACGCCGCGTGCGCGACACAGCCGCAGCACGTTGACAACCTCTTCGACCGTGTGCGGCAATGCCACCGCCAATGGCAGCGCGCGATAGGCGGTAAGGCCGTCACATTCGTAGGGACGCAATTCTTCCTCGCGGATGAGCAGTGCGTCCCCGGGCAGCACGGCGCGCAGATCGGTAAACAGGGTGGCGGGGGCGGCGCTCATGGACCTGCCTCAGCCACCCGCAAGACCGGGCCAGAGAAGTTTCGCCGACATCAGCAGGATGGCGATTGCCAGCACCACCTTCACCCAGCGCTCACCGCCGCGCAGGTGTAAGCGAGTGGCAAGCAACGCACCCACCATGCCGCCCGCGCCGAGTGCAAGGCCATCACCCCAGGCCACCTTGTTCAGGGCGACAAATATCACAAGCGCCGGCAGCGTGTATATGAATATGATGAATACCTTGTATACATTAATGCGCACCAGATCGAGTTTCAGGATACCGCGCAGCGCCACCATGAACAGGAAGCCGACGCCCACCTGGATAAAGCCCCCGTACAGGCCGGTCGCGAGCATCGCGGGATAGATTAGCCAGCGCCGCTGCGCAGAGGGTGCGCCGGCCCCGAGGCGGCGCGCGGGCAGAAACAGCGTCACCGTACTCAGCACCAGCACCCCGATGAGCACGTACCTGAAAAATGTGTCGCTGATGCGTGCACCGAACCAGGCGCCCAGGATCGCGCCCGGCAGGGTCAGCAGCGCGAGCTTGAAACTTTCACCGAGCTCCGCGCCGTGCCAGCGGCTGAAGCCGCCGGTGGCGGCCAGGTTCTGCAGAGCGATAGACACACGGTTGGTGCCGTTGGCGACCGTCGGATCAAGACCGACGAATATGAGGGCCGGCAGAGTGAGCATCGAACCACCGCCGGCAAACACATTGAGCACCGCAGCGAGGGCGCCCAGGACGAAAAGCAGGGTGAGCACGGGAATTGAGACGGGGTGCACGTTTTCGTTTCCTCAAAACCGCCGGCGCCATGGGCTTATACTTATACCACTGTGCAGAGGAGCGCGGTCGCCGTGCCCGGCATTCCGCCGCGCTTGTACGCGAGGAGGTTCCACCCATGGTCATACCATCCACCCGTCCCGCAGGCAGTCCAATCCCCATCCGTTTGACGGGCAAGCTTGAGGCCGCCGAGCGCAGCATATTCACACCTCAAGCCCTGGCCTTTATCGCCGAACTTGATGCCCGCTTTGAGCCGCGGCGCGCAGCGCTACTGACCGCACGTGCGGAACGTCAACAACGGTTTGATGGCGGCGAAAAACCGGAATTTCTCGCGGCAACACGCGCGCTGCGTGCGGGCGACTGGAAAGTCGCGCCCATCCCCGGGGAAGTAACCGACCGGCGGGTCGAGATCACCGGGCCGGTGGACCGCAAAATGATCATCAACGCCCTCAACTCCGGGGCGCGGGTATTCATGTCGGATTTCGAGGATTCCCTCGCCCCCACCTGGAGAAACGTCGCCGCCGGCCAGGCAAACCTGTACGACACGGTGCGGCGCACGATCACTTTCCGCAGTCCCGAGGGCAAGGATTACCACCTTGATCCTGAGACCGCGGTACTCATGGTGCGCCCGCGCGGGCTGCACCTCATCGAGAAGCATGTGCTTGCCGGCGAGCGGCCGGTGGCCGGGGCATTGCTCGATTTCGGGCTGTATGTGTTTCACAATGCCCGTGAATTGCTGGCGCGCGGGTCGCACCCCTACTTTTACCTGCCGAAACTCGAAAGCCACCAAGAGGCCGAATGGTGGCGCGATGTGTTTGTCCATGCCGAGAACAAGCTCGGGCTTGTGCGCGGCACGTTTCGCGCCACGGTACTCATTGAGACCCTGCCCGCGGCATTCGAGATGGACGAGATCCTCTATGCCCTGCGCGAGCATATTCTCGGACTCAATTGCGGACGCTGGGATTACATTTTCAGCTTCATCAAGAAATTCCGCCGTGATCCCAGGGCGGTGCTGCCCGATCGCGCCCAGGTGACCATGACCACGCATTTCCTGAGAAGCTATTCGCGCCTATTGATTGCTACCTGCCACCGGCGCGGAGCGTTCGCCATGGGCGGGATGGCGGCGCAGATTCCCATCAAGAACGATGCCAGGGCCAACGAGGAAGCCCTCGCCAAGGTGCGCGCCGACAAGGAGCGCGAGGCCGGTGACGGTCATGACGGCACCTGGGTCGCCCACCCGGGGCTGGTGCCGCTGGCGCGCGAGGTTTTCGACCGGCTCATGCCGGAGCCGAACCAGCTTGCCAAGCTTGGTGAAGGGCTCGCCTTGAATGCGCGCGACCTGCTGCAAGTGCCGCAGGGGCAGATTACCGAGCGCGGCCTGCGCACCAACGTGCGCGTGGCGTTGCATTACCTCTCGACCTGGTTAGGCGGCAACGGTTGTGTGCCGATCGATAATCTGATGGAGGATGCGGCCACCGCTGAGATTTCCCGCGCCCAGCTCTGGCAATGGCGCACCCACGGCGCGCAGCTCGAAGACGGCCGCCGCGTGGATACGGCGCTCATCGAGCGCATCCTCGACGAGGAACTCGCGGCATTCCGTGCGCGCTTTGCGGTCGAGCCAGAGGTCTCGGAACAGGCCGGGCAGGCCGCCGACATCCTGCGTTCACTGGTGCTCGACGGGGAGTTCGCCGAGTTTCTGACGCTGCCGGCCTACACTCGCCTCTCCTAGTCCGTTGGCGCTTTCCGGCGAGTGGTTTGGCTTGCGAATCAGACCGGCCGGGGGGAGTCTTGACGGCAGGATGCCCGGGGAGTAGTACAAGCCGCCAGGTTTGTCACATGGGAGGGGATAACATGTTCACGCAAGTCCTGAGTCCCGCCGGTCCGCTTTGGCTTACCTTCGTCGTCGCCGTCATCCCGCTCGCGGTTCTCCTGCTGCTGCTGCCGGTACTGCGCCGTTCCGCGTGGATCGCGGCGATCATCGGCTCCATCGTCACCTTCGTGATTGCGCTCTGGGTGTGGCACATGCCCTTCGTTGAAGGCATCCATTCCTACCTGTACGGAGCCCTGACCGGGGCCTGGGCGATTGACTGGATTACGTTCTGGGGCGTGATGATCTTCAACACGCTGGTTATTACCGGTATGTTCGAGCGTTTCCGCGCCTGGCTGGTGAGCGTGGGCACCGCCGACGTGCGTATCCAAACACTGTTGTTTGCCTGGGCGTTCGGCGCTCTGTTGGAGGGACTGGTCGGCTTCGGTTATCCGTGGGCGTTTGTGGCCCCGATCCTGATCGCGCTCGGCATCCCGGAACTTGATTCGCTGCGTGTGGCCGCCATCGCCAATAACGCACCAGTTTCCTACGGCGCTCTTGGCACCCCGATCATTGCGCTTGCGGCGGTCACCGGCCTGCCACTGCTGGCTCTTAGCGGCTCGGTTGGTAAAGTAGTGGCGTTGCTGGCGTTTCTGCCGCCGTGGATACTGATCTATCTCGTGGCCGGCAAGCGCGGACTGCGTGACGGCTGGCCGCTCGCAATCGTCGCTTCCCTCGGCTACATCGCCGGGCAGCTGCCGGTGGCGGTATTCGTCGGACCCTATCTTCCCGACGTGGCCGGCGCCATCGTGGCCTTCGTCGTCATCCTGCTGTTCACGCGCGTGTGGCGACCGGCAAGCATACTTGGATACGGCGGCGTCCCGCTCAGCGAGGCACAGATGGCCGTGCATGGCGATCACAAGGTCACGGGTGGCGAGCTGCTTAAGATCTGGCTGCCGTTCATCATCCTGATCATGGTAGTGGTGGCGGGCACCGGTCCCTGGTCACACCTGCCCGCATTCAAGTTGTTCGCGGCGCACGTGGATGCGGTCTCGGCGGTGACCGGTAAGACTATGAGTTCGGCATTTCTGTTCACGCCGTTCAGCGGAGGCACCTGGATTCTGATCTCCTGGATACTGATTACCTTCGTGGTGGGTCTCAAGCCAGCCCAGTACGCCGAGGTGTTCAAACGCACCTTCCACCAGATGTGGGGCGCGCTGCTGGTGGGCTTTTTCATCTTCGGTCTGGCCTTCGTGTACAACTATTCGGGCATGGCGGGGTCGCTGGCCTACAGTTTGTCGCGTATCGGGCCATGGTACATCCTGCTGGCTCCGGTGGTGGGACTGATCGGCGTGGCGCTGTCGGGCAGCAATACCTCCACCAATGCCATGTTCGGCACCATCCAGCTCATGGCTGGGAAACTGCTTAATTTTCCGATCCTGCTGCTGCCAAGCCTGAACTCGGTGGGCGCCGAGGTGGGCAAGCCGATCGCGCCACAGACCGCGAGTGTGGGCGTGTCCACCACCAGTTACGTGCGCAAAGAGGGTACCGTGATCCGCTACAATTTCGGCTGGGCGCTGGTGATCCTCGGCTGGCTGATCATCGTGGGGCTGTTCTTTTACTTCGTCGCACCCGGAGCGATGATGCTCTGAGGGCGTCATACGGGCGATGCTGGCGGAGAATACCGGCGGGCCGTGGAGGTTCGGCTCGCCGAACGCCCACGCCCCGAACCCGGTGCAACGACACCCCTGCCAGCACCACCGACCCGGAGGTCAAGCTGCTGCGCAAGGTGGTGAAGCTGTGTTTTGAGGTACCCATACCTTGATGGAGAATCACCACGGGCTGTGCGTTGAGTTGCAGGTGCAGGTGCAGTCCGCGCTGGTGCTGGAGCCAGCGGCGGCCAAGGCACTGCTCACCCGCCAGGCCCGCAAGCCTATCCATCCCGACACGCTCGGTGGCGACAAGGGCTCTCACACCCGGGCGTTCGTGCAATACCTGCGCATGCAAGACATCCGTCCGCATATTACCTGCATCCCAATCCGCGCGACGTCGGAACTTGCTCGGCGCACCACCCCCATCCGAGTTACACCGTCAGTGACGCAAGCGTAAACGTAGCGCAGCGTGATTATGAACCCGGCGTTAAATTCCGTTCACCTTCTGTCGCCGCTCTGATAATGGAGTAGATTTTCTATCAGACAGGAGGTGATTTATGCATGTAATCTTACGAACACTTGCCGTGTGCTCACTCGGGATCAGTCTTGCCGGTGCACCACTGCTCGTGAATGCCGCACCTCCGGGAGCGTACCCCGCCGTTTCAGTGACACCCCAGGACATACCATCTTACGTACCGTATAGCGCGAATCAATTGGACAATCTGCTGGCTCCCATCGCGCTCTACCCGGACCCACTGCTGGCGCAGGTCTTGCCCGCCGCCACATTTGTGAATCAGATTCAGGAAGCGGCGCGGTGGGTGCGTACCAACGGGGTGAGTGGAATCAGCTATCAGTCCTGGGATGTCAGTGTCAAGGCGGTTGCGCATTACCCGTCTGTGCTCTACATGATGAACGACAAACTCAACTGGACCACTGCGCTGGGACAGGCTTATGTGAATCAGTCCACGGATGTCATGGCCTCCATCCAGCGGTTGCGTGCAATGGCCCGTTCCGCGGGCAACCTGGTTTCGAACCAGCAACAGCAGGTGATCGTGGAACCGGGGTACATTCAAATTGACCCGTACCAGCCCCAGTACATCTACGTGCCGGTGTACGATCCGTACGCGGTCTATTATCAGGGTGGTTACGGTTATGGACAGGGATTTCAGGAGAACCTCATATCTTTTGGCACGGGGTTCATCATCGGGGCCTGGCTGAACTATGATTGCGATTGGCGCGATGACCATATCTATTACACTGACTGGCGCGGTGATGGCTGGATCGCCCGTTCGCGTCCGTACATTCAAATCACCAACGTGTACGTTAACAACCGTTACGCGCATATCCCCATCAACCGCGCGGTGCTGCAGCGTACCGTGAACGTCAATAATCTCAACAGCTATGCCAGCGTGCATCGCAATGTCCCTTTCAAGAAGCTTGTCCGCGCCCGCTTCCCGGTGAACAGAAACGGGCAGGTAAGTAATCGGTTCGTCAATCGTAATATGCGTGTTCAAAAATTGAACCAGTTCCATATCGCGCAGAACCCATTGCGAGTAGTGTCGCCACACACTGCACAGCCCACGTTCCGGCCTGTGCAGCTCTACCGGACAGCGTTTCGGCCCGTGTCTCGGCCCGCCTATCGGCCATCATCTCAGCCATACCGGTTTACCCCACAAACCGCACGGCCCGTTTACCGGCCCTCATTCCCGTCATACCGGTTTACGTCACAAGCCGTTCGACCTGGATACCGGCTTGCACCTCAATCATTTCGATCCGCGCCCCAAGCCTACCGACCTGCCTATCGGCCTACGTTTCGGCCTGCGCCTCAGCAGTCATATCGGTCCGCGCCCCAATCATTCCGGCCAGCACCCCAGTCATTCCAGCGCTCTTCTAGACCCTATAGGCCCGCGCCGAATCGTATGCGACATCCACCGCTCCTACGGTAAAAGTGGATGCGACAATAATCGCTCCACCTCCAGCACATACCCAAAACTGAAATAACCCACTGGGCTCAGTGAACGAGAGCGGATCGTTCTTGGCATCGGCGTAACGCTTCTGTCCCTATTGAGAAAAATGGGGTAGCGCAATCTATCCCCGTAGAACCCAAGCATGCAGGTGCGCAAGGGCAAGCCGGCATCCCATAGCAAAGGCCCAACTGTGGAGGTGAGGCCGATTTGGCTAAGCTGACATAATAGCTGTCAGCTTCATCCGGCACCTCGCTTGTGGCCTGATAAATCCTGCAAGCCGATGCCTTAGATAGCGATTAAATCCAGTGGCTTTTGCCTGTTTTGAAGCTATTTCAGCTAAAAACACCTCCGACTTCATCCAGCATCTTGTTTTTGCTATCTATCTTTCCGGTTGTATGGTATAAAAGCAGCGTTGTACTCAACCCGCGATAGTCATTAAAACCCCATCTCATAGTCTGTTTGCCTGGCATAACCCCGCTGTGCGTCATTTCGGAATCCTCCTGTGCCTACCGGTACACTCCGGTTCCTGATCGCCGTGCGCTGTGTTCTGCCTTCGCTTGTGGAATTTATGCAGCTGGCTTTTGATTCATTATCAACAACTGTAGTACGAACAAGGTGTTTAATTTTTATCAGCTATTTTTAGAGAGATTGCAATGGAACAGAACAAACTTTATGTCGGTAATTTTCCTTACTCGGTGGATGAAGCTCAGCTGCGTGGGATATTCTCCCAATACGGCGAGATTTCAGAACTGGCCCTGATCATGGACCGGGATACCGGTCGCCCCAAGGGCTTCGGGTTCATCACCTTCGCTACTCAGGCGGCCGCAGAGAAAGCCCTCGAGCAGAACGGCAAGGACATCGGCGGACGTCCACTCAAGGTGAACATCGCCACTGACAAACCCCGCACCGGCGGCTTCCGCAGTGGCGGTGGCGGTGGTGGTAATGGTGGCGGCAACCGCCCCCGGTGGTAAGCCAGCCTTTAGTCTGAGCTGAATCAGACGATGAAAAGCCCTGCCGCTTGCGGCGGGGCTTTTTTCTGCGTAATTTTGCGTTCTGTCGTTATAGACAGGTATGGGCAGGCATCAGGCGTAAGCGATGAACCGCCCGGGCAGAGTCCGCTGGTACTTCGACCCGATCTTGCCCTATTCCTTTCTGCATTTCGAACAGTTCCATAACCTTGCGGCGAACCTCGAGATCGAATATGTGCCGGTGCTGTTCGCAGGTTTGCTGAAACATTGGGGACACAAAGGTCCAACGGAGATTCCCGCCAAACGCATTTACACCTATCGGCATGTCACCTGGCTGGCGCAGAAACTTGGCATCCCGTTCAAGGTCCCGCCGTCGCATCCGTTCAATTCGCTGCCCGCACTGCGGCTGCTGATCGCCGCCGGACTGATCCAGGCAAATGTGGCCAGCGCCTTCGACATGATCTGGAAGGAAGGCCGGGATTTGCAGAACCCGAAAGAGATTACTGAATTGGGCAAACGCTTGGGCATCATGAACATTCAGGCCACACTGGCCAATGAAACAATCAAGTCAAAGCTGCGCGCCAACACTGCCGATACCGTGACCAGGGGGATTTTTGGCGTGCCGACGTTTGCGATCGATGACTCGATTTTCTGGGGCCAGGATTCGCTGGATATGATGCTGGATTATCTGCATGACCCCGGCCTTTTCGACACGCCGGAAATGCAACGCGCATTGACCTTGCCCATCGGGTCCGCACGCCAAAAAGAGCCAAGGGCCAGGATTGCGCCAGCAGCCGGTTTCGAGATTGACTGGATTATTTTCTAAAAAGGTGCTGGAGAGAACTCATGAAGATGAGAACCCGCGCAAGCAGTGCGTAAGCTATGATGCCCGTCCTGATAATTCAACGGGTCTTGATCCCGCGAGGTCGGACTAGGGCGGTGGCCGACAACTTGTCCGGAAACAAGCGCATACCCCGCATAACAAAGCACCAATATGCCGAGGATTGTGGTGATCGCGTGTGCACTCATGGTCTTTCCTCTCAAACATATTTGATACGGCCCGGAAAGCCGCATCAAAACATGGCAGACGGCGTTTCGCCGCCATCAACATGAGGCACGTCAAAATCAACAGACTCCAAACGTCTGTTGCGCCGCCGCCTTTACCGCCACCTGCACCTCCCGATCCGCCGGCTGCCGTCACACTGATGTTTGCGGTGCCCGTGGCTGCGGCATGGCCGTTGCTTGCCTGCCAGGTGAAACTATCGCTGCCGACAAACCCCGTGGCCGGCGTGTAGGTGAATGCGCCGCTGGCGGTATCAATCGCCGAAAACATGCCATGGGCGGGATTGGTCAACATACTGTAGGTCAAAGGCAGGCCGTAAGCGTCGGTAGCACTTAGCGTACCGCTGGCCATGCCGTTTTCTGGCACCGTCAGATTGAGTACCGACACGGTCGGCGCCGGGTTCAAATGCAGAAGCACGGTTACCTGGCTAATGTCCCCGTTCGTAACGGCGATATCCGGCCAGCCATCACCGTTGACATCCGCTAACGCTACGGAGAACAATCCGCCGCCCACGGCATACGCGATCGGGGACTGAAGTGTGCCGTCCCCGTTGCCGAGTAAGACATCAACGACATTATCCACGTTCGCTGTCAGCACCACATCCGGTTTGCCATCACCGTTGACGTCAGCGATGGCCACGGAGTTGGCTCCTGGATCAGTCTGATACATCACCGGCGTCTGCAGGGTACCGTCACCGTTGCCCATGAATACCTGCACATTGTGACTGCAGACGACCGGTGCACCGTTCCCGCCGACGCAGCCGCCGACGCCAACGATGACATCCGGATGACCGTTGCCCAGATCGGTGATGGCGACCGAGTTGGGACCGGTGGAGACCGGCGCGGTTTGACTAGCATGGATCGGATAGATCATCTCCGGCTTGAATGTGCCGTCGCCATTGCCGAGCAGCACACCAATGGTGTTGTCGCCATTATTGACTACCACGATATCTGGATGGCCATTACCCAGATCCGCGATTGCAACAGCGATCGGGGCACTGCCAACAGGATAAGTAACCTGCGGCTGGAAGGTGCCATCGCCATTGCCAAGTAAGACCCCCACGGTGCCGGTATTCTGGGTGACAGTCTCATTGGCGACCACAATATCCGGGTGGCCGTTGCCAATATCCGCTACAGCGACAGCGACTGGAGCGTTGCCCACCGGGTAGGTCACCGGCGATTGCAAACTGCCATCACCGTTACCCAGTAGTACCGCCACGGTATTGGTGTTGATGCCAGCAACAACGGCGCTGGGTTGACCTGAGCCTAGATCTGCCACGGCGAAACCGCCCGGTTGATTTTGTCCGAGTGAATACATGGCCGCCGGGGCAAACGTTCCGTCGCCCTTACCGAGCAAGACATCCACGCTGAAATGCAGCAGATCCGTGGCCAGGATGTCCTCGTGGCCATTGCCCAGGTCTGCGAATGCCACGCTTAATGGAAAACCTACTGTGTAGGTGTTCGTGAGGGTTTGAAGTGCGCCGTTGCCCGTGCCCAGCAAGACGCTCACGCTGTCGTCGGTTTCGTTTACGCTCATCACATCCGGATGGCCATCAGCGTTCACGTCCGCGACTGCCAGGTCAGTCGGCCCCTGTCCTACCTGATAAGCGACCTGCGACTTGAGGGTACCATCGCCATTGCCGGTGAGTACGCCGACGGTATTGTTGCCGCCGTTGGTAACCAGCACATCGGGTTGGCCATTACCCAAGTCGGTGATAACAACGGCAGTCGGTCCGCTGCCCGTTGGGTATGGCACCTGGGCCTTGAGAGTGCCATCGCCATTGCCGAGCAATACACCCACGGTGTTGTTGTTTTCGGACGCCACTACGTCGGGATGGCCGTTACCGAGATCCGCGATCGCCAGTCCGGTGACCGAGCCCTGCCCCGTGGTGTAAGTCACCTGGGTTTTCAGCGTGCCGTCACCATTGCCGATCAACACTCCGATCGATGCGTTGAAAGGTTCGCCGACGATCACATCCGGATGACCGTTGCCCAAATCCGCGACCACCACAGAGGTCATATCCTGACCCGCCGGATACGACACCAGCGGTTTGAGCGTGCCGTCGCCCTGGCCGACCAGTACGTTGACGGTGCTGTGCGTAAGATCCGTGACGATGATATCCGGGTGGCCATTTCCAAGGTCCGCCACTGTTAGGGCACCGGGTTGACCGCCGGCCGGATAGCTCACTGGCGCTTTGAACGTGCCGTCACCGTTGCCGATCAGCACGTTGACAGTGTTGCTAAGAATGTCTGTCACCACGATATCGGAGTGACCATTGCCAAGGTCCGCCACCGCCACGTTCTGCGGAAAGCCGCCGGCGTTATAGATCACCTGGGGCTTGAAGGTGCCGTCGCCGTTGCCGAGCAGAACGCTTACCGTGCCATCACTGAAATTTGTCGTTACGATGTCTGGATGGCCATTGCCGAGATCGGCAACGGCGATCGAATACGGACTATTTCCGACCTGGAGCGCAGTACCCGTATACAAAGGATAGCTCTGGCCTCCAGCCCATGCGGTGTTCAGACACAGCGCCGCGACGGCGCCAATGCCGAGTGATCGGTAGATTTGTTTGAGCACGGCCGTGTTGTGGAGCATGGGTACGGTTCCGTCAACAAAGTTTCTCAGCGACTGCCGCCGATAACCCGGCGTAAACCGGCAAGGCCGGCGAGCAGTGCAAGCGCCAACAATCCCATGGCGCCGCCGCCACTACTGCCGGAAGAACCCGATCCGCCGCCGCTGCCGGTGGTAGTAAGCGTCGTGCTGGTATTGGTTGTGCCCAGCAAGGGCTGATCGGCGCTGACGCTTACGATATCGGTGAGCGTACCCGCGGTCGTCGGTGTCTTGACTGTTATAGACGGAGACCAGGGGTTCTGGCTGTTGTTGCCGGGTGCAAGGCTCGCGAGCGTGCAGGTGACGGTGCTGCCGGAATTGCTGCAACTGCCGTTGGCGGCGTTACTCGATACATAGCTGGTGCCGGCGGGCAACGTGTCGGTGAGCGTAACGTTGGTAAGCGTGGTGGCTGGGAAACTGCCGCTGGCGGTATCGGCGTTGGTGAAAGTCAAATTGAAGGTTGCATTCGAGCCCGGTGTGACCGGATTGACCGCGGGCGTCACCACCAGATTGATGCTGGCAGGGGAACTGTACACATAGCCATCACCGGCCCCGGCGTTGGCGCCGGGCGCGCTGCCGAGCACTGTCTCGCCATTCGATCCAGCGGCCAGGAACCAGCCGAGGTTTGCTCCGCCTTGTACTCCGGATAGCGAGAGCGCGGTCGGTGTACTCCAGTTTCCGTTGCTGTTGAATGATACGTAGATCGCACCGGTATTTCCGCCGGGCACGCCGATGAAGGCCATCGTGCCATCCGGAGACAGGCCGACGGAATATCCCAGTGAACCGCTGTTCGCAACAGTGAACGTCTTGGTGAGGCTCCAGTTGCCGCCGTTCAGGGTGTACACGTAAGCGGCGCCGGCCTGCCCGTTTGTGTTGGGTGCACCGGTCAGGATTTCCATACCGTCTGCGGATATTGCGACGAAATTGCCGTTACTGGCCGCACCGCTGGGAACCGTTAGCGCCACCGGCCCACCCCAGGTCCCGTTGGTTTGGGTGTACACATAGACGCCGTCGGCCTGTGGCGCGCCCGCCACCACCACTTGGCCGTTTGACGAAACCGCAACCGATATGCCCAGTTCTGATCCGTTGGCAACCCCGGCGTTGGACAACCCGAGGGGAGAACCCCAGCTGCCGTTGTTGAGGGAATAGACATAGACCTTGCCGGGAGTGGCGCCATTGTTAGAGGCGGCCGTCGCGCCGACCACGAGCGTCTGTCCATTCGATGAGACCGCTATGGCCGACCCGAAATTGGAATGTTGCGGTATACCGGATACGTCAAGCGGAACCGGCGTAGCGTTGGCCCAGCTGCCGTTCACGGGGGTGTACACATACACCGCGCCGACAAAGGTATTGATGATGGGCGTGCCGACAAATACCTGGCCGCCATCGGGAGTCACGCCCACGGACCAGCCGGCCAGGACATTATTCGGGATTCCGCTCAGGGACAGCGGAATCGGGTCGCTCCAGGCGCCGTTGGTTTCGGTATACACAAATGCGGCACCTGGCACCGATGGATTGGTATTGACTGCGGTCCCACCCAATACCGCGACTTGGCCATTGTTGGACAACGCGGCGGACCATCCGGCACCGTCAGTGGCCACGATACCATTGAAAGATAACTGCGTGGGTGGTCCGCTGAGCAGCGCTGCCGAGATGTTTGCGCTGAGTACACTGAGCAGACCACCTAAAAGCAATCGCAGTACAAACTGCAACGCCGGTGAATTACGCTTAGCGCTGTATATGTAATTCATGTTTACTCCCAATCCCTATAATCCCAGTCATCATATTACTCGGCTTTGGCTGGAACTAGCCCGTCATATTGTCACCTGGTTGAAAGCCTGTGGTTATGCAAAAATGTTCTACATAATGCATTCGTGTAGGAAGCAGTCGCAGCGTGGAACCATCATTGAAATGAACATAAAGTAGGTCGCACACTCTTCTATCATGAGAACAGTTTCGTCTGTCGAACAGCGGCGACGTTGCTCCTGTATATAACGATGCCGCCCGCGCCTGTGAAATACCTGCCGCGCCGTGCGTTGCCGTACAAAACGGTCGAGCTTGCACACTATCTCATTGGCAAGACGCTGGTCAGGGAAACATCTCGGGGGCGAATCATTGGCCGCATCGTCGAAACCGAGGCTTATTTGCCCTACGACGCCGCCTGTCACGCCTTCAACGGACCGACACCGCGCAACCATTCATTGTTTCTGGAGCGTGGCCATGCCTACGTCTATTTCATCTATGGTAATCACTTCATGCTGAACGTGAGCAGCGAGAAGCAAGGTACCGGCGCCGGTGTGCTGCTGCGGGCGCTGGAGCCGCTGGAAGGCATGCAGTTGATGAAACGTGGCCGCAGCCACGTGCCGCAAAAGGATCTGGCGCGTGGACCGGGGCGGCTGGCCGCGGCCTTGCGCGTGGATATGAAATTGGACGGTTTCAATCTCTGTGCCGAAGGACCGCTGTGGCTGGGGACGGCGATACGGCCTGTCGGGCGTATCGGCAGAAGCGTGCGCATCGGTATCCGCCAGGACGTCCACCGAAGATGGCGTTTTTACGAGCGCGGCAGTCCGTTTGTAAGCGGACCTAAATACCTGCGCGGCTGAATCCGGACGTGTACGGAACCTAGATACGTTCCGGTGCGGGTACGGTACGCTCGTTCACCACATTGCCGGTGTTCAGTGTGGTCTTGGGTTCCATGAGCAGCACATGCACTTCCCCGTCGAGCGACGTTGGGCAATGCTCGGTACCCTTGGGGATGATGATGAATTCTCCTTCATCCACCGTAATATTCCCGTCGCGCAGCTGCATCAGCAGCCGGCCTTTTACCACCAGGAAAAGCTCGTCCTCACGCTCATGGTGATGCCAGGTGAACTCGCCTTTGAGTTTCACCAGCTTGATGTGAGCGTCATTGATCTCGCCGACGATTTTCGGTTTCCAGTAGTCGCCGAAACCCCCGAATTTTTCCTTTAAATTTGTTTTCTCGATCATCTTGGCGACCTTTACAAGCAGGGATATCAGATTCTATTTCTTTGAACAATGCCTTTACCGATATGGCAAGCGAGTCAGGGGTTATTTGGCTGATCAGGGTTTTGTAAGTCCATTTCCAGATCGTAGCAGTTTGATGGCAATAACCACGATTACCAATGCCCCCACGGTGAGTACTAGCCAAAGAATCAGCTGTTGCCAGGCTACCGGGTGATGTGCGACAAGCGCCGATTTGCCACCCAATTCTTCTTGTTGTATGAGCACAGCCGGATCGATTTTCAAATGGAGTTGTTCGCGCTTCCGCCACAGGTCTGAGAGGTCGGTGGATTGATGATCATTTTGCGTGATTATTCCTTGTCCGATGGCTAATTTGTACGGTGCTGTACCTTCAGGTACAAAAACCAGACTCTCATGGCGCCATGTGAAATCCAGGGTAAGACCGGAAACTGAGAGTGGTTTGTCAAATGTGAACTTCCAGTAACGAAATCGCGATACCGATATCTTCACGGGATCGTTATGTACCCTGCGTTTTGTATTACCCAATGAATAGAATAAGTACGAGCCTTCTGGGGTCCATGGTCCCCTAGTATTATTCGCACTGAATAGCTGAGCATGCGCGAGGTAGGGCTGGTCTCCACTGTCCAAGTCCAACTGCTCAACCAAGAAGGGCCCACCGAGATCGAATATCCAACTACGTCCCTCATCCAGACTCTGATGCATCTGAACCCGGAGATTGCTGACCGTCGGTGGTACATCTGCGGGCGGTAAAGTATTCGAGAGTCCCATTTCCAGGTGCGACAGGTGCCACTCAGTAGGTATGTTACCCGATGCGATTCTGAGGTATTTGTACTGGATGTTAGGCAGGCTCGCGTCATTTTTTTGTAGCGTGTAGCCGTCACGTTCAAGGCTTGCGATTGTGTAGCTACCTATCATCGTCCAGTTGTGCAGATCGTTACTACCCTCGATGCTCAATTCGCTGATGAAATCCGGGATTGGGCTATTCCATCCAAAACGAACGGATTGTACAGGGACCTTCAGTTGTGACAGATCGGCGATATAAAATGTGGCCAAATCCCGTTCCATGTTGGCGGCGCGATGTTTTATTGTAATGTTGCGAATGCTGCCTTGCGTATCGCGTTGTATGTTCAGATCTGTGAGTACATCTTCCAACGCAGCCGTCGTCTTGATCGGAAACAACGGAACGCCTACAAACTTCTGCTGTGCAGTAGGTGTGGAATCTGTAACTAGAAGGTGTGGAACTTGTGTGTCCTCGGCATTGAAGATCGCAATATCAGTGAGATCAGCTGTATGACTGTTGCGATACACATCGGTGGTAAGAACGAGACGGTAAAGATCAGCACCAGGTGTGGTCTTTAGCACCCAGCCGTAGGCGTAATCTCGCGGCATGGAGGCAGTTGCAGTTGTTGCTACAGCTACAGCTATGAGTGCACTGATGGCAATCAGGATTCTGCATAATAAGGAAAACTTCATGGTTTTGCTCTCGTAGATTGCGACTAGGAAACGCGCCGCGGCGGTGAGGGTGCAAAGTAACCGATAATGAGTAGAAATAATCCGACACCAATGAATGAAATCACACGTGCGAAAGTACCAGTGTTTCCTAAATCCACTAGGAAAAGCTTAATGACTACAGCACCGATAATAGTAGCTCCGATTAGATAGATTGTTCGGCTCTCGCGCCGCATTGCTACGATCATTGCCACAAGAGCTACACTGCTCCAACCTATTGATAGTGCGGCTTGCACCAGTACCGATTCATAGAGATCTTCTATCGTGAACGGTATTCCCGCCCAGAAGTGGATGGTACGCATGATGGTGCTGGTTAATCCTGCAAAACTCATGGCCGCGATGATTCCCCAGAACACGGCCAATATTTTTTTTGGCCATGTCACCCATGTTTGTAATGTTGATAACCAGAATCCCGCAACTAATAGGTTCAGGCCGATAGCCACATCCATAGGGTTCAACAGAGGAATGTAAGGCAACGGTTCAGCATCCCCGGCCGAGGTCACGATTAGCCGCAGAGCGAGCAGCAAACCAAACAACAACATAAATCCAGCACTCCATATGGCATAGTGCTTGGGAAAATCGCGCAAAGGCCAGAACATTAGGTGGCTTGCACCGATGATTGCTAACACTAGCAAGGCAGGTACTGTGGCTGATCCTGCCTCGGCCCAGATACCAGCAGGTATGGCCTGACTGACATACCACCATACCTGCCAGGTCAGTAGCGCGGTAATCAGCCATAATGTCGCCGCGTGCCACCATCCTTCGATGCCGCTATCCATGGCAGCGGGCTTGTAGCGAAGAATCCAAAAGCTGATAGCAACGGTAACCAACCAGGCAATCCATCCAATATGCCCAAACAAGTCCCCGACGGGGGGTGCCAAGAAACGGAGTAGCAGGCATAACCATGCAACTGGTAGAAAAGCAATTGCGATCCAGCCGCCGTGATGCCAAGTTTCAATATGCTCCAGCGCCCAGGCAAGTGCTGTTGTGGATGCCACGAACAACAAAGCTACTGCAGCAAAATACTCCGGAGCGGCATGCTCATGGATTTCATTCAGGCCGATACTTAGCCACCAGCCCAATCCCCATATGAACAGGATTAGCGATGCAACAGGATTGAGTCTCGGAAAGTGAGCCACATTCCGCTGAAGATAAAGATCGCTGAACAATGCAGCGATAGCAATCAAGGCCCCACCAAAACAAAAACCGTTGACCACCGGTAACACATCAGCGGGATAAGCACCCTGATGTGCAAAGGAAATGCCCGCCGCAAATTGCAGCAGAATCCCAGCGAGCGTGGCAAGCAGGCGTGCTTGGCGCTGACCGATCCAGATCAATGCGACACCTTCAAGTGCCCACGCAGCGGCAGTCCAGCGCGCACTAAGTCCCAGTGGAATAGCGATAGTGGCGAAAGCAATGCCCAGCACAAGGAAAGATTCACACACAAGTCGTAAAGTCTGACTTTGCCTTGATCGCAGCAAGGCCCAGGCAATGCCGACGTATATCGCAGCGAGCACTAATGCGCTGTAGGCGAGGCCATATTGAATGTCATGCACAAGTGCGGCCTGCAGGGGGAAGGCAACCACTGGAGTACCGAAAAGCAGAGTGGCGTCCGCATAGGCCTTGAGGTTTAGACTGCGTTTATAGGAATAGAGCACAGCGATAACTAGATAAAACGCGAAAAACAAAATAAGGAACGGTTCGGTGGTGGAGAAAAACTCGGGTTTGTAATAGTGATATCCCCAGCTGGTACCAATTGCGAAGGTGAATACAAAACCGATCAGATTCAGGGACCGCCATGCACGGAACCAAGCAACTGCAAATACGGCAGCATTGAGAAGCGCGTAATAACTAAATAGCACCACGTGGCTGCCATTGCCTGTGGAGATCAGAACAGGCGCCAGGAACCCGCCAGCTGTGCCTAGTACTGCCAGTGCACGGGTATTTTGCAGTATGGCGAGTATTCCACACCCAGCAGTGAAAACGATAAGCAGCAGGAATGCGGGTAACGCAGGTATCGATTCATATAGACGAAAGGCTGCAAATACATCGAGGTAAAGCACACCAATAGCACCGCCCTGTAGCGTGAGCGAGAAAATCGGATTCTTTTTACGTATTCGCCAAGCGAACAATATCGAGGTGATTGCGGCCAGTGCTACACCAGCCAGGCGGAACTCGATAGGCATTCGAAGGTAATGGTGATCGGCAGCGTATTTCAGTAAGAATGCCACGCCAAAGAACGAGATAATCACACCTACTTTCGCCGCCACATTCCCGGTGGTGAGCCAGGTTTTGGCCAGAGCTATGCTTTGGTCAAAATGGGAGGGGATGGCTGGAGGGGAAATAGTACGAGGTTTGGATTGCGCATCATCGGTACTCTGCCATAGCTCATTTACCTTGGGTAATGAAGCCGTTTGCGGAGCACGATCAGGCTGCGCAGGTTGTTTTGGCTTTAGGAGTGTGGAGGGTTGTGTTTGCAGTTGCGCGGTGATAGCCGCTTTCTGTTTCAATTGAAATGCAAGAAGGCGCAGCTGGATGCGCACATTTAAATGATCCCCTATCAGTGCGCCAATCACTACTGCTGGCAGTAACCACCAAGCCGATAAACCATTGATCGATATTACCGCTAACGCAATAGCTAATCCGATTAGCCCTCCAACCATCGCGAACATGGGTGAAGCCTCCGTTAGGTGAATGCTTTTCAGAAAATGAGTAGATGACCTCTATGCTATTCCGACTAAAGAGAAGCGCGCTGATATCTGAATATCCCCAACCACCTGATTACATAGTGAAATGAGTATACCCACAAAATCGGAAGATGGTTGGAAGTGCTCGCGTGAGTGCGCAGCCGTCGCACGGAGGCCTGATACCGAGGCTCTAAGCATCCTCGCCGGAGGCAAATACGCGGGTCGCGAGCCAGGTGAGCACGACGATGAACCCCGCCAGCACTCCAATGGACAGCCACAGCGGGAAGAACAGCGTCCCCAGCAGCGCGCCGCGCATCAGGTCCACGGCATAAGCCACTGGGTCAAAATGCGCGAGTATCTTGAGCCAATGAGGCACATTGGCGAGCGGATAGAGCGCACCCGAGAGGAAAAACATCGGCAGCAGCACCGCGTTGCCGATGATCGGGAACACGGTAGTGGATTTGAAGCGCGCAGCAGTGGCTACCCCCAGGGCCGAGAATGTGACGGCAGCCACGGTCATGGCGCACAGCAATCCCAGGAACCGCAGCAAGCCCGGGTGAATGCCCAGCAACGGCAAAAACACAAGCAGCACCACGGCTGGTACCAATGCCTGGAGGGCGCCGGACAGAATCTTGCCGATGGCGATCGCGGGACGCGGAACCGGTGCGACCAGAATGGCTTTCAAAAAGCCGACTTGCCGGTCGAACACAATCAGCATGGCGGCAAACACCGAGGTGAACAGCAGCGACAGCCCCAGCACCCCCGGGTAGATGTACGCTAGGTATTTTCCACCGCCCATGCGCGAGTTGGCGCCGAGGCCGGAACCTAACACGAACAGATACAGCAACGGTTGGATAAGGCCGACTATCAAGCGCACGCGATCGCTCCATAGGCGCTTCAAGTCCAACGCAATCACCGCGAGCAGTCCCCTCATGGTGCGGCTCCAATGGTAAACGCGGGTTTGGCGGGATTGGCCTCGCCACCATCCAGGGTTTTACCGGTGAGCGTGAGAAATACATCCTCCAGGCTCGGTTCATGCACTTCCGCGCGCAGGGGTTTCACCGGCATGGTCGTCAGCAGTTTCGGCAGTACCGCTGCAGGTTCCGCGCTCACCAGCAGGATGCCGCGTTCGCTTTTTTCGGGCTTGTACCCTTGTTCAGTGAGCCAGGCAAAGGCACGTGCATCGTCTTCGGTTGTTAGCAGGATCACGCCGCCGCCGATGCGTTGCTTGAGTTCCTGGGGTGTGCCGAGAGCGATGATGCGGCCTTTGTCGATGAGCGCGATGCGATCGGCGACTTCCGCCTCCTCCATATAGTGGGTAGTGAAGAACACGGTGCGGCCGGAACGCACGAACTGGCGCACTTGCGCCCAGAAATTGCGGCGCGCATCCACATCGAGCCCCAGGGTGGCTTCATCCAGGAACAGGATGTCGGGGTTCGGGACCATGGAGCGCGCAAGTTCGAGGCGGCGTTTCTGGCCGCCGGAAAGTTTTTGTGTCTGGCGTGCGGCGATGTCTGTGAGCCCGAGATTTTCCAGGATATCAGCGGTGCGCGCGCGCCCTGCCTTGATGCCCAGACCGTAGAACAGGCCCATAAGCAGCAGGTTGTCGCGTACCGAGAGCTTTTGTTCCAGGGCCGGCTCCTGGAACACAATGCCCATATGCCGCCGCACGGCGGGGCGCTCGTGTACCACGTCACGGCCCAATACTTTGGCGCTGCCGCCCGTGGGTTTGCGCAGGGTGGCGAGAATGGAAAACAGCGTGGTTTTACCGGCGCCGTTGGGGCCGAGCAGCGCGAACATTTCGCCGACACCGACGCTCAGATCAATACCGCACAGCGCTTCGACCTTGTCGTAATTCTTTACAAGGTCATGGGTTTCGATGGCGGGGTTGGATTCAGTCAATGGCTTCTCCACTTGCTGCAGGTTGGGGCGAGTGTAGCAAACTCCAACGAGCACAGAGTGCGGCGTGCTGTGTGCTGCGTACTGGGTCATGCCTGCAGCGATTATTTCTTCACGCAGCACCCAGCACTCAGAACACAGTACCCTGCAACCTTGGGGTTCGAAAGATCAACCAACCTACGCATAATAATACCTGGCATAAACATCACACCGGTTTGCGCGCCCCGAACTCGGCAAAATCCCGGGTGCGCGGCGCCTGTTCCATCGCCTGCACCAGTTCCACGGGCGGCGTGGTGATGCGGCGCGTCCTGAGGTCCAGCCATGCGCCCTGTACATCGACCACGCAGGCCAGCGTGCCATCCGCCTTGAAGATGCAGTGGCGCATGCGCCAGTGTTTGCCATTGGCTGACAGGCCGCTCAATTCGGTGGTCACGCTGACGCGCTCATTGGCCCGCACCTCATGCAGATACCGGGTTTCTTCCCGGAACAGCACCGGGCCGAGGCGCAGTTCCTGGAAGCGCTCCAGAGTAAACCCGTAGTCATGTAGCAAAGCCACGCGCGCCTGGGCGGCGTAATCCATATACGCGGTATGGCGCAGGTGGCCATTGGGATCGAGATCCGCCCAGCGGACCCGGAATTCCCGGCAGTCAGGGTCGGTCACTCGCATTCCTTGCGCATTATGCCAGGCGCCATTTTACGCGCACGCCGGCAAATTCAGATACGTTTAGGGTTGTCCCTGACCGGCTGCATCGGCGAAAATACACAACCGTCCCCCGCGGAGTTTCCATGCCCTCGCGTCGCGAACTAGCCAACGCCATCCGGGCCCTCGCCATGGATGCGGTACAGCAGGCCAAATGCGGTCATCCCGGCATGCCCATGGGCATGGCGGACATCGCCGAAGTCCTGTGGAACGACTATCTCAAACACAACCCCACGAACCCAAAGTGGGCCGACCGTGATCGCTTCGTACTTTCCAACGGCCATGGCTCTATGCTGCTGTATGCGCTATTGCACCTCACCGGCTACGAGTTGCCTCTCACGGAACTCAAGCGTTTTCGGCAGTTGCACTCCAAAACCCCGGGTCATCCGGAATACGGACTGACGCCTGGAGTCGAGACCACCACCGGACCCTTGGGCCAGGGTCTGGCGAATGCCGTGGGCATGGCCATTGCCGAAAAAGTGCTGGCCACGCGCTTCAACCGGCCGGGCTTCAAGATTGTCGACCATCACACCTATGTATTTCTGGGCGATGGCTGTCTCATGGAAGGCATCTCCCATGAGGTCTGCGGACTCGCCGGCACCCTGGGCCTGGGTAAACTCATCGCGTTTTACGACGACAACGGCATTTCCATAGACGGTGAAGTGCACGGCTGGTTCACGGACGACACCCCCAAGCGCTTCGAAGCCTATGGCTGGCAGGTGCTGGCGAACGTGAACGGTCATGACGCAGTCGCGGTGAAGCATGCCATTGAAGAGGCGCGTGCGGTTAGCGACAAACCCACGCTTATCTGCTGCAAGACCATTATTGGATTCGGCGCCCCCAAGAAACAGAACACCAAACACGCCCACGGCGAAGCCCTGGGTGAGGAGGAGGTGACCGCCGCCCGCACCCGGCTCGGTTGGAAATTCTCGGCGTTTGAAATTCCACCGGAGTACTACGCCGGTTGGGATGCGCGTGCGCGCGGCCGGGCATTCGAGGATAACTGGAACACGCTGTTTGGTGGATATGAGAAATCCTATCCGGAACTGGCGGCGGAATTCGCGCGCCGCCTGCGCGGTGAACTGCCACAGGACTGGCCGGAGCAGGCTCGGCAATTCATCAACGGGACGGCGGCGCATGGCGGTGAGATGGCGACCCGCAAGGCTTCCCAGAACGCACTCGATGGCTATGCCCCGCTGCTGCCGGAATTGATCGGCGGTTCGGCGGATCTGAGCGGCTCCAACAACACCGTGTGGACGGGCTCGCGCGCCATCACCCGGCAGGATTTCGGCGGCAACTATCTATATTTTGGCGTGCGCGAGTTCGGCATGTCGGCCATTCTTAACGGCCTGGCGCTGCACGGCGGCTTTATTCCCTACGGCGGCACTTTCCTCACGTTCTCCGATTACGCCCGCAACGCCTTACGCATGGCCGCGCTCATGGGCGCGGGCAGCATCTATATATATACCCACGATTCCATCGGTCTGGGCGAGGACGGCCCCACCCATCAGTCCATCGAGCATCTGACCAGCTTGCGCATCCTGCCGGGCATGGAACTGTGGCGGCCCTGCGACGATGTGGAAACCGCCGTGGCCTGGGCCGCGGCCATCGAGCGCCGGCGTGGACCCACGGCGCTGGCATTGTCGCGCCAGGGCCTGCCGCATTTCGAGCGCGCAGCCGTACAAGTGGAATCCATCCGCCGCGGCGGTTATATCCTGTGCAACACCCAAGGCGACCCGGCGGCCATCATTATCGCCACCGGTTCCGAAGTGGCACTCGCCGCGAATGCCGCCAAACAATTGGCAGAGCGTGGGGTGGCTGTGCGGGTGGTGTCAATACCCTGCACCAGCGTGTTTGATGCCCAGGACACAAGTTATCGCGAGTACATACTGCCACCGGCGGTGAAGGCGCGGGTGGCGGTCGAGGCGGGGGTCACCGAGTTCTGGCACCGTTATGTGGGGCGGCACGGGCGCATCCTCGGCATCGACCGCTACGGCGAATCGGCGCCCGCCAAAGACGTGTTCGAATACTTCGGTTTTACCGTGGACAATGTGGTGAAAGCGGTGGAAGCGGTGCTTAAAAGAAATCCGGTGAGCAGTGAGGTGTGAGGCAATGAAGCCTTTGGAAAAGATTTTCTTTCTCCTCACGGCTGATATCTCACTTCCTCAGCCTGAGCAGCCGGTGGTTAAATATCTGCGAGTAGGAGCTAGCTAATGGCTATTATCAAAGTCGGAATTAACGGTTACGGGCGCATCGGACGCAATATCCTGCGCGCGCTCTATGAAAGCAAGCGCAGCAACGAAATCAAGATCGTGGCCATTAATGACCTGGGAGACGCGGCCACCAATGCGTATCTCACCCGTCACGACACTACCCACGGCAAGTTCCCCGGAGCGGTGACGGTGGACGGCGATTATCTGCTGGTAAACGACGACCGGATTCGCGTGTTCGCCGAACGCGATCCGGCGAAAATCGCCTGGGGCAGCGTGGGAGCCGACATGGTGCTGGAATGCACCGGCCTGTTCGCCAGCAAGGCCAAGGCTTCGGCGCATCTCCAGGGCGGCGCCAAGAAGGTGATCATCTCCGCGCCGGGCGGCGAGGATGTGGACGCGACCATCGTTTACGGCGTGAACCATAAAATTCTCAAGTCTTCGCATACGGTGATCTCCAACGCCTCTTGCACCACCAATTGCCTGGCGCCGCTTGCCAAGGTGCTGCACGAAAAGATCGGCATCCTCGGCGGCATCATGAACACCGTGCATGCCTACACCAATGATCAGGTGTTGACCGACGTATTCCACAAGGATCTGCGGCGTGCGCGCTCCGCAACGCACTCCATGATCCCCACCAAGACCGGCGCGGCCACGGCCATCGGTCTGGTGATTCCGGAACTGGCCGGCAAGCTGGACGGTTTCGCCATCCGTGTGCCGACCATCAACGTGTCCATCGTGGATCTGACAATTATCGCGGCACGTGATGTGACCAGGGAAGAAATCCACAAAATAATGCGAGCCGCGAGCCACGGGGAGCTCAAGGGTATCTTGAATTACAACGAGCAGCCGCTGGTGTCGGTGGATTTCAACCACGATCCGGCGTCTTGCACCTATGACGCGTGGATGACCCGGGTCATCGGCCGGCTGGTGAAGGTCTGTGGCTGGTATGACAACGAATGGGGATTCAGCAACCGCATGCTGGATGCGGCCGTGGCTTTGTGGAATGCGAAGTAACTAAAAAAGTACTGCGTTCCGCGTGCCGGGTGCTGCGTAAAGAGAAGAGCGTCTTTCCGCAGCACGCAGTACCTGGCACGCAGCACCCTCTTATGGAAAAGCGATGCCAATCATAAAAATGACCGACCTGGATTTACACGCCAAACGCGTGCTTATCCGGGAAGATCTGAATGTGCCGCTGGATGACGGCGGCGGCATTAGCAGCGACGTGCGTATCCGTGCGGCACTGCCGACAATCCAATACGCCATCAAAGCCGGCGCGTCAGTAATGCTGATGTCGCATCTTGGCCGTCCCAAGGAAGGCGAGTACGCCGCCGCGTTGTCACTGGCGCCGGTGGCCGAACGGCTCACGGAACTGCTGGGCATAAAAGTTCGGCTGATACGCGATTGGATCAATGGCGTGAACGTGGCGCCCGGTGAAGCCATGCTATTCGAGAATGTACGCTTCCTCAAGGGTGAAAAACAGGATGACGAGGCGCTGGCCCGAAAAATGGCGGCGCTCTGCGACGTTTATGTGATGGATGCTTTCGCTACCGCGCACCGCGCTGAAGCATCCACTCATGGGGTGGCGAAATTTGCCGTCATCGCCTGCGCAGGGCCGCTGCTGACACGTGAATTGGAGGCTCTGGGCCGGGCGCTGGAACATCCGGCTCGGCCGCTGGTGGCGATCGTCGCTGGCTCCAAGGTATCCACCAAGCTTACGCTACTGGATGCGCTGACAAAGATCGTGGATCAGCTGATCGTGGGCGGTGGTATCGCCAACACCTTCATCGCCGCCGCCGGCTATAATGTCGGCAAATCCCTGTATGAGGCGGCCTTGGTGCCGGAAGCGCAACGGCTTAGCAACGCGGCACACAAACGTGGCGTGAATATCCCACTACCCGTGGACGTGGTGGTGGCGCAGGAGTTTTCCGCCAGCGCGGAGGCGGATGTGCGCAAAGTGAATGAAGTGGGTGCCGACGAGATGATTCTCGATATCGGCCCGGACACCTCGGGACAGTACGCTGGGATTCTCAAAAAAGCCGGCACCATCGTCTGGAACGGCCCGGTGGGCGTCTTCGAGTTTGCTCAGTTCGGCGAAGGCACCCGCGCACTGGCCAACGCGGTGGCCGAAAGCCCGGCGTTTTCCCTTGCCGGCGGTGGTGACACGCTGGCGGCACTCGATAAGTATGGTGTGGCCGATCGCATCTCTTATGTATCCACCGGTGGGGGCGCCTTTTTGGAATTTCTGGAAGGCAAAACCTTGCCGGCAGTGGCGGTTCTCGAAGAGCGCGCGGCCGCAAGTGTGGCGCGAGAGCAGGCATAGACTTCTTGCGTGCTGCGTGCTGCGTGCTGCGTGCTGCGTGCTGCGTGCTGCGTTCTAAGCGAGTAAACTGATTTTTACGCCGCACCATTATCAAGAAATTGTCTGAGACTGAGCGCAAGCCACACATCGGGATCCTGGTTTATGCCACGAAGAACAAAAATCGTTGCCACACTCGGCCCAGCCACCGACACGCCGGAAGTCATGCAAGCGCTGGTGCGCGCCGGCGTGGATGTGGTGCGGCTGAATTTATCCCACGGCGAACCCGCGGATCATCGTCACCGCCTGGAACTGGTGCGCGCGGCTGCCTGGGCCACCGGCAAGGATGTGGGTGTGCTTGCCGACCTGCAGGGTCCAAAAATCCGCATTGAGAAATTCCGCAGCGGCAGTGTCATGCTCAAGGACGGCGATCCGTTCGTACTGGACGCGGAACTTGCCGACAACGCCGGCACCACAGAAGCCGTAGGTCTCACCTACAAGGCGCTCCCCCAGGATGTGAAAGCCGGCGACCTGCTGATGCTGGGCGACGGTGAAATCAGTCTGCGCGTGCAGAAGGTGGTGGGTGCACGCATTCTCTGCCGTGTGGAAAACGGCGGAGAGCTTTCTGATCACAAGGGCGTCAACCGCCAGGGCGGAGGTTTGTCCGCCAAGGCGCTTACGGATAAGGATTTGCGCGACATCAAGCTGGCGGCCGAGCTCGGCGTGGATTACCTGGCCGTGTCTTTTCCGCGGGATGCCGGCGATATTGAACGCGCGCGCAAGCTTTTGCAGGCGGCGGGCGGCAAGGCCGGCATCATTGCCAAGATTGAGCGTACCGAGGCCATCGAGAACCTCGACGCTATCATCCAGGCTTCCGACGTGGTGATGATTGCGCGCGGCGACCTGGCGGTCGAGATCGGCGATGCGGAACTACCCGGCATCCAAAAGCACATCATCCGTCGCGCCCGGGACCTTAATCGCGTGGTGATTACCGCCACCCAGATGATGGAGTCCATGATCCACAGCCCGGTACCGACCCGCGCCGAAGTATTGGACGTCGCCAACGCGGTTTTGGACGGTACCGACGCGGTGATGCTGTCGGCGGAGACTGCCGCTGGCAAATATCCGGTGAAGACCGTGGAGGCCATGGCGCGGGTGTGCGAAGGCGCCGAGCGCCAGCGCATGTCGGCGAGTTCGCAGCAGCGTCTGGATCGGCATTTCGGACGCGTGGACGAGGCCATCGCCATGGCGGTGATGTACACCGCCAACCACATGGATGTGAAAGCCATCCTCGCACTTACGGAATCCGGTTCGACCGCGCTGTGGATGTCGCGCATCAGCTCCGGTATTCCGATTTACGCCATGACCCGCCATGAAGCTACGCGCCGGCGCGTAACCTTGTACCGCGGGGTTTATCCAGTAGCTTTCGACGTGATGCACACCAATCCGGACCAAGTATTGCGCAGCGCCGCGGACGAGCTCAAAAAACGCGGCATCGTCAAGGACGGCGATTTCGTGATCTGCACCAAGGGCGAATTCAGCGGCGTCACCGGCGGCACCAACAGCCTCAAGATCGTGCGCGTCGGCGACTAGAAGCGG
This sequence comes from Gammaproteobacteria bacterium, assembly GCA_027315405.1. GTDB lineage: Bacteria > Pseudomonadota > Gammaproteobacteria > Natronospirales > REEB76 > REEB76. The sequence continues at coordinate 489 of DAHUYB010000020.1, read as the reverse complement.
TCTCAAAAATGCCGTTCGCTCTGAACATAGCGCCAAAGGCGCGAAGTCGAAGGGTGGAATTTCTGCCGCGGCAGGGATGTTGCGACTTCGCTACGCTCAACATGAACGGATTCTGGTATTTGAGACCGCTTCTAAATCGAAGTCAGAAAGGCGGGATTTCTATTATAGCCAACCCTTCTGGCGAGCGATGCGCGCGGCTTCGATGCGGTTGGCGGCGCCCAGTTTGCCGATGGCTTCCGACAGATAATTGCGCACCGTGCCTTCCGACAGGAACAACTGTCGGGCGATGTCGGCGCTCGCCAGGCCTTCGCCGGCCAAACGCAACACCTGGCGCTCGCGGTCGCTGAGGGGATCTTCCGTATCCCAGGCTTCGGCGGCGAGTTCCGGTGCGATCACCTTGCCGCCCCGGTGGACTTTGCGGATGGCCTCCGCCAGTTGCTCCGCCGGCGCGTCTTTCAGCAGGTAGCCTTTCACGCCGGCGTTGAGCGC
>DAHUYB010000019.1 GCA_027315405.1 Gammaproteobacteria bacterium | reverse complement strand
CCCTGTTTCCGCGCCGAAGCCGGTGCCGCCGGCAAGGACACCCGCGGCATGATCCGCCAGCATCAGTTCGAGAAAGTGGAGCTGGTGCAGCTGGTGCGACCCGAAGATTCATATCAGGCGCTGGAAGAACTCACCGGACATGCCGAGAAAACCCTGCAGAAACTGGGGCTGCCGTATCGGGTAGTGGCGCTGTGCGCCGGCGATACCGGTTTCGCCGCCGCCAAAACCTACGATCTGGAAGTCTGGCTGCCGGGCCAGAAACGCTACCGGGAAATCTCCTCGTGCAGCAATTGCACCGATTTCCAGGCGCGGCGCATGCAGGCGCGCTGGCGCAATCCCGAAACCGGCAAGCCCGAGTTGCTGCACACGCTCAACGGCTCCGGCGTGGCCGTGGGCCGGGCACTGATTGCCATCATGGAGAATTGCCAGGACAAGGATGGCCATATCCATATCCCGCCGGTTTTGCACGCCTATATGAGCGGAGTCACCGTTATATAATGCGCGGCCGCTGAAGGAGAGGTGACCGAGTGGTTGAAGGTACCGGTCTTGAAAACCGGCAAGGGCGCAAGCTCTTCGTGGGTTCGAATCCCACCCTCTCCGCCAAATTTAAATCGACGTGTTACGTTTCAAGTTCAGTGGCAGGAAACGGAGCTACAATTCGAACCCACGAAGGAATATATCAGCCGGGTTCGACAAATTCGCCGGGGTGAGAAACATGGTTTCGAACCGATCTGCTATGGATGGCAGATCGTGGGTTGTTAGCGAGGCATGGAAAGCCGAGCTTAGAACGATTTTGAACCGCGCACAGCGCGGGTCCCGAAGGGGCGGAGGCATGGGCGAAGCGGAAAGAGACAACGATCCAGTGAATCGTTGTCCAGCTGAGCGGGAGGGCAGGATGCCCGACCTGGACTGGATTGCGGAGCTGGACGCGAAGCAATACAGCCCGGAATAATCCCACCCTCTCCGCCAATTTGTGTAATAACCCGCATTGAGAAAAGTGGTGCGGCGGATCGTCAAATTCTTATGGCCGATTTCCTACTAATAATTCATGACAATGCGCTTGCCAGTTGGGCTTCGGCAGCCGGTACATTATTAGCGAGCTGTGTAGCACTCTATCTTGGCCTGCGTAATAAGACCAAGTTAGTGTTACTTGCTCAGCCTGGAGCACCCTCACTAATCAATTCTTCTTTACAGAACATTGACCTCATCGTAGAAAATGTTGGGCAACGCCAAGTCATTTTGCGGCGCATATCCGTGGAGGTTGAGCTATTCAAACAGCGATGGAAGTTTAGTGAGCAATTACTGCCACACCAAAAAATGGAAGGACTTATACCGCTCCAAGCTGCTGTTCTACCAATAAAAATCAGCCCCGGTGAGGCCAACACTGTCTCTATTGTGGTGGCACTTAGTTTTCAGGCCCATATGCTGAAAATGTTTGACGCGCAAAATCGCAAGCTAAACGTAACCAATGCACGGGTGTCTTTGGCCGTACACATTCACGCTGGCAAGGTTTATCGAATTAGGTTAACGAGCGAGTGCGAAAAAATCGCGCGGGAGACACTGGGGTTAAAGGACTTCAGTACGGTGGACAGAACGACTGGATAACAGCAGCAAACCAAAGAAATGGGAATAGATCATAAACGAGATGGCAAATACATGGCAACAAAAAAGTGTAAAGACTGTGGCCACGAAATCAGCACAAAAGCGAAAGCCTGTTCGCTCCGCTAATGATTAAACTCGGAAAAAATGAAATTCAAACAAAAAATACTCGTCATCCGCAACGACAAGCTCGGCGATTTCATGCTCGCTTGGCCGGCGCTGGCTTTGCTGCGGGCCAGTCTGCCGGATGCGAATATCGCCGTGCTGGTGCCGGCCTACACCGCGCCGCTGGCGGAAATTTGCCCTTTCGTAGATGAGGCCATCATTGACCCGAAATTTAAGGGCGATTTGCGTAGTGGTCTCGCGCTGGCGAAGCTCCTCAAGCCGAAAAAATTCGACGCGGTGATCACCTTGTTCTCGCGTTTCGATACGGGGCTTGCCGTCTGGTCCGCAGCCATCCCGTACCGGCTGGCGCCGGCCACAAAGCTCGCGCAGGTTTTCTACAACCACCGACTGAAGCAGCGGCGCTCCGAGTCGGCGAAACCGGAATATGAATACAACCTGGATCTGGTGAAAGCGTTCTTGCTGGATCACCGTTCCCAGCCGGCGCCGCTCCCGCAGCCGCCGTATCTGCATTTCCATGAAACGGAAGTCAGTACGTTGGAATCGGAATTCCGAAACACCCATCGCATTCCCGGAGCAAGCCGGCTGGTATTTGTGCATGCCGGGCACGGGGGTTCCGCCAGCAACCTTTCGTTGGAGCAGTACGCAGAGCTGACCCGCCATCTGCAATCACGCAACGGCCACCATGTAGTGTTGACGGCGGGTCCGGATGAGGAATCCCGCACGCAGGCGCTTTCCGGGCTGCTGACTGGTGTGCCTCATTGCCTGTATAGTTCCCGGGAAGGCCTGGTGAAGTTCGCCAAGCACCTGCAATTCTGTGACGTGTTCATCAGCGGGTCTACCGGCCCGCTGCACATTGCCGGGGCGTTGAATTGCCGCACCGCGGCATTCTATCCGCGCCGGCGCTCGTCCACCGCGCTGCGTTGGCAAACGGTTAACGCGGCGGACCGACGTCTGGTATTCATGCCGCCGATGGGCAGTGGAGCAAGTGACATGCTGGCCATTGATATACTTTCGGCGGCAGCGGAAATCAGCGATAAATATCTGCAATGAATGGAGTGTGAATCCAATGTTTCGTCTGCAAGGCATGCAACCTCAGCGGGGTCCCTTGACCCGGCTCCTGACCTCGCTGCTATTGATAGGGGTAGCAGTAATTGCGCTGTTTTTCGGCGCAATCATCATTGCCATTTTGATCGGCATAGCCGCTATCGCGTTCATTTTCCTGTATCTGCGCGCTTGGTGGCTGCGTCGCAAGCTGGGATTGAATGTGCATCCGCATCACTCCCGAAAGCGGCAGGATGCGGGCGTCACCATTGAGGGCGAATATACGGTGGAAGACGGCGATAACAAAGGACGAGATGATCATTAAAAAATCTGAGAATCAATCCCAGCGATCATCCTTGACCTGCACCATGCCATCCTCGATTCGCACCGGAAAGGTCGCGACAGGTTCATAGGCAGGCGCCGCCAGCACTTCGCCGGTGCGCACGTCGAACTGGGCGCCATGGCGCGGACAGGTGATGACGCAACCTGCAAACAGGCCGCCGGTGAGAATCCCACCGTCGTGAGTGCAGACATCCTCAATGGCGTGGAACTTGCCCTCAATGTTGAACACCGCGACCAGGACATCATTGATATCAATGGTTTTGTATTGGCCGGGAGGGATTTCCTCCACGGAACCCACGTTGACCCAGTTTGCCATTCAAAAATACCTCATAAATGGTTGCCAGGTGTTCCGAAATGATGGATTTTGCTTCAAAACAAGGCGCGGCACTTTTGAGGAGCGGAGTTTACAAAGCAGTAAATGAGCACCGGGAAAAACGCTGCAGCGTGATATTGGAGCAAAACACGCATTTCGGTTAGTAATACATGCCTGTCTGGAGCTTAGCCTCATCCGACATCATCTCACGGCTCCAGGGCGGATCGAAAACTATTTCCACGTGGGCTGCTTTCACCAGCGGAACCGATTCGATCTTCTGCTGCACATCGGCCGATAGAATGTTGCCCATGCCACAACCCGGCGCCGTCAGGGTCATTTTCACATCCACGAGTTTATTGCCGTCGCCGGAATCGCTCAACTTGCATTCGTAAACCAGGCCCAGGTCCACGATATTGATGGGAATTTCCGGGTCGTAGCAGGTTTTCATCTGCTCCCAGATCAGCTTTTCCACATCGTCGTCGGTAGGATTCTCCGGCAGTTTGGGATCTTCCGGCAGTTCCAGTCCCAGGGCATCCGCATCCTTGCCGGCGATGCGCAACAGATTGCCATCCACATAGACGGTGAAACTGCCGCCCAAGGATTGCGCCACATTCACCTCGGTACCCTCGGGAATGATGACGCGGGTGCCAGCGGGGATCATGGACGCCTCGCAGGCACGCTTGAGAATGACGGGGTCGCGGTCGTACATGGACTATTCCGTGGAAACCGGCGGGTTGCCTGGATGTTCCAGGATATTTTTCAATGTGTGCCAGCAGAGCGTTGCGCATTTTACCCGCGAGGGATATTCGCGCACACCCGACAGGACGGCGAGCTTACCCAGGGATTCCAGATCGCTATCCGCATCTTCACGGGTAAGCAGCGCGTGCATCTTGTCAAAAAGCTGTTGGGCTTCCATGACGGTCTTGCCTTTCAGGCGTTCGCTCATGAGTGAAGCCGAGGCTACGGAAATGGCGCAGCCGGAGCCCTCAAAGCTCAGATCGCTGATGCGCTCGCCGTCGAGTTTGAGATATACGGTGAGCTTGTCGCCGCACAGGGGATTGAAGCCTTCCTGGATGCGTGTGGCGTCGGGGATCTTGCGGAAGTTACGCGGACTGCGGTTGTGGTCCACGATCACATCCTTATAGAGTTCCTTGAGGTCCATCAGCGGAATATCTCGCGGACTTTTTCCAAGGCCTGCACCAGCGCATCGATATCGTCGCGGGTGTTGTAGAAGGCGAGGGAGGCGCGGGCCGTGGCGGGGATACGGAAATGCTCCATCACCGGCATGGCGCAGTGATGACCAGTGCGGATGGCGACGCCTTCACGATCCACGATGGTGCCGATGTCGTGAGGGTGGATGCCCTCCATCACGAAGGACAGCACGCCGGCTTTGTGCCGTGCGGTACCCACGAGCTTCAGGTTTTTAACTGCTTGCAGGCGTTGCGTGCCGTATTCAAGCAGAGCCTGCTCGTAATTCCGGATAGCTAGCATGCCGATGCTTCCCAGATAATCCACCGCCGCGCCCAAACCGATGGTGCCGGCGATATCCGGTGTGCCGGCTTCGAACTTGTGAGGCAGCTCATTCCAGGTGCTGCCGGTAAAACGCACCGTGCGGATCATGTCGCCGCCACCCTGATAAGGCGGCATCTCGGCGAGCAAGGCTTCTTTTGCGTAGAGCACGCCGATGCCGGTGGGGCCGAACATCTTATGACCGGAGAAGGCGTAGAAATCGCAATCCAGGTCCCTGACGTCCACCGGCAGATGCGGCACCGCCTGGGCACCGTCCAGCAACACCGGCACCCCGTGCCTGTGCGCATGCGCAATCATTTTCTTCACGGGATTGATGCTACCCAGCGCATTGGAGATGTGAGCGAGAGCCACCAGCCGGGTACGCGAGCTGAACAGCTTTTCATAGGCGCCGGGTTCCAGCTCGCCGGCATCGGTGATGGGTACTATTTTTAATACCGCGCCCATCTGCTCACGCAGGAGCTGCCAGGGCACGATGTTGGAATGGTGCTCCATCTCCGAGAGGATGATCTCGTCGCCGCTCTGGAAACGGCTGCGGCCGTAACTCTGGGCCACCAGGTTGATGGCTTCGGTGGCGCCGCGCACGAAGATGATTTCCTTCAGGGTAGCGGCATTGATGAAGCGCCGCAGCTTCTCACGCGCACCTTCATACGCTACGGTGGCCAATTCGCTCAGTTGATGCACGCCACGGTGCACGTTCGAATTGAGCTTCTCATAATAGTCGGCAACCGCATCAATGACCGCCTGGGGCTTTTGAGAGGTAGCGGCGTTGTCCAGATACACCAGCGGTTTGCCGTGAATCTGTTGCTGCAGGATGGGGAAGTCGCGCCGCCAGCGCGGCGCATCGAAATCCGGCATGAGCAGGGGGTTACGATCGTGCCGCGCGTTCATGCCCACTCCGCCACCGCGGATTGGCGGGGCAGCGCCGTCTTGATTTGGCGGGCGGCGTAGGCACGCAGTCTCGACGCCGGGATGCGCTCCAAGAGCTTAAGGCTAAAAGCCTCGACCAGCAGGGCACGCGCAGTTTGCAAATCGATTCCGCGGGAACGCAGGTAGAACAGCGCCTGCTCGTCCAGTTGGCCGATGGTGGCGCCATGGCTGCATTTCACATCGTCGGCATAGATCTCCAGTTCCGGCTTGGTGTCAATTTCCGCGGTGCGTGACAGCAACAAGTTGTTGCTGGTTTGGGCCGCGTCGGTCTTTACCGCATGCTTGGCAACCACTACCTTGCCGTTGAACACCGCGCGGGCGTGGCCGCCGATAATGCCGCGGTACAACTCGTTGCTGCGGGTGGCGGGCGCCAAGTGGTCAACGCGGGTGTGATTATCCACATGCTGCCTGCCGTTGACGGCGTACAGGCCGTTGAAAACCGCTTCCGCAAGCGGTGCTTCCAGCCGTGCCTGCAGATCCGTGCGCACCCACAAACCGCCGAGATTGAGCGTATGGGAAAGGTAAGAGCTGCCGCCTTGTTGACTGACATGCACACGGCTGACGTGGAAATCACCCAGACTTTCCCGTTGTACGCGCAGATGTTCGAGTCGCGCGTTTTCGCCAAGCACAATCTGTGTGTAACTGTTGGTGAAGTTGGCGGCACCTTCGAGTCCGAGATAGGTTTCGATGAGTGTCGCTTGAGAATCATTAGCGAGTCGCACCAGGATGCGTGGGTGGCAGGCGAGGGAGGATGTCTGGTGCGTGGACACGAATATCAGTTGCAATGGACGATCCAGTTGCACTTTCGCGTCGCTATCCACGACCACACCATCTTTCAGGAACGCGGTATTCAAGGCAGTGAATGCATCATCCGCCCATACCGATTCGGGAATCAGGTACGGCTGTAATACAACGGCATTCTGTTCTAAAGCCTGGTTGAGACTGAAAATACGCAGGCCGCGGATCGCGGATGAAGCCGTGCTGAGCGCCGCAACGGGATTTCCATTCACGAATACCAGCGTATGCACCGGCATCTCGTGCACGAGGATCGGTGCAATATCGCGTGCGCTGACAGAGTCATGTGCCGGTGTTGCCAGGCTGAAGGCGCGCTTTTCCAGCGGCCGGGTGCTGGTGTATTTCCACTCTTCATGACGTTCCCCAGGAAAACCGCGATCGGCAAAACGGGCAAACGCATCCCGGCGCAAACCGGCGAGCCAGGCGGGCGCGTTTCCCGCGGGCGCTGTCTCGAGGGTTTTGAACCCCTCGACGTAAGGACGCAAGGCTGCGCTCGTCATATTCATGCCGCCGCCTCGGCCAATACCCAGTCGTAACCTCGCCGTTCCAGTTCCAGCGCAAGGTTCTTGTCTCCGGATTTAAGGATGCGGCCGCCGGCCAGGACATGCACGAGATCCGGTTCGATGTAATCCAACAACCGCTGGTAATGGGTGACCATGACCATGGCGCGTTCCGGAGAACGCAGCCTGTTGATGCCCTTGGCTACGACCTTGAGGGCGTCTATATCCAGACCTGAGTCGGTCTCGTCCAACAGCGCCAGCTTGGGCTCCAGCACCAACATCTGCAGTATCTCGTTGCGTTTCTTCTCGCCGCCGGAGAAACCTTCGTTCACGGCGCGGTTGAGGAAACTCGGATCTATTTCCATAAATTGCATCTTGGCCTTCACCATAGCGAGGAAATCCATAGCGTCCAGTTGCTCCTCGCCGCGGTGTTTGCGGATCGCGTTGTAGGCCGCCTTGAGCAGATACACGTTGTTGACGCCAGGGATTTCCACCGGATATTGGAACGCCAAAAACACGCCGGCGTGGGCGCGTTCCTCAGGGACCATGGACAGCAGATCCTTGCCCAGGTAACTCACGCTGCCGGCGGTGACTTCATAGCCGTCGCGACCGGCGAGGATATGCACAAGGGTGCTTTTGCCGGAACCGTTGGGGCCCATAATTGCATGTACCTCTCCCGCCTGGACCTCAAGGTCCAGTCCTTTAAGGATGTCCCGTCCTTCAACCTTGGCGTGTAAATTCTTAATGCTCAGCATGTAACTAAAGTCCTCTTCAACATTTCACCCTCGCCCCTTGTGGGAGAGGGCAAGGTGAGGGGTTAACCAACCGCACCTTCCAGTGTCACGGCCAGCAGGCGTTGCGCTTCCACGGCGAATTCCATGGGCAGTTCCTTGAACACGTCCTTGCAGAAGCCGCTGACGATCATGTTGACGGCGTCCTCCGTGGAAACGCCGCGGCTGCGGCAATAGAACAATTGATCGTCGCTGATCTTGGAGGTGGTGGCTTCGTGCTCGACCTTGGCCGTGGGGTTCCTCACTTCCATGTAGGGGAAGGTGTGGGCGCCACAGCGGTTGCTCATGAGCAACGAGTCGCATTGGGTGTAGTTGCGCGCGTGCTCGGCCCCCGCCAGCATTTTCACCAGGCCGCGGTAGCTGTTCTGTCCGTGGCCGGCGGAAATGCCTTTGGAAACGATTGTGCTTCTGGTGTTCTTGCCGATATGGATCATCTTGGTGCCGGTGTCCGCCTGCTGATAATGGTTGGCCACCGCCACCGAATAGAATTCGCCGATGGAGTTGTCGCCTTTCAGCAGCACACTGGGATATTTCCAGGTGATGGCCGAACCGGTTTCCACCTGGGTCCAGGAAATCCTGGAGTTGGCGCCACGGCAATCGCCGCGTTTGGTGACGAAATTGTAGATGCCGCCCACGCCGTTTTCGTCGCCGGGATACCAGTTCTGTACGGTTGAATATTTTATTTGCGCGCCTTCCAGCGCGATCAGTTCCACCACCGCCGCATGCAACTGGTTCTCATCGCGCATGGGCGCGGTGCAACCTTCCAGGTAACTCACGTAAGCGCCTTCTTCGGCGACGATCAAGGTGCGCTCGAACTGGCCGGTGTTGGCGGCATTGATGCGAAAATAGGTGGACAGTTCCATGGGGCAGCGCACGCCCTTGGGCACGAATACGAAGGACCCGTCGCTGAAGACCGCCGAGTTGAGGGTCGCGAAGAAGTTGTCGGAGTAGGGCACTACCGAGCCCAGGTATTTTTCCACCAGCGCCGGATGTTCCTTCACGGCTTCCGAGAACGGGCAGAAGATGACGCCGGCTTCCGCGAGTTTCTTGCGGAAGGTGGTGGCCACGGAAACCGAATCGAATACCGCATCCACCGCCACACCGGCGAGCTTGGCGCGCTCGTGCAGCGGCACGCCGAGTTTCTCATAGGTCTCCAGCAGTTTTGGATCCACCTCAGCAAGGCTCTTGGGTGCGTTGCGCTTTGATTTCGGCGCGGAGTAGTAGGAAATCGCCTGATAGTCGATGGGCGGATGCTTGACATGCGCCCAAAGCGGTTCCTGCATGCCGAGCCAGTGGCGATAGGCCTTGAGCCGCCATTCCAGCATGAACGCCGGTTCATTTTTCTTGGCGGAGATCAGCCGGATCACGTCTTCATTCAGTCCCGGCGGCACCGTGTCGGACTCGATATCGGTGATGAAGCCGTGGCGGTACTCGCCACGCATCAGTTTTTCCACATTTTGGGGTTCAGTAGCCACGCGGACTCCTCTACTTTGCATCGCGGCGCTTCAGGCCGGTGAGCGCCACCCGCATTTCCACGGGCGGCACTATCGGCGCCGCCGGACGCGCCAGCTGGGTCAGGGTCACGGTTTTCAGGGCATCGCGAATGCTAAGACTGATGCGTTGCCAGTTGTGGCCCACGCCGCACACCGGCTCGATGCCGCAACGATCGTGGCCCAGACTGCACTGGGTAATGGCCACCGGTCCCTCGACGGCGTCAATGATTTGCACGGCGGTAATCAATTCCGGCGGGCGGGCAAGGGTGTAGCCGCCGCGGGCGCCGCGCTGCGAGGTCACCAGTCCGGCCCGGGCAAAGTACTTGAGCAGCTTGCTCACGGTGGGCAGTGCCACGCGGGTGGCGACCGCCAGATCGGTGGCGGTGTGCACGGCGCCGGGGTGATGGGCCATCTGGGCCAGCACCACCGTGCCGTAATCCGTGAGTTTGCTGAGGCGCAACATGGGCTTAGACGGGTTACCTTAATTGGGACTATTTTAGTCCTATTAATTAACCCAGGGAAGCGCGCCAGCCGCTTGGTGATGGCAGTCCCGAGGCATCCCCGGCAGCGGGTAAACTGCGGGCTTTGCAGGCGACTATCTGTGTTTCATGTGGCTCTATCCCAGTCTCAAATTGCTGCACATACTGTGTGCCGCCGCCAGCCTGATGCTGTTCATCGTGCGCGGCGGCATCACGGTATTAATGGCAAAAGTACTTACAGCCCAGATCTGGAAGTGGCTGCCGCCGGCGGTGGATACCCTGCTGCTGGCTTTCGGTGTGTGGCTGGCAGTATTGCTGCAACTCAACCCCCTGCATGTCACCTGGCTGGGCGTTAAGCTGCTGTGCGTGATTGGCTATATCGTGCTGGGGGTGCTGGCTTTTCGCCTGCGCCGGCCGCGCTGGTTGAAAGTGTGCCTGTTCACAGCGGCTATCCTGTTATTCGGGTTTATCGTGAGCATCGCTGTATTGCACGATGCGCGCGGTGTATTTGTCTTGGCGGGCTGAGAGCCGGTACGGAGCACCATGGCTGAAGCATTCAAAAGTTTTCGGGAGTTTTATCCTTTCTACCTCGGCGAGCACGGTAACCGTATCTGCCGGCGGCTGCATTTTTTTGGCAGTTGCCTGGTGCTGTTGACGCTCATCCTCGTACTGATTAGCCACCGGTGGTGGGGATTTATCCTGATGCCGCTCTTCGGCTATGGATTCGCCTGGATCGGCCATTTCTTCTTCGCGCATAACCGTCCCGCGACTTTCACCCATCCTTTCTACAGTTTCATGGGCGATTGGGTCATGTTCCGTGACATTCTTCTGGGGCGCATCCGTTTTTAGATATCACGCAACCTAAGTTAATATACACACTACGGATGCTGGCCCGTCCGCTGCACAAGAAATTCACTCACTCAAGCGAGAGCGTTCCATATGCATCGTTGGTTTGACGATAGCTGGTTCTGGCTGCTGGCGGTGCTGACGGCGGTTGTGATCGTTGGATTGGGGGCATTATTCATCTGGCTGCGCCTAACCACGATGCGCCGGAGTACACTGTCAGCTCTAAGAAATATTTCCGATCGGCTACTGCATAACGTGGTATTGCCCGATGGGGTAGGGGGGCATATCGGCATCGATGCGTTGTTGCTGCGCGATGGCCGGCTCTATGTACTGATACTGCGTGACGCGGAGGGCGCGATCTTCGGCGCGGAGAAAATGGATCAATGGACCGCCATCAGCCGGCATCGGCGTTTCAACTTTCGTAATCCATTGCATCTCATACAGGATCAAATTTTGGCGGTACGTGCACTGGTGCCGGAACTGGCTATCGTGCCACGTATCATCTTCACGCGGCATGCACGCTTCCCCAAGGGCCGGCCCGAGGGCGTGGAATTGCTGGAGGAGTTTGCTAAGCCGCTGCGCCGCCTGAAAAAGACCACGGTTCCGGAATTGGACGCGCAGCTGGAAATCATCTGGGCGAACTTGCGCGAAGCCGCTGGTGTGCCACGGGGGAAGGAAACATTGGCGTTGCAGCCTTAAAATTCATGCTGCCGAACGAGTGCAGCGTCAATAGTGGCTCAATATCCATTCTTTTATGATGTGAAATTTGTATTCGTCAGTTTTTATGCGGTCGAAGACAGAATACCCCGGGTTCACCCGGGGATGAATGAGCCTGGCGGCGGTATCGCCGCCGGTTCCTGAATTCGGGTGACTCACCCGGATTTATGTCAATGCCGTCTGGAACTGTAACGGTAAGGACCCCAGCTTTAGCTGGGGGAATCTACTTACGCTGTTGGTGGTCGGCGAGCACTTGCGCGACACAAGCTGTAAGTTTTTTGGCGGTGGGGATGTGCAGGAATTCGTTGGGTCCATGAGCGTTGGAATGGGGACCTAATAGACCGGTCACCAGGAACTGGGCCTTGGGGAATTTCTTGCCCAGCATGCCCATGAAGGGAATGCTGCCGCCGGTGCCCATGTACATGGCGTCTTTGCCGAAAAACGCTTTCGACGCCGCTTGCATGGAACGCTCCAGCCACGGCGCCACGGGCGGTGCATTCCAGCCTCCCATGGCGGATTCCACATTGAATTTTACCCGCGCCTGGTAGGGCGGACTCTTCTCCAGCAGACGTTTTACCTCGGCGCTAACTTTGCGCGCATCGGCCGTGGGCGGCAGACGGAACGAAAGTTTCAGCGCAGTGCGCGGCCGCAGCACGTTGCCGGCATCGGCCAGCGCCGGAATGCCATCGGCACCGGTGATGGAGAGGGTCGCGCCCCAGGTGTTGTCGGTAATGAGTTTCACCGGATCGTGGGATAAGGGCTGCATGCCTTCCACCATGGGAAATTTGCCGTACATGCTCTTACCCAGCACCTTCGCGGCGCGGCGGATCTGCTGGCGGCGCTGTGCGGGGATGATAGGCTTAAGACTTTTAACCTTGATGGCGCCAGTGGCACTGTTTTCCACGCGCTCCAGCAGGCTGCGCAGTACGCGGAAACTGGATGGCACGATGCCGCTGGCGGCGCCGGAATGCACGCCCTCCGTGAGCACGTCTACGCTGAGGGTGCCTACCAGGTTGCCGCGCAGGGTAGTGGTGGTCCAAAGCTGGCTGTAATTGCCGCATTCCGCATCCAGGCATACCACCAGACTCACATCGCCGAGACGCGAGCCCAGTTGCTGGATATGGAAAGGCAGATCAAAACTGCCGGATTCCTCGCAGCATTCAATCACTAGCACACAGCGGGCATGGGGAATATTCTGTTGCTGCAAGGCACGGATGGCGGTGAGCGAGGAAAACACCGCATAGCCGTCGTCGGCGCCGCCGCGACCATAGAGTTTGTCGCCCCGGTGTACCGGCGTCCAGGGGTCCAGACCTGTTTGCCAACCGCTGAATTCCGGCTGTTTATCCAGATGGCCGTACAGCAGCACTGTATCCTTGTTGGCACCGGGAATCTCTATGAACAACAGCGGCGTGCGGCCTTCGAGGCGCATGATTTCCAGCTGCATGCCTTCGACCGGGTGCCTGCGGCACCAGTTGGCCGCAAGCTGCACGGCTTTCTCCATGTAACCGTGCTGTTGCCACTGCCGGTCGAAAATCACCGATTTGTTGGGGATACGGATATAGTCCTGAAGAGCAGGCAGGATGGAGTCATCCCAAGTCTTGTTCACAAAGTATTTGATTTTCTCAGCGTTCATCCGCGACTCCAAGTTGTATCAGTGGCAAGTATCCTATTTTAACTGAGCGTGTCTAATAAAGTACCTTTGCCCCCCTTATCCCGACCTCTCCCACCAGGGAAGGCGGCATGAGAGCCATGCAAGCATTGGTATTCAGATTCTCATGCGCTATTACTGAGGAGAACGATAAATAGTGCGCATGTTTCTGTTCCCTGTTGCTCGGAATACCGATAAAACCGCGACTTTCGGTGGTCTGGTAGGCACCATTTGATGGTCGGCTCAGTATATAGGCGGCAGGCCGAAGAAATGCTGTGCATTGGCGGTGGTTTCGGAAACAAGCTGCGCAGCCGGTTTGCCAATGCAGGTTGCAGCCACTTCGCAGATATGTGTCAGATACATGGGCTCATTGCGATGGCGGGCGGGGCGCGGCCGGATATCGCGCGGCAACAGATACGGAGCGTCGGTTTCCAGCATCAGGCGGTTGTCCGGGATCAGCTTCACCAACTCCCGTAGGTGGCTGCCACGGCGCTCGTCGCAGATCCAACCGGTGATGCCGATATATAAGTCCAGTGACAGATAATCCTTCAATTCCGCTTTATTGCCGGTGAAACAATGCAGCACCCCGGCGTTTAAGCGATTCCGGTATTGTTTCAAGATGGCTATTAAATCCGCATGCGCGTCCCGCTGGTGCAGGAACATCGGCTTGCCGGTTTTCGCCGCCAGCTGCAGTTGTGCCTCGAAAGTGCGCGCCTGCGCTTCATGCGGCGAGAAGTTGCGGAAATAATCCAGCCCGCACTCACCTACCGCCACGACGTCAGGTTCGCTCAGCAAGGCATGCAGAGCATCCGGCGTGGCTGCATCAAAATCTTTCGCATGATGCGGATGCGTACCGGCGGTACAATACAGCACCCCGGGCCACTGGCGGCACAATTGCAGCGCCTTGCGGCTGTGCTCCACGTCGCTGCCGGTGACGATGAAGCGTGCGACCCCCACCGCCTGGGCACGCTGAATCACCGCCTCACGGTCGGTATCAAAGCTGTCGTGGGTGAGATTTGCGCCGATATCAACGAGAGCGGGTGGTATGACCATTTCTATTAAGTGCAACGTACCGAGTTTAATATTAACTGAATCAGAAAATGCATCCGGCGTCGGCGAACAACCTAGTGGTTTAGGGGATTCTGGCGGTAGAACAAGCACAGCTGCTGGTAAACCTCCGACAGGGCTGCTTGAAACTCAGCCGGGGTTTCGAAAAATGCTTCGCTGGCGACCGCAAAGAATTCCGCGGGATTTTCCAACGCATAAACGTTGATGGGCAGCGGCTCACCCATGTTACGCAGACTTTGTAGCTGCGCATAGGCTGCATGGAATACCTGCGTCCAGCGCGCCATATCCATTTCCATATGCAGCGGTGGAAAACCATTAGCCTCACCGTTCAACATATCCAGTTTGTGAGCGAATTCGTGGATGGCCACGTTGTGACCGGGTGGCGAACCGGCTTGCATGACCGCTTCCCAGGACAGAATCACCGGGCCGCGTTGCCAGGATTCCCCGGCCATGACGCTGCGATGGTGATGCACGACACCGGCCGCGTCCACGGTCTGGCGATTGGGGGCGAAGAGATCCGGATAAATCACAATGGAGTGCCAGCCCGCATACCAGCTGAGGCCGAGATTGATGATGGGCAGACACGCATGGGTAGCCAGTAGTGTGCGCATGTCTTCGGTTAGTTCCAGACCTTGGACCGGTTCAAGAGATTTATCCCGCAGAAAGAAGGTTGCCAGCACCCGCAGGCGTGCTTGGGCGGTGGCCGATAGACGCCGCGCAGGTGTGCAATGGGCAAGGGCATACTGCCAGGCCGGTTCCAGAATCGGATGGCGCTGGAGGATGCGGCGCTCGCGCCATTTTCTGAAATATCCGAGCATGCTTTGCGTCGCTGATTGGTATGAATATCACTGGGGTTTGTGATACTGAAAAGCAAGTGTATCGCCATCAATCATTTTTCCATTTGAAGCTGAGCGCGCCCAAGGCCAGGAACAGGATGGTCATACCGGCCAGAGCCAGGAGATTTGGCAAGATTTGCACCACACCGGCACCATCCAGCATCACGGCGCGGGCGCCTTCCAGGAGCTGGGTCAGTGGGAATATGGCGGCGGCATGCTGCAGCCAAGGAGGGCTGCCTTCCAGGGAAAACCAGACGCCCGAGAGAAACATCATGGGCCAGGACAGCAGATTGAGCAGGCCGCCGGCGAGTTCCTCGCTGCTGACCCGTGCCGCGATCAGCAGACCGAGCGAGATCATGGAGATTGCCCCCAGGATTGCCACCAGCAGCAGTGCCAGGTAACTGCCGGACATGTAAAAACCCACGAGCAAATCTGTGCCGATGAATACCGCGATGGTAATGAGCATGATGAGGATCAGCCGGGAGGCCACCTGTGCGGCGATGAATTCGACGGCTTTCAGGGGTGTGGCGTTGAGACGCTTGAGGAAGCCGCTCTTGCGATAGCGCACGATCACATAGCCGACACCGAACAGGCACGAGAACATCATATTCATGCCCAGAATGCCCGGTACCAGCCAGTCCACGTAACGGATGGCGCGACCGCTGACCGATTCACGGCTGTAATGCACATCCTTTTCGCCGGCCAGGATCTTTTCCAGGATATAACCCTTGGGCGAGCTCTCATTGACCCAGAATCGCGGATGCGCCGGATTATGCAGATCCAGCAGCATATCGCTTTGATCATGCTCGACCTTACGCACGGCGGGCGGCAGTTCGGGCGCGCTGTAGAACTGTATAAAACGTGTCTCAAGAAAATCATTGTGCAGGCTGGTAAGGGGTATGCTACCGCTGAACACCGCAACCTTGAACAGCGGTTTTTCGCCACCGGAAAACAACAGCCACATGCCCAGCACAATGAATACCGGCAGGGCGATATTCCAGCCCAGCGCCGAACGGTCGCGCAGGAATTCAAGGTTGCGGGCACGCAGTACCGCCAGAAAACGCCTGATCATGCGCGCAACTCCCGGCCGGTGAGTTCCAGGAACAGGTCTTCTAGGGTGCGCGCGCGAATCTGTAGGCGCGCCAGGGAGATGCCATGGCTCAGCAGCGACGTAATGGTGGTGTTGATATCAGACGTGGTGATTTCCACGTACTCTCCCATCTGTTTGATGTTTTTTGTGATTACATCGCCTGCAAGACGAAAATCATCCTGTGGCAGCTGCAGCACCACGTCCTGGAAGTGGTGAGCCATCAGGCTGGCGGGCTTGCCTTCCGCGATGATACGACCGTGATCCATGATGATAATGCGATCGCAGAGCAGATAAGCTTCTTCCATGTAATGGGTGGTGAGGATCACAGTCTTGCCGCGTGCTTTGATGTTGCGTACCAGATCCCAGAAGTTGTGCCGTGCCTGCGGGTCCAATCCAGTAGTGGGCTCATCGAGAAACAAAAGTACCGGGTCGTTCACCAGAGCCAGGGCCAGCAATAACCGCTGACGTTGGCCGCCGGAAAGTTTGCGTGCGTCTCGATCCAGATAGTCTTCCAGCGCGCAGAGTTTTGCCAATTCTTCCAAGGGCATGCCGCGTGGGTAAAAGTTGCGGAACAGGTGCAAGGTCTCGCGTACCGTGAGAAAATCCTGTAGCGCGGTGGACTGGAACTGGATGCCCACTTCCGAGCGGAAACGCGGTCCCATGGGTTCGCCTTGGTAATGAACCGTGCCGTGGGTGGCAGACGTTATGCCCTCCATGATCTCGACGGTAGTGGTTTTGCCGGCTCCGTTGGGACCGAGCATGCCGAAACATTCCCCCTGCCGGACGGAAAAACTGATGTCGTCCACCGCTTTTACGGCCGGGTAATGTTTGACGAGGTGGCTTACCTCAATGATATCTGGCATCGTGCACAAGCATAGTCCGGTGGGCCGTGACCGCTATTATCAGTTGCAGCGGCGGTTCTGTCGAATCAGAGTTCATGACGACGCACGCTGACTGCAGGAGATTGAATATGTCCTATGAAATGACAATTCTCGCTCTGGTCACTCTTTTCTATATGTTTTCTTGGCTGCCGGTGGTGCTGGCAAAATTTCAGGCCTATGGTGGACGCTGGCTGCTCTCCAACCGCGCCACGGACGGCCTACCACCCCTGCCAGAACTGGGACAACGGGCGGTGCATGCCCAGGAGAATCTCAAGGAAAGCTACCCGGCTTTTGCCGTGGCCGTTCTGCTACTGGCTTTCAGCGGTGGCTTTACCCACACTACCGCCATGGCCGCCCTGGTATTCCTGCTCGCCAGGCTGGTGCATATGCCGGCTGATATCGTCGGCATGCCCTGGCTGCGCACTTCCAGCTGGGGGGTGGGTTTTGTAGCCACGCTCTACCTGCTGATCATGGCTCTGGCGGCGTTGGTCTAGCGGTGCCGGGGCGAGCTTAATAAAATTAACGCTATGCCGAGCGTCGAAAACAGGGGAATTCCATTGCCCAGGAAAAGTCCAGTCCGGCGCGTGTTTATTGCCCTGTTCGCGGTGGCACTGTGTATTTTCAGCCTGGAGGCGTGGGCGGATCAGGATGTAGTGCTGGTGTTGGACAACTCCAGCAATATGCAGGCGACTGCGCAAGCAGTCGCACAGGCAGTGGCCGACTTTGTCGACAGCCGCGGCCCGGATACGCGCATTGCCGTCATCGTGTATGCCAAAACTCCAGCGCTGCAGGTGCCGCTGACACCCATCAGTGGTGCTAGCCGCCGGCAGGTCAGTGATGCGCTGCGGCGTATGGATTATCACGGCCAACTGAGCGATACCGCTGCCGGAGTGGGGCAGGCGCTTGCCGAAATCGTCAATCACGGAGAGGACCACGGCCAGAAAAGCATCATTCTGGTCGCCGATGATTTCGAGAACCTGGGCAATGTGGCGGCAAATGAAAACGATATCCGCTGGACCATGCGGTCATTGGTGCCGACGGCACTTTACAACCATGTACGCATCTATGGCATCACTTTCGCTTCAGGTGCTGTTTATAAAACACTGGAGGCGTTAACTCAGAGAACGGGCGGCAGCGTTTTTTATGTGGCTCGCGGTTCCGATCTTGCCGGGGTGTTTCAGCGCATCAGCGCCAGTATGCTGAATACCGATACGGCACCCATGCAGAGTGCGTTAGGTCAAGTTGCCCCGCTGGCTTTTCCACCGGCAATTGCCGGGTCCGCAATTCCCGAGCAGTTCAATACACCGCTGACACGCCGGAATATCCAGCCGACACGCACGCGCTGGTTATGGCTGATCGGGCTGCTGGCGCTGATTGCGGCATTTTTTGGCATTTATGCAGCTTGGAATATTATGCGGCACATCCGGATTCCAAGGAAACTCATGAAACCGCTTGTCTCTTACGCCGAAGGTCCGCGCGCCGTACTCTATGACATCAGCAATCCCAATGATATCAAACGCTTCGAGTTGGCGGAACGCTCAACTCTTCTTGGGCGAGTGGCAGGCTATGATCCGGAAGTCCAGTACGTACTAGTCAAGGAGAAAACCGTGGGACGCTGCCATGCGGTCATCGAACGGCGCGGCCATTCCTTTTGGATCATGGATCAGGGCAGCATCAATGGCACCTTTGTCAATGGAGAACGCATAACTGCGGATCGTGCCTTGAAACACGGGGATATCGTGGCTATCCATCGGCATGAATTTGAATTCATGATTCCCGAGTATTTTGAATCGGAGTCCACCGTCGTCGGTGCCCGTGAACAGCTCTCGGGTTAGTGGATAGCGCAGCATCGTTTGATTCGGGACGAGCGTGGATCAGGAGAACTGCATGTCGGATTTTATGGCGTATCGTTGGCGGCGTAGTCCGCGCGCGAAACAGCTGCAGGTACGCATCACTCCCTGGCAGGGCATCGAGGTGGTTATCCCCAAGCGTACCAGCAAACAGAGCGTGCGCTCCTTTCTTAGCAGGCAACGTCAATGGATACGTAATACCTGGCTACACATGCAGTCGCAGATTGTTGATGCGGATCGCAGTCTGCCGAAAAAACTGGATTTGTGGGCGATTGGCCAGCATTGGCAGGTGCATTACCGGTGCCGCGCAGGAGCACGGGTGCGCGTCGTCGCCCGCGGGCGCGATTTGACTGTTTATCACCCAGGCGATGATGAATCTGCGTGCCGCAGGACGTTACGCAGATGGCTGGCACGCTGCGCGCGCGAGTATTTGGGGGCAAAGGCGCAGTGCATGAGTGCGGCTACGGGATGCCGCTATCGCCATTTGCAGATCCGTGGTCAGAAAAGCCGCTGGGGCAGTTGTTCATCGAATGGCACGCTGAGTTTAAATTACAAGCTGCTGTTCCTTGAACCTGAGCTGGTACGCTATCTGCTGGTCCACGAATTGGCGCATATGCGTGTGCTGAACCACTCGCCACGCTTCTGGAAGCAGGTCGCCCGCCAGGAGCCGCGCTGGCGCGAGTTAGATGCGCAACTAGGAGAGGCATGGCGTGATGTGCCTGCCTGGGTGGAGCTGTTGTAAATAGAATTGAAGCCGGCATTCGTGCCAGACCAGCTCTAAAAAGAGCTGCATGCACTAATTAAAAAATCCAGCCAGGCATAGGTGCTATTTCAGGTTTATGGTCAAAGTGCGAAAAATCCGTTATTCATTTTCCGCGTAATAGTTCGTCATCGATAGAAAATAGTCTCTGCGCACTTTATGTGCGCGATGCCGTGCACGTTAAAGAATACGCATGTAAGGCAAATGAGTTTCAAAGGTCTAAAGTTGGTGGGATCATTTTGAGTGTTGAATGCAAGGACTAGGTAAAGCAGCAATACGATAGAGGTTAATCATATATGAGGCACTTGGATCATCGTGCCATTTAAGAAATTCTTACTGATGCGCGTCTCGTTTGCTTATACCTCAAACTTTCCTTCTCTGGTGCACCACTTAATACAAATCCGACAAGTCGATAAGGCGCTTTACCGATAAGCGCGCGCCGCAATACTTTTAAGACAATGACGAACCGGAAGATCAATGTATATAGCATTCCATGATGCTCACGCAGATAGTGAAAGAAACTGATGTAATATTCACGTTGCAGCGCTGAACGCAGGGCAAGATCAGCTGAACTGGCGCCACCAATATGCATGATCTTTGCCTGCGGAACATGATAAGTTTTCCAACCCGCTTTGCTCACGCGGATGGCAAAGTCTTCTTCCTCACAATACAGGAAATAACCGGTATCCAGTCCATGCAGATCCCTGAACACTGTGCCACGGATAAACATGGCGGCTCCTGTTATCACATCAACAGGGAGCGGCTGCGCGTATAACTTGCGGCGGTTAGGGTAGCGCTTGGGGTGGAACAGGCGCATCAGACCGCTGCCAAATAATGCAAGTATGAGCGTTGGGAAATAATTGAAACTGGACCGGGGGCGGCCATTGGCGCCGGACATGTTTCCGCTGCAAAGAGCAGCGTCTGCATGAGTTTCCATGAATACGCACAGCGCAGATAAAGCGTCATGTTGCAGCACGCAGTCATTATTCAATAAAAAATAATAATCAGCTTTGATGCTCATGGCTCCAAGCATCATGCCGCCCGAAAAACCGAGATTTATGTCGGAATAAATCAGCTTTACTTTGTCGACGGATAGCACTGCCAGTTTTTGCCTGTCGGCTAGAACGGAATTGTTATCCACGACAATCGGGGTGAGTTGAAAAAATCCGGAGGTTTGTCGGTGTATGGATTCTATACAGCGCAGCGTGTGGTCTGAAGAATTATAGTTCAGGACAACGATGGCGATACTTGGTTTCTGCGCCATAAGGAGAATTTTTTAACCTATCAGGATTTGGCTATGCGCCACAGCCCTATGAAAGATACATTCTGGAAATTAGGATCAGGAGCCCGGTATAGCGCGCATCAGCGAAACCTTGGCACATGAAGATAATGGCTCCCCGGGCCGGACTCGAACCAGCGACCAACGGATTAACAGTCCGTCGCTCTACCAACTGAGCTACCGGGGAACGGCGTAGAAGGGCGCATATGGTAATGAAGGGTTCCCGGTGGGTCAACCGAAAGCCGCGTTTAACGGGATTATTTGCCTAGAAAAGCGCTCAGTCGCATCATGGCAGTTTGCAGGTTTTCCATGCTGGTGGCGAAGGACACCCGCAGATGACCCGGAGCGCCAAAGGATGAACCGGCCACCAATGCAATACCCGCGTCCACCAACAAGCGCTCACTCAAAGCGTTATCGTCCTTGAGTTCGCGGCGCGCAATCACCTGGGAGAAATCCGGGAACGAGTAGAAGGTGCCATCCGCGGGCAGCACGCGTACGTCAGGCATGCTCTTGAGAGCGTCATACACGAACTGATGGCGCTGCTGGTAAGCCCGGCACATAATCTGTACGCACTGCTGATCACCGGTGAGCGCCGCTTCAGCTGCTGCCTGTGAGATGGATGCAGGATTTGAAGTGCTCTGGGACTGTATGTTGGTCATGGCCTTGATGAGATCGGCGGGACCACCCGCAAAGCCAATGCGCCAGCCGGTCATAGCATAGGTTTTAGAAACGCCGTTTAACACTACGGTGCGGTCGTAGAGTTCAGGACAGGCCATGAGTATGTTGCAGAATGGCCCATCCTGCCATTGAAAATGCTCGTACATATCATCGGTGGCGATGATTACTCGCGGATGGCTCTGCAGCACTTCAGCGAAGGCGCTGAGTTGCGCACGGCTATAGGCCATGCCGGTGGGATTTGAAGGGCTGTTGATGACAAAAAGCCGCGTGCGTGGTGTGATGGCCTGATCGAGTTGTGCCGGTGTCAGTTTGTAACGTTGTTCCAGGCCGGCATACACCATTACCGGTGTGGCGCCGGTGATCTGCACGATTTCAGGATAGGACACCCAATACGGAGCGGGGATGATAACCTCGTCACCCGGGTTAAGTAGCGCTTGGCAGAGGTTGAAAAATACCTGTTTGCCCCCACAAGACACCAGAACCTGATTGGTTTGGTAATCTAGGCCGTTGTCACGATGGAATTTCCCGATGATTGCGCGCTTCAAGGATGGCGTTCCGTCCACAGCGGTATATTTTGTCTGGCCGGCGCGGATGGCGCGTATCGCTGCTTCTTTTATGTGCTCCGGCGTATCGAAATCTGGTTCACCCGCGCCGAGGCCGATGATGTCCTGGCCTTGTGCCTTGAGTGCGGCGGCACGGGCGGTGACAGCCAGGGTGGGCGAGGGTTGCAGGCGCTGAACGCGCTCCGAAAGTACGGTGGACACTGAAAACTCCATCTCGAGAAGCGGAGACGGTACCATAATAAGGAAAGCATAATGGAATTACCAATGAGCGACGCATTCAAATTGACGGCTGATTATCGGCCCACCGGCGATCAACCGGAAGCCATCGCTACGCTCATCGACGGACTGCATAGCGGTTTGGCACGGCAAACATTGTTGGGCGTGACCGGCTCCGGCAAAACTTTTACTATCGCGAACCTAATCCAGCACCTGCAAAGGCCGACGCTGGTAATGGCGCCCAACAAAACCCTGGCAGCCCAGCTTTACGGCGAATTCAAGAGCTACTTTCCGGAAAATGCCGTGGAGTATTTCGTCTCATATTATGATTACTACCAACCCGAAGCCTATGTACCATCCTCGGATACTTATATAGAGAAGGATGCCTCAATCAACGATCACATCGAACAGATGCGCTTATCTGCCACCAAGGCACTCTTAGAGAGACCAGACACAATAATCGTGGCGACGGTATCGGCCATCTACGGCTTGGGTGATCCACAAGCCTATCTGAGCATGGTGCTGCACTTGTCACGCGGAGATAAGCTAGATCAGCGGCGCATTCTCCGGCGCTTGGCAGAAATGCAATACACCCGCAATGAACTGGATCTCACGCCTGGAACGTATCGCGTGCATGGCGAAATCATAGATATTTTTCCGGCGGAATCCGATCGCGAGGCGTTACGGTTGGAATTGTTCGACGATGAAGTAACGGCATTAAATTTGTTCGATCCACTTACCGGCGCTGTTTCGAGATCAGTGCCGCGATTCACGATGTTCCCCAGCAGTCATTACGTCACACCGCGCGCGACGCTAATGGAAGCAGCGGACAAAATCAAGATCGAATTGAAAACGCGGCTTGCAGAATTGAGGAAGGCCAACAAACTAGTGGAAGCGCAGCGGCTTAAACAACGTACGCTGTTCGACATCGAGATGATAGCGGAGGTTGGATATTGCAGTGGCATCGAAAACTATTCCCGGCATTTGTCAGGCCGTAAAACTGGTGAATCACCGCCGACCCTGTTTGATTATCTTCCGCCCAACGCCATGTTGGTGGTGGACGAGAGCCACGTTACCATTCCGCAACTTGGAGGCATGTACAAAGGTGATCGTTCCCGTAAAGAAATTTTGGTGGAATACGGTTTTCGTTTGCCATCGGCATTGGATAATCGCCCGCTCAAGTTCGAGGAGTGGGAAACACGGGCGCCGCAGATGATTTTTGTATCCGCCACGCCTGGACCGTATGAGAAACGCCTATCCGACAGGACCGTGGAGCAGGTGGTACGCCCGACCGGTTTGGTAGATCCAGATGTGGAAGTGCGTTCCGCTCGCACCCAAGTGGATGACCTGCTTTCGGAGATCCGCTTGTGTGCGGCGCACAATGAGCGCGTGCTCGTGACCACCCTCACCAAACGCATGGCCGAGGATCTGACGGAATATCTTGCCGAGCATGACGTGCGTGTGCGTTATCTGCATTCCGACATCGAGACCGTGGAGCGCACCGAAATCATCCGCGACCTACGGCTCGGCGAGTTTGACGTATTGGTGGGCATCAATTTGCTGCGTGAAGGGCTGGATTTGCCGGAAGTATCACTGGTGGCGATCCTGGACGCGGATAAAGAAGGCTTTTTGAGATCCGAAGGTTCCCTCATCCAGACCATCGGCCGGGCTGCACGCCATGTCAACGGCCGCGCCATCCTGTATGCGGAGCGGGTTACCGGTTCTATGGAACGGGCCATGGGCGAGACCAATCGCCGTCGCGCCAAGCAAGTCACTTACAACTTGGAACATGATATCACCCCCAGAGGCATTCTCAAGGCGGTGGCGGATGTCATGGAAGGAGCCCGTTCAAGCGCCGCCAGTGGTGCGCATGTTACCTACCTTAAAGTGGCGGAGGAGCGTGCAAAGTATGAAGCCATGGCACCGCAGAAGCGGTTCCAGCACATCAAGAAGCTGGAACAACAAATGCACAAGCATGCCCGCGACCTAGAATTCGAACAGGCTGCGCAACTGCGCGATGAAATCCGCCGCATCCAGGCTGTGGACTTGGGGCTCCCGGATGTCAAAACCGGCTGAAACCTTGCCCACTCCGGTTGCTTCGGGTATCGTTCGCGATTACATAGGCGCGTAGCTCAGCTGGTTAGAGCACCACCTTGACATGGTGGGGGTCGTTGGTTCGAGTCCAATCGCGCCTACCAAATTATAAAGATTGTCATTTATTGACCTGACATGCGGCCTCTCGTACCGGCCGCCACTGTGAGACCTGATGATGCCCAGAATCACGCTTCCCGATCGTTCCCAGACGAAGTTCGATCATCCGGTCACCGTGGCTGAAGTGGCTGCCAGCATCGGTCCAGGCCTGGCGAAAGCCGCGCTTGCCGGCAGGATGGACGACAAACTGGTAGATGTCTCGTACCTCATCACGCAAGATGCCAATCTCAGCATCATTACTGAGCGTGATGCGGACGGGTTGGAGGTTATCCGTCATTCCACTGCCCACTTGCTGGCCCAGGCGGTAAAGCAGTTATTCCCCGAGGCCCAAGTTACCATCGGCCCGGTGATCGAAGACGGCTTCTATTATGACTTCGCCTACAAGCGGCCATTCATCCAGGCAGACTTGGCGGCCATTGAAAAGCGCATGGAAGAGCTGGTGGCCCTGGATCAGCCTGTGAACCGCACTGTCATGCCCCGTGATGAGGCCGTGAAGTTTTTTCGGAACATGGGCGAGAGGTACAAAGCGGAAATCATTGCAAGCATTCCCACCGATCAGGAAATTTCTCTTTATCGCCAGGGGGATTTCATTGATCTTTGTCGTGGACCCCATGTGCCCTCCACCGGCAAGCTCAAGGCATTTCATCTCACCAAAGTGGCCGGCGCTTATTGGCGGGGCGACTCCAGGAACGAAATGCTGCAACGCATTTATGGCACCGCCTGGGCCGATAAGAAGTCCTTGCAGGCGTATCTGACGCGCATCGAAGAGGCGGAGAAACGCGATCACCGGCGCCTTGGCCGGGAGCTGGACCTGTTTCACATGCAGGAAGAGGCGCCCGGCTTGGTGTTTTGGCATGCTAAGGGTTGGACCATTTGGCAGGTGGTAGAGCAGTATTTGCGCCGCGTCTATCGTGCCAACGACTACCATGAAATCCGCTGCCCGCAGATTCTCGACAAGAGCCTGTGGGAGAAGACCGGCCACTGGCAAAACTATCGGGAGAGCATGTTCACGACCGCGTCGGAGAACCGTGACTACGCGATCAAGCCCATGAATTGCCCGGGCCATGTGCTGACGTATAATCACGGTCTGCATAGCTACCGCGAGTTGCCGATTCGTTACGGGGAGTTTGGCTCTTGCACCCGCAACGAACCATCCGGCGCCTTGCACGGTCTGATGCGGGTGCGTGGCTTCGTACAGGACGATGGCCATATTTTCTGCACTGAAGATCAGATTGAGAGCGAGGTGGTCGCTTTCCACCGCCAAGCGATGCAGGTTTATGGCGATTTCGGGTTCCGCGACATCCGTTTGAAAATCGCTCTGCGCCCGAGCCCGGACAAACGCCTTGGCTCAGACGAGGTTTGGGACAAGGCCGAGGCCGCTTTGCGCGGGGCTCTGCGTGTTTGCGGGGTAGAATGGCAGGAATTGCCGGGTGAGGGTGCTTTTTACGGCCCCAAAATTGAGTACCACATGCAGGATGCCATCGGCCGTACCTGGCAGGTCGGCACCATGCAGGTGGATTTTTCGATGCCCGGGCGTCTGGGAGCCGAGTACATCGGAGAAGATGGAGCCAGATACGTGCCGGTGATGTTGCATCGGGCCATCGTGGGCTCCATGGAGCGTTTCATCGGCATTCTCATCGAACATCATGCCGGCCGCTTCCCGGCCTGGCTGGCGCCGGTGCAGGCGGTGGTGCTCACGATTACCGATCGGCAGGCGGAGTTTGCCAGTCAAATTGCCGAAACCCTGAAAAATCAGGGGCTTCGGGCCGGTTCGGACTTGAGAAACGAGAAGATCGGCTTTAAAATCCGCGAACATACGCTCCAGCGCGTGCCCTACCTCTTGGTAGTGGGCGACCGGGAGCAGGAAACAGGTTCCGTGGCAGTGCGTACCCGGGACGGCAAGGATCTGGGAAACCTCAGCATTGAGACCTTTTCCCAGCGACTCGTCGCCGAAGTCAACAGCCGCGGAGTGTTAGCCTGAACGCCGCCAGTATGGATTCACTCCCGGACGGGTTCAGGTTTATTTTTGGAGGATCATCTAATCAGTTCTGAAAAGCGCGCCCGGCGCAACGGGGAGATCACGGCGCCCAAGGTTCGGGTCATCGGCCCGAGCGACCAGCAGATCGGCATCATGAATACACGCGAAGCCATTCAGTACGCCCAGGAGGCGGGGGTGGATCTCGTGGAAGTGTCACCAACGGCGGAGCCGCCGGTTTGCCGGATGATGGATTACGGCAAGTATCTATTTGAGCAGAATAAGAAACTGCAAACCGCACGCAAGAAGCAAAAACAGATCCAAGTCAAGGAAGTGAAATTCCGCCCAACCACGGATGAGGGCGACTACAAGATAAAACTTCGCAATCTGATACGCTTCCTGTCAGAAGGCGATAAGGCCAAGGTGACGGTACGTTTCCGCGGTCGTGAAATGCTCCACCAGGAACTGGGTACCGGGCTTATTGAACGCATCAAGGGCGATCTCAATGAGCAGGCGCAGGTGGAACAGTATCCCAGACTCGAAGGCCGACAGCTCGTAATGGTGTTGTCACCCAAGAGAAAATAAGTCCCAAGAAGGGCTTAAATAAAAAGTGGAACAGTTCGCTGTTCCATCGCTTGGCAACTCTAAAGAACGCCGCGTAAGCGGGGCCAAGCCTTATGAAAACGCAACTAAGGAGTTACGGCAATGCCGAAGTTGAAAACCAAGCGCGCCGCGGCCAAGCGCTTTTGCGCCACCGCCAGCGGCAAATACAAACGTGGCAATTCACATAAACGCCACATCCTCACCAAGAAAAGTTCCAAACGCAAGCGCCAGCTTCGCGGCGGTGATATGGTGGTCGCTCAAGACCACGACCGCGTGAAGCAGATGCTGCCATGGTCGTAAGGGGAGGATAAAACATGGCACGCGTTAAACGTTCCGTTACCAGCCGTGCTAAGCACAAGAAAACGCTTGGCAAGGCCAAGGGCTACTATAATGCCCGCCGCAAGACCATCAAGGCCGCCAAGCAGGCGGTGATGAAAGCCGGACAATATGCTTTCCGCGACCGTCGCGACCGCAAGCGCCAGTTCCGCGCCCTGTGGGTGGCGCGTATCAATGCTGCGGCGCGTTTGAACGGCTTGTCCTACAGCCGTTTCATGAACGGACTTAAACAGGCGCAGATCGAGCTTGATCGCAAGATGCTTGCCGATATCGCCGTATTTGACAAGGCCGCCTTCTCCGCACTCGTCGAGAAAGCCAAAGCCAGTCTGCCTTAATTTGTGCCCGGGCATGGGTCCACCACACAGACGGTGAGCGAGTGAGGGGAAAGGTAAAACTGCCTTTCCCCTCTTTGTTTTGAGTGCCAGCACGCACGGGAGCTAGAGTGAAACACCCGGACACACTCATTGAGGAAGCCGCCGCCAGCATAGTTGCCAGTGATACCCTGGTGGCGCTTGCGGAACTGCGGGTCCACTATCTCGGCAAAAAGGGTTTGGTCACCGAACAGTTAAAATCCCTCGGCAGCCTGCCGGCCGATGAACGGCGTACAGCCGGCCAGCATCTCAATCGCATTAAAAGCGAAATCAGCGCGGCCTTTGATGCGCGTCAAGCGATACTGGAACAAACTGCACTCAATGCTCAATTAGCCGGCCAGGCTGTGGATGTGAGCTTGCCCGGCCGTGGCCAACAGCCCGGCAGCATTCACCCGATTACCCGGAGTCTCGAACGTATCGAGAGTATCTTCCATGCCGCAGGCTTCGAAGTGGCCGAGGGACCGGAAGTCGAAGACGATTTTCATAATTTTGAGGCGCTTAACTTTACACCGAATCATCCGGCGCGAGCCATGCTCGACACCTTCTACCTCAAGAATGGAAAACTGCTGCGCACCCATACCTCACCGGTACAAGTGCGGGTTATGCAGAAGCACAAGCCGCCGTTACGCATCATTGCGCCGGGGCGCGTGTACCGTTGTGATTCCGATCTCACCCATACCCCGATGTTTCATCAGGTAGAAGGCCTGCTGATAGATGAGAGTGTAAGCATGGCCCACTTGAAAGGCATACTTACGGATTTTACCCGAGCTTTTTTTGAAGCACCTCTCAAGATACGTTTCCGACCATCGTATTTTCCATTCACTGAACCTTCAGCGGAAATGGACGTTGAATGCGTCATATGCCACGGAAGCGGGTGTCGCGTGTGTGGCAGCACCGGTTGGCTAGAAGTGATGGGCTGTGGAATGGTGCATCCACAAGTATTCGCACACGTCGGTATTGACAGCGAGCGATGGACCGGTTATGCATTCGGTATGGGTGTGGAACGGCTTACCATGCTGCGCTATGGGGTCAATGACCTGCGTTTGTTTTTCGAAAATGATTTACGCTTTCTCGCGCAATTTCGCTGAATATCCGGCGTACCTATGAAAATCAGCGAACACTGGTTACGTGAATGGGTGAATCCCAAGCTGGACATACGGCATCTTGCTGAGCAACTCACACTTGCGGGCTTGGAAGTCGAATCCATTAGTCCCTGTCTGGCAAACTTCAGCCATGTGGTGGTGGGTGAGGTGCTGGAGATGATTTCGCACCTGCATGCGGACAAACTCAAAGTCTGTACCGTAAATAGCGGCAAGCAGAGACTCCAGGTTGTTTGCGGTGCGCCCAATGTGCGGGTCGGCATGCGTGCCCCGCTGGCGCCGCCTGGAGCCGTGCTACCGAATGGCCTCAAGGTCAAAGCCGTCACACTGCGCGGTGTGAAATCTCAGGGCATGTTGTGTTCCGCAAAAGAACTGGGCTTGACCGAAGATTCTTCAGGTCTCATGGCGTTACCAGCTGACGCGCCTGTGGGCAAATCCATGGCCGGGTACCTGAATCTGCCGGACGCTGTGTTGGATATCAAATTGACGCCCAATCGCGGCGATTGCCTGAGTGTGGCTGGACTCGCACGGGAAGTGGCGGCTATCAACCGCCTGCACGTGAAGGTGCCGCGCATCACGGCCATCAAACCACGCTGTGCCGGTCGCCTGTCGGTGGCGCTCAAAGCAAGCGCTGGGTGTCCAATATATGTGGGGCGGATAATTCAAGGCCTGCGAACAAACATCACCAGCCCGTTATGGCTAACCGAACGGCTGCGGCGGGCCGGCTTGCGCCCGATTCACCCGGTAGTTGATGTTACCAACTATGTGATGCTGGAATTGGGCCAACCCCTGCATGCTTTCGATTTGCGATACCTTGAAGGCGGCATTGTGGTGCGCTGGGCGCGGGAGGGCGAACTACTCGCCTTGCTGGATGGACGCCGCATCACACTGTCAAAGGATGTGCTGGTCATTGCCGATCACAACAAGGTCAAAGCACTGGCTGGCATCATGGGCGGTGAGGATTCGGGTGTCACGGGCGACACCGTGGACATCTTTATCGAAAGTGCGTTCTTTATGCCCCAGGCCATCGCAGGAAGGGCACGCCGCTTCGGTCTGTCTAGCGAGGCTGCGCACCGGTTTGAGCGGGGAGTAGATCCCGCACTGCCGCGTCGCGCCCTGGAGCATGCCACTAAGTTGTTGTTGGCCATTGCCGGCGGTCTTCCGGGACCATTGGTGGAAACGCGTGCCGCAGCGGGGATACCCAAACCCCATTCGGTGCTATTGCGTCGGGAGCGATTGACTGAAGTTCTGGGGGCAGCCATCCCTGATCGGGAGGTCGGGGGTATCCTGCGGCGTCTCGAGATGAAACTCAAAACCGCAGCGGGAGGTTGGCAGGTTACTCCACCCAGCTATCGCTTCGATATCAGCCGGGAAGAGGACCTCATTGAGGAAGTAGGGCGCATGCGGGGGTTTGACCGCATTCCCGCGACCCCCCTGATCGCTGCGGTACAGCCCGGTCAAGCGGATGAGCAGCGCCTCAGTCCTAACCGCTTGCGGGAAACCTTGGTGCAGCGGGGTTATTCGGAGGTGATTACCTACAGTTTCGTACCGCGGCAGTTAGATACTTGGCTGGCTGGGGATGGAATTGCCGTCGAACTGGAAAATCCCATTTCCGCCGAGATGTCGCAATTGCGCCGTTCCCTATGGCCGGGGCTTATACAGACCCTGCGTTACAACCTCAACCGTCAACAAGGGCGAGTACGAATTTTCGAGTTTGGTCGTAGGTATTGTATGCAAGATAATGATATCAAAGAAAAAAGCTGTATTGCTGGTCTAGCCTATGGCCGGGTGGAACCGGAGCAGTGGGGAATACCAGAAAGAGCCGTCGCCTTTGAGGATATGAAGTCGGATGTGCAGGCATTGCTTGCCCCGGGGAACTCGCCACCCAATTTTGTGTGCACCCCACATCCGGCATTGCATCCGGGCAGGAGTGCCGCTATTTGCCTGGGTGAACACCAGTGGGGCTGGTTGGGGGAATTGCATCCTAGGCTGGTGCAGCAATTGGATCTGCCGTCATCGGCAATCCTTTTCGAACTGGACCGTCAGGCGCTCGCCACGGCGCGCGTGGTGCCGGTTTTTGCGCCTATTTCCCGTTACCCAGCCGTACGCCGTGATATCGCCGTGGTAGTTCCTGAGAGCGCCACAGCGGCCGCGCTGCAGGCTTATGTGATCGAGGCTGCACCGAGCTTGCTCCAAGAAGTACGCATATTTGACATATATCGCGGACCCGGCATAGATTCTGGACGAAAAAGTGTTGCTTTAGGCTTGATTTTACAAGATTCTTCGCGCACCCTAACAGATGAGGCTGCCGATGCAGTTATGTCCAAAATCATCGAGCGACTTCGGCTCAAATTGGGTGCAACAATAAGAGACTGAGCATGGCACTGACCAAGGCGGAAATGGCCGAGGCCTTGTTTGAGGAATTGGGGCTCAACAAGCGGGAGGCGAAGGAATTGGTGGACCTCTTTTTCGAGGAAGTCCGCCTTGCTTTAGCCGAGGGGCAGCAGGTCAAGCTTTCGGGCTTCGGAAATTTCGACCTCCGGAGCAAGAACCAGCGGCCCGGCCGTAATCCAAAGACCGGAGAGGAAATCCCGATTAGCGCCCGGCGGGTGGTCACCTTCCGTCCGGGACAGAAGCTTAAAGCACGGGTAGAGGCTTATGCTGGAAGCCGGGAATAATAGCGAACTCCCGCCGATCCCGGGTAAGCGCTACTTCACCATCGGCGAAGTCAGTGATCTTTGCGGCGTTAAGCCGCATGTACTGCGCTATTGGGAGCAGGAGTTCCCCCAGCTCAAGCCGGTCAAACGCCGCGGCAACCGCCGCTATTACCAGCGCCATGATGTCCTGGTCATCCGCCAGATACGCAGTTTGCTCTATGAGCAGGGTTTCACCATTGGCGGTGCACGCCAGCAGCTTTCCAGCGATACTGCCAAACAGGATGTCTCCCAAAGCCAGCAGATCGTTCACCAACTGCGCGTGGAACTAGAAGAACTGCTGCAAACCCTTAAGCGCTGATATTTTCAGCACCACTACACAGATTCCGCGTATCGCAGCCATCAGGTATCATGGGAGCTTGGCGCCAAATAGCGCATTCATGGCCGGTAGCATTCGGGGCGTAGCGCAGCCTGGTAGCGCACTTGCATGGGGTGCAAGTGGTCGGAGGTTCAAATCCTCTCGCCCCGACCAATTCTTTCAATGACTTAGCGTAGTTCAGCATTTCTGTTTACCACTTCGTTACCATTTCCCTACCATTACGTTTGCGCGCTGAGAGTCAAACCGGCGCGCACTTCGACCCACGGGGCGTCATGCCCCTCGAGATAGTGTCGGGTCATTTCCGCGGACGAATGTCCCATCAGCGCCTGCACTTGCTGTAGCGTCCGACCCGCCTCCCGATACAGGCTGCCTCCAAGCGATCGAATCTCATGGAAAGTCGGGGGTAGGGCAGTACCGTAATCCACGCCGGTAAGCAGCACCAAACGGTGGAATGACCGGCTGATATCGTCCGGCAATACCTGCAGATGGTGCTCCCGAGCCTTGGCGCGCTTGCCATGCGCAGGCAGCTTCACCGGTAGCCGGTGCACAAGGTAAGGGGACGCCAGGCCATCCCGGCAGCGGTCTATAATGACTTGAAGACCATTTTCCAGGCGCATTTTCATGCGCACGTAGCTCGTGGTTTCAGTCTTTCTGGGGACCACGTAGAGATATCCCTCGCGGACATCCTCGAACCGCATGGCGCAAATATCGGCCCGGCGGAGAAGGGTCTGCAAGGAAAGATCCATTGCATTTTGCAGCCAAGTGGGCGCTAGGCCGTGTATCACGCGATACGCCTCAAGCGTGAGTCGCGCACGTCGCCTCTCTGCTTTAGCAACGCGGGTCGCTTTGCCGACGTTGTGAGGAATCCAGCCCTCTCGCACGGCGCCCTCCAGCACCAGAATCAAAGCACCGCGGTATTGCTCGCGGCCGCGCAGGCTTTCGGTAACGTCGCGTAGATACTCAGCGCAATCTTTGACGGTAAGGGACTCGACCGATCGGTGCCCTAGGTCTGCGTTTATGCGATTCAATCGGTATTTGTATAGCTCTTGCGTATCGGGCTTCCAGTGACGTTCTGGGGTGCCTTCACGCCGAAAAAGCTCAATACATTCGCTTAGCTTATGCTCAAGCCGGATAATTTTATCGACTAATGGATTCGCCGGCAGGAGGAGCGCATTGAGTTTTAGCGCGGCCTCGATTGCTTTTTGACGGTCTGAACCGAGATAATGATGAGTCTTTTTGAGGGGGTGGACATAGCGATACAGCCCGGTCGCATGTAGCGACAGGTTGGGCGGTAGCCGGGCATTCAACGGGTTACGGGGACGCGGACACATGATCGCACCCCTGTTCATTGAGCACCTTAGTAACGAGCGGATCTCCGTTCGCCAAGTATGCGGAATAATCCACATACCAGTGGCCACCGAAGCGACGCCCCGGCAGATCACCTTTCACCACTAACCGGCGCAAGGTCGATAGAGAAGGGCGAGAGCCCTCCACAAAGTGCTGCCGCGCAAACTGGCTTAAAAGCATGTACTTTCCTGTAGTGATATCCCCCTACGCTCTCTTGGCGCGAGCGTCAGGTTCACTCAGCTGAGTGGACTTGATGTTGGGGTAGACACCGTTTACTACTTTCCAGAAATTCTTGATGCTGTCAGAGATTTTTAGGAGCATGTAAGCATTGGAGCGCTTGGATTCCTCGGTGTATTCTGGGAGAACTTCACGAAGCTTGAGGTTGAGGATTTTCTCGTATTTGCGCACCGTGCTGGCACTATGGATCAAATACATCACACGCCAGCCCATCGTCCGACCGAGAACGAACATCCCAACAGCGGTCTCGAGTTGCGTAGCGTCTCCCCGATACGCCTTACAGACAGCATCAAGGTGCTTCACAAGTTCGTCATTGGACATTTCATGCATACCGACCTCCATAAATCACCAACGATCTTAAATGAGGCGGGTAGATTATAGCAGCCTACTAGTAGAATCCAAGAGTCTATGCAAGATAAAGCATAGGTTGCCGAGCTCTTTACTGCTCGCTACCGCAGTTACTGTATATAAATACAGTATATATACATGACAAACGCTAATCAATCTGGATATGACCCCATGGAATCAGGGGCTTTAGAAGCTACTTCTTCGGAGCAGGCTTCTTCTTCGGCTGTGGAGGACTCGAAAGCAGCCGCTTCAGAACAGCATCTTCAGATTGTGGGTGAAGCTTCTTCATGCAGAAGTCTATTATATCACCATCACTTATTAGGCCTTTCATGGCCGGCGGTTGATGGTATGCAACGCGTAGATTGTCACCAATTTTACCAATTTGGACAGCAATTATTTCCATTAAACAGTATTAAAGAAGGGGATAAATTGCATCAGCACATTTTCCAAATCAATGCGGCAGTCCTATGGCTCACATGGTTCTTGAACGATAGTGTCATACCTCTAAATGTATGCAAAACCGATGGGCACGAATTGTTAAACATACTGGCGCCTCTCGTACCTGGAAATATTTTTGAGGCGATGCCACCAGATCGTGATTTAACTCCGATGGAAATTTTTCAAATTCCGAATAATTTACGAGATTTCGAAACCGTACTTACTGCAGAATTGCATAACGTTGCAACTTATTTTGTATCCAAAAAAAGCATATATGACACTGCTGATTTGATTGAACGAGCAGAAAATGTATTGCCAGACGAAATTCGCACTAAACTTAGCAAGGAAAATATTGTTGATATTAAAGAAGCTGGGAAATGTATAGCCTTCAATCTGCCAACTGCCGCTGGATTCCACACAATGCATGCAGTGGAACCGGGTTTATTGAAATGGTATAAATCTGTGTTAAAGAAAGATCCTCCCGTTAGAAATTGGGGTGAATATATAAAAGGTTTGAGGGAAGCGGGAGCTAAAGCGGAAATATTATTGATTCTTGATCAATTGCGTAATTTATATAGGAATGAACTCCTCCATCCTGAGGATGTATTGACAATGGAGGAGGCGATAGACCTATTCGACCTTGGAAAAGCGGCGATCAGAAGCATGGTATTAGAAATGGGGTAATTACCCCTTAATTAGGGCGATTATCCCTTACTTGACTTTAAGGCCACGGGTCCATTACGCTCCCGGAGACAGGCCGGTTTTATTAACCTTGATTGTCTGCGGGCGGTTCTCGGTATTCCCCGAAGTGTTGGGAGTGCTTTAAGACGCGTAGGAGTTCTATTTGCGTATCGTTCTGCATTTTTGCTTGATCGCCGTGCGCTTGAGGAGCATAGAACTTATCTATGTCTGTCTGTTTCAGATTGGGATAGCCCAAGTCATCTCCCATTTCCTTTAGAAGGTCTAGTTGGCAATGTTCATAATTCTCCTGATTCCACGGCCTTGTTTGTAGAACCGCATAAAGAGCATGCCATGCCACAACCACCTTGGGAGCATTGTGAAAAACAACATCAATAAGGTTGAGGGCATTGACCCATTCCACGGTAGGCGGGAATCTTTTCCTATTCGCCATAGCCTGGAAGAAAACGTTTTGCTTGGCCTCTCTAAAGCGTTTTCTCTCTTGATACCAAATAGAAATAGCGATTGCTATGATAGGTGTAATTATCGTTGCCCAAACTATTGCAATTCCATCCGGCGTCATAGGTTTTCTCCTTTAGCAGCCTCTAATAGCGGCCCCAAATATATCCGCATTCTCCCGGTTGTTATACCGGAACTCGAACTCATTTACATACAGCGGGAGATACTTGCGGCTGACTTTGTGGAAAGTGCCGATGATTCCGCGCTTTACGATGCTCCAAAATCCCTCAATGGTGTTGGTATGAATGTTCCCATGGACGTATTCGCCTTCCCCATGATGCACCATCCCATGCGGGAAGTTCTTGTCTATATACCGATAGCCCCTATGGTCATCGGTAGAAATCAGGCTGACCTTGTGCGAGACAGTTTCATTGACGAAGCGGTTGAGGGTGGCAGCATCGGTATTTTAAATGACGCGAGCGACCACATTGCCCTTGCGTTGCACTGCTCCGACAACGATAGTTTTACCCGTGCCACCTGTACCGCCCATATCACCGCGACCGCCTTTCCCCTTGTGTTTGTTCTTGGCCTTCCCACCGACAAAGGTTTCGTCCACTTCGACGTACCCGACCAATTGCTTGAACTCGGTCTTGCCAAGCGCAACGCGAATCTTGCTGCACATCATCCATGCAGTCTTATAGGAGCCAAAGCCCATATAGCGGAAGACTTGGAGGGCGCTCATGCCCTTCTTGCTGGTAAGCATAAGGTGCATTACACGGAACCAGTCACGAAGGGGCTTATTGGTGTTCTCGAAGATGGTGTCAACCAGTACCGAAAAGCGGTAGCTGCTCTCTGGCGCACAGTTATAGCACTGCCAGTGCCATTCCTTAGTGGTAAGGGCCGTTGCCTCAAAGCCACAACGTGGACACCGCACAACCCCGTCAGGCCACCTATTAGCCGTCAGATAGGCTTTACAGGCGTTTTCGTCCGGAAAATGCTTCTCAAACTGCGCCACACTCATCTGGTGGATTCTGTAGTGGGCGGTCTTGATTTTCTTGGCCATGAGCTATCTCCTATCAGGGTAGGAGCAGTATTTCATGGATAAAGGTAAAAGTCAAGTAGGGGATAATCGCCTTAATTAGGCGTTCGATAAGTGAGACGCTTCCCACCAATTCCACGCAAGGCGCTCTCAGCACGTTCCGTATCAGTCACTTTTCGCTGACCGCGATCTCAAATTTGTCAAATATCTTTACTGGTTAAATTCCAACAGAGGTACGTAATGTCCCACAGGAATTCGTTCATCCCCTACGTCTGTGCTCGAAGGCGAGCTTAACCGCGATCGCGGACAAGACCGAGGCCATCACGTAACGCTGCATCGAAAGCCATTCGGGTCGTCGCGCAAGGTATCGTGCAATGGCCGCAGCGCTAAGCGTAACGCAGAGGTGCGCGGAAAACGCCATGAGAATCTGAGTTCCGCCTAGGATAAGACTCTGACCAAATATCGACCCGCGGGCCGGATCAATGAATTGAGGTAATAACGAGAGGTAAAAGACCATCACCTTCGGATTGAGCAGGCAAGTCACCAAGCCCACAAAGTAAAGCTTCTTGTGCGAGTCCGGTGGCAACGATCTTGCCTCGAACAAGACCCTACTCGTCGGACGAATGGCTTGCCACGCGAGCCAGAGTAGATATGCAGCGCCCCCCAACCGCAGACCGTCGTACAGGTAAGGTACAGCCAAAAATACTGCTGAAAGTCCGAACGCGGTCAGCAGCATGTAGATACTCATGCCGGTGATGACACCCAGTAATGAGACTACGCCCGCGCCGCGGCCTTGGCAGATAGAGCGCGAAACCAAGTAGAACATATTGGGACCAGGAGAAAGCGCCAATAAAATGGCCGTACCAGCGAAGAGCAACCACTGATCTATGGGTATCACGTGCTGTCCTTCATTGATGGGTTTGATTCACACAAATCGGTTCAGATTCCGACCGTTTGAACGGCGTCCTGGTAGGTCTTATCGACGGATTCCAACGATAGATGTTGGTAGATCTCAAGGCTTTTTTTGCTTTCGTGCCCAGAGATCAGCTGGATCTGGGCGTCAGTAAGACCTTTGGCCGTCAGGTAGGTGAGCATCTGATGGCGGAACAGGTGCGGGTGAATCGGCCGCGACAGGCCAGCCTTCTCGCGGTAGCCCTGCACGATCTGTTGAATGCGGCGCGTCGTAAACGGCCCGAATCTCCGGGTCTCGAATAGGTAGCGATTGCGGGGCGTAGCCTTCAGGTGACTTTTGAGCACCAGGCGAAAGCTCGCTGGGAACAGGATGTAGCGGTCTTTGGCACCCTTGCCCCGATTGATGAAGATTTTGCAGGCATCGAGGTCGACGTCGCTGACCTCGATGTGCACGAGCTCGCTGACGCGCACGGCCGTATAGAAAAGAAGCTTGAGAAGGATCTCATGCTGCACATCGCCGCAGTCCTGGATGGCCCGGAAAAACCGTTTCAGCTCCGCCTCGGTCAGCAACTGCAGTAGCCGGCGTTGCTTAAGCACCCGGTGCAGACCCAGCTTGCGTCGGGTCTGCTGGGCGACGTAGAGAAAATCGTCGTATCCGAGCCGCGCCTTGCGCGCGATGCGCACCAGTTGGGCGATCACCTCTGATTTCGCCTTTTCGTTTGGCGATACGAAGTTAGCCCGCTTTGCGACCCGTTTGCCTTTCATTCATGTCTTCCTGGGTGCATTCTACTTCGCCTTTTGTCTATTGTGCGAAATAGTTATTGCCGCCCCCCCCTCGCTGCCGTTGACGGCAGCTCTACCCCGTCTTGCAGGTCAAGGAGCCGACCATGCCGCGTATGAAGATCTTGAACAGCGTCGAACGCGGGGTGTTCGAATCCCCGCCGATCTTCAACAGCGCCGAGCGCAAACGCTGCTT
This sequence comes from Gammaproteobacteria bacterium, assembly GCA_027315405.1. Taxonomy (GTDB): domain Bacteria; phylum Pseudomonadota; class Gammaproteobacteria; order Natronospirales; family REEB76; genus REEB76. Next base: position 24,237 of record DAHUYB010000019.1, on the reverse strand, counting down.
CGACTTCCCCGCGCCGCTTCAGGACATCGCCACCAACCTGCGCACGACCACCAATCAGGTGGTCTTTCTCTTGAGTTGCGGCTACTTCAAAGCGACCAAACGATTCTACTCGGTCCCGATCTTCCATCCACGCGACCTTGCGTACGTTTCCGATCGGATCGGCGCGGCCCAGGAGAGGATTGACTTCACCGACTACCCGAGGCAAACCATGGCGCGGCATCAAGCGGCGATCCTGGAGTTCTACGGGTTTCGCCCCTTCAAGCCCCACGGCCGCGCGCTGCTCGCCGCGGAAATCGAGCGCCTGGTCCAATCGCACCTGAAACCGAAGCTAATTTTCTCCCGTGTCGTCGAGGTGTTGGTGCGCGACAAGGTCGAAGTGCCGGGGTACTTCCCCCTGGCCGCCCTGATCTTGACGGCGATCAATCAGCATAACCGCCGCTTAACCGCCACCATCGAGGCGCTGCTGACGCCGCAAACCCGAGGCATGCTCGATGCGCTGTTGCTGCAGGAAGCCACCGAGGAAGGATCGCCGCCGGGGAAAACGGTCGCCTACAAACTGACTTCGATGAAGAAGCTGTCGCAGTCGACCAAGCCCTCGAAGGTGAAAGAACGCGTTGCCGATCTGAAGTTGGTGCACGAACGATTTCGATTGCTCAAACCCGTGCTGGAGCATCTGAATCTTGGCCCCGACGGCATCCAATACTATGCCTATGGCGTCATCAAACCCGAGATCTTTCAGCTCACCCGGCGCGGCGCGCACGAACGATACCTGCACCTGACCGCCTTCATCGCGCATCAATACTACCGGCTGCACGACAACCTGGTCGATGTCCTCCTGAGCAGCCTGCGGTCCTTCCAGAACAGCGCCCAACGCGAGCACAAGGATCAATGTTACGTGCGGCGCGAGCAACGCAACGACTCGCTCAAAACGCTCGTCGGCTTTCTCGATCACGGGATCTTGGAGACCCTGGCCAAGATAAAGGGCGTGACCAAGGACAGCGAACTCAGCGATACCGAGAAAGTACAACGCATCCGCGCGTTGCTGGCTGACAACCACATCGCGACATCGTTGGACGCGGATCAGATCGACGAACTGAAAGCGGCCGTAGCGACGGAGTTGAGCGAGGATGACTACTATCTCATCCTGGCGGCGAAGTCCGTGCGATTGCAAAATCGCGTGAGCCCCATCCTCAAAGCCGTGACCGTTTTGGCCGAACCGAGCGCCCGGGAACTGCGCCAGGCGATTGAGTATTTCAAGCTCAAGGACGGGGCGATCGATAAAACGGCACCCGTGGAGTTCTTGACACCCGAAGAGCGCCAGGCCGTGTCTCGGGACGGCCGCTTCAGCGTGTCGCTCTACAAGGCGCTGCTCTTCCTGCAGGTGCAGAGTGGCATCAGATCCGGCACCCTGAACCTCGAACACTCCTACAAGTACCGTCCCCTCGATGCGTACTTGATCGACCGCGACCGCTGGAACCGTGACCGGACCATGCTCATCGAACGGGCGGGGCTGCAGGCCTTCGTCGACCCGCATCGAGTACTCGCGGAATTGGACGAGGCGTTGTACCAGCAATACCTGACCACGAATGCCCACATTCTCGACGGGGAGAATTCCCATATCACCTTCAAGAAGGTCGGCTTTACTGTGAGCACGCCGACCCAGGAGGAAAGCGATTCGGGCTCGATGCAGCAGTTCTTCCCCGAGCGCGACTTCGTGCCGATGCTCGAGATCCTGGCAACCGTCAATCACCACACCGACTGGATGGAGGAATTCCAGCATTGGCAGCAGCGCTATCATCAGGGACGGCCCGAGGACCGGGTCATTTATGCTGGCATCATTGGTCTTGGCTGTACCATCGGCATCCGCAAGATGGCGCGCATTTCCCATCCTCTGAGCGAGACGGAACTGGAGAACGCCATCAATTGGTACTTCTCTCTGGACAACGTCGACGCCGCGAATGATCGCGTGTTGCAGCTCATGGATCGCCTCGAACTACCGAATCTGCTACGCCGCACGCAGGGCCGCTTGCATACTGCCAGCGACGGGCAAAAATTCGAAGTGCGGGTCGATTCGCTCAACGCCAACCACTCCTTCAAATACTTCGGCAAGGAACAGGGGGTGAGTGTCTACACCTTTCGCGACGAGCGTGATTTGTTGTGGCACTCCCTCGTGCCCTCGTGTTCAGCTCCGCGGACCGCGAGAGCCCCTACGTAATCGACGGCTTGCTGCACAACGACGTGGTCAAAAGCGATATCCATTCCACCGATGCCTTTGGCTACAGCGAGGCGATCTTTGCCACCAGTAATTTGGTCGGCGTCGCCTACGCGCCGCGGTTCAAGAACCTCAAGCGGCAGCGACGCTATATCTTCAGGAGTCGCCAATCGGTCGATCGCTCGGGCTGGAAGATCCAGCCGCAGGGCTACGTCGACGAGGATCACATCATCCAGTTCTGGGACGACATCCTGCGCTTCATCGCCACGATCAAACTCAAGGAAACGACCGCCTCGGACATCTTCCGCCGGCTCAATTCCTATTCCAAGCAACACGGCCTGTACCAGGCCCTCAAGGCCTTCGGCCAGCCCCTGAAGAGTCTGTTCATCCTGCGCTACATCGACGAGCCGGTGTTGCGCATGTCGATCGAAAAAGTCCTTCACGGCGTCGAGCATGTGCACCGCTTCACTCGCGCGGTCTCGGTCGGCAACCCGCGTGAATTCCTGCAGGCGGAAAAAGAGGACCAGGAGATGGCCGAGGCCTGCAAACGACTCATCAAGAATTGCATCATCTGCTGGAATTACCTGTACCTGTCGCAGAAGTTCGCCGAGATCGAGGATCCGGTCAAGCGCGAGGAATTCTTAAAGGCGATGGCCCACGGGTCGGCCGCCGCCTGGGAGCACGTCAACCTCTTGGGGGAATACGATCTGTCGGAGGAAAAATTCAAAGACTCGGTCGGAATCAAGCCCCCAAAACTGACCGACTAACCGGGGGCTCGCCGTGGGAGCGGCCGAATTAACGGAAAGCCTTGCCCCGCAGGCAATTGACGACATTCCTGTGGGACATTACGTACCTCTGTTGGAATTTAACCTTTACTGTTATAAATAAATTATTTACAGAGTATACCTCCACCATATCCGAGCTTATGTACAGATGAGGCCTGCTCGGCATGCGAACACTACATCTAGGATGCCGGAACTAAATCACAAATATTCCGACATGGGAAGCAGTGCCTTGAAGAAGCACGCAATTACTTGATCAGCGGCCTTCACCCATTTGAGAAATGCGCTGCCATGCCAGGAATTCTGCTCTAACACAGGTACTTCAGGCACAGCTATCCGGTCAAGTAACGATAAGAAGCACCCGCGCCTTACGGCGCGGCTGCTTTCTTAGAACACACCCTTGCTGCGGCTTGCGACACGCAAGGGAGACCGCAGTTACAACAGGTTATCCTGCCGGTAATAGCGATGCAGGTTCTCACTTACATCGATATCGCCGCCTTTAACAACGTACTTAGTCACGTATTTAGTTACAGCGGTCTTATCAAAAACTGGTTCGATTTTCGTAAACCCTGCCAGCTTCTTCCATTCGTCCATCCATGACAGGCGGCGAGCGAAGCCATTTAAATCAACGATCGCACTCATTAAGGCGTGGTAGTGCAACACCCCGCGCATCTGATACTCGGAGCCACGCACCCAAAACACCCCCATGTGGTCTGTGCCCTGCCAATGGCGCCCGAATACACTACGGTTGAGTTGGTTTACCCAGTAGCGCCAAGTCTTACCAGCACGCTCAGGATGCACTGAGACGGCAAAGGTCATGGTACAGAACCAACCCCACGCGTAACGCGAGCAAAGCTCAATCCAGCCATCACGCACCGTCCATTTGGGCAATCCAAGCGGTGAGGGGGAGAGGAGGGGCGCAGGTAGATCAGCCATCCAGCGCACCGAATTGGCATTGATTTATTTGAACCCGATGAATCGGATAGTTACCATTTCGCGCTTTCAACCCTTTGATTTTATTAAGGCCGAAAAGCCATTTTTTTGTAGCGCGGAAAGTATGAAATGCGCGATAATTCAGCGCAGTCGCGTTTACGGGTGAACTAAATGGGGTGCAAGTGGTCGGAGGTTCAAATCCTCTCGCCCCGACCAATTCATTTGGTTTACTCCTGTACACAGAGCGGTGATTCTGCCAAACCATTTCCTGAAAATCACGGTATAGCTAAGCATCATGTCTTCAAATGAAACGGATGGCGGGCAACCCCGATTCTTGGCCCGCTTAGTATTCGGCTTGGCAATCCTGTTTACCGTCGTCCTGGTAGCGATGGGCATAACCGGCATGCATTGGCCGAAATGGCTGCTGGCCTTGACGACGGTCTTGTGATTCGGATAGCTAGCAAGTTTTTCTTGTCGCGCGTGAGCGCCATTCCTCGTGTGCATGCGGATCCAGCCTTTAGCCTTTCGGTGGTGCCAGCGCCGCCAGGTAACGTTCTACTTCGTTTTCTGAAAATGGTTTTGAAAAATAGTAACCTTGGCCTCTGCGACATCCCAAGGCGCGAAGCAATTCAAGCTGGCGTGAATTTTCGATGCCTTCGGCCACCACATCCATGCCGAGATCGGCTGCGAGTACATTGATAGTGCGCACAATCGCGCGGTCGCTGCGATTATGCTCAATACCCTTGATAAAAGAGCGATCAATCTTGAGTGTATCCAATTTAAAGGTTCGCAAAGCACTCAAAGACGAATATCCTGTACCGAAATCATCCATTTGCAAATTTACGCCGATGGTCCTGAGGCGATTAATGGTTTCAACCGCCAGTTCTGGATTATCCATGAAGACCGTTTCAGTGATTTCCAGGCACAAATTCTTGGCGGATATGCCCGTCATGTCCAAAACCCGTGCCACGCGCTGTGGCAATACCCAGTGGGCAAACTGGCGGTTTGCAATATTGACGCTTACGAAAATACTGTCGGCGAGATGCTTATGGCGTTTGCGCCAGCCAGCCAGTTGCACGCAAGCGGTTTCCATCACCCACCAGCCCAGCGGAATGATAAGACCGGTTTCCTCGGCTACCGACAGAAAGTGTTCCGGTGCCACTAATCCACGTTCGGGATGTGCCCAGCGCACCAGGGCTTCAAAACCGGTGAGGCGCCCGGTGGCGAGCTCCATCACTGGCTGGTAATAAACACGGAATTCGCTGCGCTGCAGAGCATGACGCAATTCGGTTTCCAGCTTGAGATTGGCCTTAACCTGCTCATGCATCGCGTCATCAAACACCACATATCCGGACTTACCGGCCGCCTTAGCACGATACATGGCGGTATCGGCATCCCGCAATAATTCATCAGGGTGTTGATAATGGGGTGCGCTGATAACAATGCCTATGCTGGCAGTGGTAAATACGTCATGGCCAGTAACACTGAATGCGCGTGCCAGCCCCTCATGAATGCGGTCCGCTATCACGGTGGCCTCATCCAGGCTCTGCAGACGTTCTAACAGGATAGTGAACTCGTCCCCTCCATGACGGGCGATCAGATCGTTGGGCCGCAGACAGGTGCGCAGCCGTTTAGTGATGGAAACCAATAGACGATCGCCAAAACTGTGGCCCAGGCTATCGTTAATCAGCTTGAACCGATCCAGATCCAGAAACAGGACCGCGAAGCGGTCGTTTTCGCGTTTGCCGCTATGTTCCAGAACCTGGCTGAGGCGATCCATGAAGAAATTACGATTAGGCAGGCCAGTGAGCGCATCATGGTAAGCGCTACGCACCAGTTCCTGTTCGGCTTTCTTGTGCTCAGTGATGTCGCGTACCGTGCCCATGGTGGCCGGACGTCCGCGCCAGGAAATCCGACTGACGGTCACGGAAGCGGTCACCTGATTAGTAATATCCTTGCAGCGTAAGTGCATCTCATGGGGTTCGATGGCGCGGTGGCTGACAGTATCGGAAATGATTTGCTCGACCAACTTGCCATTGGAGGCAAGTACAATATCCGTAATAGGCAGACCGGTTATCTCTTCGGGTTCATAGCTCAGCATATAAGCGAAGGCCCGGTTAACGTATACATACTTGCCGCCCTGACTTAAAAATACACCATCCTGGCTCATATCCACCAAAGTTCGGTATTTTTCCTCCGAGCGTACTAGCGCCTCTTCTGCGCGTTTGCGTGCTGTAATGTCCTGCAAAGTGCCTGCGTAATGCAATACCTGTCCATTGGAATCCTTGACTGCGCGCGCATTGTCACAGACCCAGATAGTGGTGCCGTCTCGGCGGAATACCTGAAATTCCTGGTTAGCATAATGCCCGTCTTGCTCGAGGCGTCGCAGCAACTCGGCACGTTGCTCCGGACGCACGTAGACGCGCGAAGCAATGTTGAGTTCACTGGCAATCATTTCTGCCGGTGTATCGTAACCAAGAATGCGCGCGAGAGCCGGGTTAGCATCGGTTAAGCGGCCATCGATTTCCGATTCATAGATTCCTTCGAGAGCGTGTTCAAACATGGAACGATAACTGCTTTCCATATCTTCAGCAGTACTGGCACTCGGTTTGAATTGATTTAAATCCCGGTATAAAAGTATGACTGCTTGAGTTCCGACTGACGTGACTAGCCAGGCATGAGCTTGACAGTTCACCGTGGCGCCAGATTTACAATGCAAAATAATTTTAAACGCAGCCGAATGCCTGTTGATTAATTCACGCCCGATGTCACGCCAAATTTCGGTCTGGTTCAGATTTGTCGGGACGAGTCTGCGGAACTCATCAAGCGTATAACCCAGGGATTGACTGGCTGCATCGTTGCCTTCAATAAAAGTACCGGATGGTTGTCCATCCTTGTCAATTGCAAACAAAAGAATGGGATTTTGTTCGGCATTGAACAATATACGGTAAATCGTATCTTTTGCATGCAGGTTATCTATTGCCGCGCGATAATCGGTGTCATCCACGATACTGAAAAGCGCATAGCGCCGCTGATCAAATTCCATCGTCTCAGCGCATAGATTACCGTGGCGAACTTCGCCTGTATGAGTGCACAACCCGATGTCGTAATTGACGATGCGCCCGCAGGCCTTGAGTTCCTGAAGAATGTCATCCCAGGCCTGCGGGTTTACCCACAGACCCAAATCACGCATATTGCGGCCGATCAATTCCGCAGGGCTGTAACCCAGCAGACGTTCGACGGCTGGATTGACGTCGGTGCACAGCTCATTCTCCAGATCCAGTGCGCCGAGGATGCCGGGGCTAATGCGGAAACTGGCAGCGAACTTGATTGCAACCAAGCGCTGGATATCGTCCAGATGCCGGCGGCGCAATTCCGCGGCGGCGCGCAGGGCCAATGCGCGCAACGCGGCAAACAACTCATCACTGGCCTGGAAGGCTTGCCGTGACATGATACCCAGATGACCGAGCGCGCGGCCATCCAGACCGGGAATCGCCACCGCACAGTAAGCCTGGATACCGTGTTTACGCAACCAGCGATCCTTTGGATAAGCAGCGGCGGTTTCATCCTCGCACCAAAATTGCCCCTCCAGCAGGGTACGTTCCGCGGGCGTGTCATCGATCAGAAATTCATTGCCACCCGCCGCGGGACGATTTACATGCCAGCCAGCTACAAGCCGCAGGCGCTTGGAATCCTGCGGTTTACGTGCAGTGACAAAGGCGTACTCCACGTCCAGGGCCACGGCGAGCTGACGAACCAGCTGCCGAAAGAAATCCTGGCCAATTACGCCGGCCAGCTGCTCCTGAAGAGTGCCGAATATTCCGATGGGTGCCGGGAGCATGACGGTTTCCGGTTTCATGGATTGAATTTGACCATAAAACGGCGTGGATTGAACGTCGTGGTTAACACTGCGGTTTGTTCGGGTGGTTACGGGTCGCAACCCAAGTTCACATCAAGGTGCTGGAGAGTACTGATTAATTTTATAGAAGTATGGGAAGGTATTTCTGTAACCTATTGAAAATAAATAAAAATATTCCCAGATATCGGCTCACCATTGCCCGGTAAAATGAAACGGGTGATGGCCCGACCCATCCACAGGCAAGCCCCTCAGTAAGGTATTCAAGGCTGCGTTGCCTGGGTCGCGGCTCGTCAGCGTGCCGCTGACCTGATAATGCCCATTTGACCCGAGATCAAGGGTACCCTGTAAAACCAGTGGTCCGCCCGTATCCACGAAACTGCCATGGATGCCGTTTTGCGCCTGGGTTTGCAATTTCAGTTGGTAGTCCCCCAGGGTTAAGGCTTGGGGCCAGCTGAGACTGACACCGGTTAAATTAACAGTGCCGTCGGCGCGTTCAGGCCGCAGTTTGACCAGTAGTACCTGGCTTAAGTGCAGATCAAGCTTGCCATTCACACTGCCAGTCGGCAGGGGTAACCACGACTCCAGCCGGCTCAGGGGCAGGTGGCCCCGCACATCCTCCAAAAGCAGCTTGTTTCGGTTACCCGCCACCTGGCCCTGGAGCGCTATCTCAGGTCCCCGTAGCTGCAAGCGGTAGCCTAAGCGGCCAACGAACGGCGCACGCCAGTCAAAATGCCATTGGAGCGCGCCCCAGGATTGGCCATGCAGGGCAAATTCCTGGGCAGCGCCCGACCAGATGCTGCCACTGACATTTGCCAGTTGCGCATCCGGCAAGCGCTTCTGGAGCAAGGCTAGAGCGTAGGCGGCGGGAAACGTGGCCAGCAGGAAAATGACATAGGCAGTGAGTCCCGCCAACCACCAGCGCGCTATGCCCCAGCTCATGGCGCGGCACCTTGCAACTTAAGATTGACATTTACCAACCCTGGCCCGGAGCCACGTGTCGCGCTCATCTCAGCCGGCACCACGCCATAGTTCCTATGCAATGTGTCCAGCCAGCGCACCAGATTGTCAAAGTCCGCGCCGCTGAATTGTGCACGCACCGACCCATCGCTGGCTTGTTGTGCCTGTTGCAAAGCATTACTCAGCCCAACTCCCGCGACACTGCTGTTCACGACACTGAGCAGCGAGCCGCCCGGCAAAGCCCCAGGTCGCGTACCCCGCAGGGACTCAATCCGGGAAGCCGCCGGCCGCATCCATGCCAGCAACGCGATCTGTTGCCGCACATGGGCCTTGAGTGCCTGCCGATGACTGGAGTAGGGGCTGACGATACTCGCATAAATGATGACGAGAAACAGGATTACACCGCCGCTACCGAGCACCAGGCGTTCGCGCTTCTCCAGTCCCATAAACCACTGACGTAACTGGCGCAGAGCGTTCATCCGCCGTTACCCTCGCTAAGAGTAAGCCGGCCCGTGGTCTGACCAGCGCTGCTACTGACCGAATCCATGTCGACGTGAAAGGCAGGATCTTTTGCGAGCAGGTTTTTCACATTGTCAAGCGCATCAATGCTGCCAGCCTGGGCCTGTAGCTGCAGACTGCCATCGTGATAGCTGAAACTTTGAAGTTGCACGCTACTTTGTGATTGCAGCGCATTGCCCACGGCCGTGAGCATAGCCAGAAGTCCTTCAGAGCTCGCAGCGCCGCCCGTAAGCTGATTAAGACGCTGCTGCATCTGTGCCTGCGGATCCACCATGTGTGTCACATTCGGCAAGGCTTGATGGAATAACGCTGTTACTTGGTTATCCAGTGTGGTTGCTTCATGCCTGAGCCTGAACTCGCTAACAGCCTGCTGCACGATGAACACCGCGCACAGCGCTGCTAACAGCCAGACTGCGCTACGCCAGCGGTGCCAATTTTCTATTGCACCGCCGCGCGGCCCAAATTCTCCTTGCAACAGGTTTATCGCTCGGGAGTCCCGGGCCGTTGTTGCCATGAGTGTGATAGCGCCGTCGTTCACGGGGCGGTACGCGATTTCCAGCTGCCGGGTCGTGAGAACTTCACGCACTTCGGGTGCCAGCGCGTCATCAGACGCATACACCAAAGCATGGGTGCAATTTTCAGTTGCAGGCAGCACGGACAGATGCCGCTCCAGTATGAGCGGCATCAGCGAAGTCTCCGCGATTACAGCCACTCCATCGGGAAAGCGTGCCAGCATTTGCCGTTCATCCGGCGCCACTATCAGGGTGTGTTCACGCACCGGTAACGTCAACACATCCGGTAGTAACTCTGCGGGGGCCAGGCCAACCGCTGCGAGCTCATTCAACCATTGCTGCATGCGCGCGCGCGTTACCACAGCCACCGGATAGCCATGCGCTTCGCGTGCGCCCACGGCGAAGTGCAGCGTATCCACATCTTCCGCGAGCCTATCCTCGAGCGCGAAAGGTACCGCCTGCAGGATTTTTTGTGCGTTGTTGCTGGGGATGTCCGCATGCAGCAACATGACGGCGGAACCGGGCACACACACCCGCAGGCGGCGACCGGCGGCGAACGGCGCGGCTTCCATGAGCGTACCCGCCTGAACTTGGCCAATGCGGTTGCCGAAAGCATCCACCACCAGCCAACTCGCCGGCCGATCTGCATCAGGTATGCGCAGTAACAGGGTCTCAGTCATCACAAGGTTCCAAAGGTACGCCGGATGGCAACTGTTGCACCATCACCATTGTTCTGGGATGTACGATAAAGCAAACTGTAAAGGGTGATTTGAGTGCTGCCAATCTTCACTTGCGCCGTCAGCTGGAAATAGCTGCTGGTCAGACTCGTCTGCACGCCCGCTGCCGGGCTAATATGCCACAAACGTGTCAGGTCGTTTAGCGATTGATACGGTTGTTGCATGCGCGTTTGTACTGCAGCCTCGGCGGCGCTAGCTGTGATGCCAGAATTCAAGGATGCTAGTACCGCTGCCGGAGCGGTATTGATATTGATCGCCAGCGCATTCAAGATCTGCTCCGGCTGCGAGCCGGGTACTTGCAAGGGCAGTGCGCACACATAGGGTAGTAGTGCGGCATAAACCTGCGGTGTAACCCCTTTTACCAGCAGCAACTCGCTGATACTGGTCATGGGCTGCTCGGCGGTGATGTAAGGTGGATCCAGGCGCGAGTAAAAATCATCCTTGGCACCACCAGGGTAATGAGGCTGATCTCCGGTATTCACCCAATCCCTTACTGCGTTGGCAATGTCAGGATCCAGATTGAGGTTGACGAGCAAGCGCTGGAACTGTGCCAGTGCGGCGGCTGCCTCGGGCGCATTGTTGCTGGCAAGATTATTCACATTGAACAGACCTTGCAGGTCTTCCAGACGCCCCGTTACGGAACCGCCTTGGACCGGTAGCGACGGTAATTGCATGGCCCAGTCCTGGATTAGGTCCGTAATCCCGGAATTAGATTGAAAATCGCGTCGCAATATCTGCTCCGCCCAAGCTTCGGCACCAAGCGCATATTCCAGTGCCTGGTCGCCCTGCTTGATATTCGCGAAACGCCGCACATCCAGCTCGCGGCTCCAGATCATGGCGGTGGATAATGTGGCGGCAATCGCCAACACCACCAGCGCGATCAGCAAAGCAACGCCACGCTGTTTGATCGGAGCCGGTGCGTGCCACGGTAGCCTCATTGCTGTGCCGCCACTTCGATGACGCGGGTTATGCGTCCCCAATCCTTCAAGGTCACGCTGATTTCCACCGCTTGCGGCACTTGCGCCAGATAAGTGCTGGCATCGGTATTGAGCGGCGGCCACTGCGTTTGCCATTGGCCGTTGTTGTCCATGAAGCGCAGGTCAAATGCAGATACCTTGGTTAACAACGGCTGTTTTGTTGGCAGCACCTGGGCTGGGTTATCCAACTCCGGCCAGGTCAGGCGCATCAGCTGGCCGTTATCTAATTGATAAGCGACCCGTTCCTCGGTGCTGCGTACGTCCGCCAGTGGATTGCTCCAGCCGCCGCGGGTGAAAGTCACTGGTGGCAAATTCTGGGGTGTGCTGACGAAGGCTGCCAACGGTATATTGCCCAGAGGATCACGTACCGGGCGAGGCTCCAATTGGCCAAAATCCCGCGCCATCAAAGCGAAGGCCTGCTGCACCACGCGCAGCCGATTCATGACACTGTCGGTCTGTTCGCGCTGATGGACGACGCTGTCGAGGCCACCATAAGCCAGAACTGCGATGACCGCAAAGATGGCGATAGCTACCAGCAATTCAACCAATGTAAAACCACGGGCACGATGCTTCATGGAGGTGTGCCGGCATTATTCGTGGGTGAATGCAAAGGTGCGCTGGCGGGCAATTTTTGCGGCAAGCCAATAAAACCTGTCAGGCTGCTGACGATTGCAGCCGGTGCCAGCGCGTTGCTTACATCAATATCCGCCCGCAGTAGATCGGGGTCTGATGTCTTGCTGATGACTGCCTGCCAGTGCCATTGCTGTCCGGCCATGTCGGCCTCGCCTTTGCGGGTGCCCACATCCGGCCACGTAGGCGCCAGACGCAAACTGGTGAGCTCATTCATGGCCACCCAATGCGCAAAGGTTTCGTCCTTTAATTCAGCAGCTTGGCGGGTACTGGTACCGGCGGTACCGATGACGGCGATCATGCCGATCGCCAGCACTGCCAGGGCGATCAGCACTTCCAGCAATGTAAAACCATGCACTGCTTGCTTGGTTGGAGTAAGCATTTCAAGAGCCGCTATGCGTACCCGGCGGCACCAGCTGGATGCCGTGCAACAAATCGCCGGTGATCGTGTAAGAAGGATTCTGACCGGCGTCTCTGACGCTGATCTTAAAGGGTGTGATCTCTCCGCTGGAGAGCAGCATGATTTGCGGCTTCAATTCTGGCTTTCCGGTATCCATAATGCTGTCATCGGTTTCGGCAGTGTGCTGGCCCTTGCTGGGCAAGGTGATAGGGGTACCCTCCAATTGCAGGGAGAGGGTGACGCTGTTGTCTAATTGTCGAGCGCGCAGCAAATCATCATTCTGTATGGGCGACCAGTCGTGGCCGTTGTAAAGCAGGAAGGTATAGCCGTGGGGTGCTATCCGCAGGCCGTATTGCTGGCCGCGCATTACTGCCTGCTGCGAAGCCAGATCAGTCAAGTCCGCCAGTTGTTCGGCTGCATGTTTGGCGGCGGAATTACCGCCCAGCGAACCCAGCGAGAGCACCGCGACGGCGGTGATGATGCTGATAATGACCAGCACCACCAATATTTCGATCAGCGTGAAACCTCGAATGCGCGATAGCACAGGCTTATACCCGTGGCCCCTGCCGCGTCAATTGCCGCCGCTGTTGTTGCTGCCCGCCCCACTACCGTTGCCTTCAAGGTTCCAGTTACCGATGACGCCGGTCGCATTGGTACCGCCTGATGGGCCGTTTGGTCCATAGGACCAGATATCAAGCGGTCCGTGTACGCCGGGATTCAGATACTGGTACGGGTGATCCCACGGATCCATTGGTAAACGGTCGAGATATTGCTTCCAATGGGGCGGAACCGGGTCGGTGGATGGCTTCTGCACCAGTGCCTGCAACCCTTGATCGGTGGTGGGATAGACATAGTTATCAAGCTTGTACATCTCCAGGGCCGATTGGACAGCGCGGATATCCTGCTTGGCTTTAACGATGCGCGCCTCGTCGGGCTTGTCCATGATCTTAGGCACGATGATGGAGGCGAGAATGCCAAGAATCACTACCACCACCATGACCTCAATAAGGGTGAAACCGGAAAGCTGTCTAGGTAACTGCATAGCTGATTTGTGTGTGTGAGTGGGTTAAAGTTCGGTATGAATCAGAGCCTTAATCATACAGCAACCTATCACCTCATTTGCCAATGACCGTACCGGTATCACGCGGGTCACTCTGGAGCTGGCAACAATGGTGGCCGATCTTGGTTATCGTGTTGCCCTGTCTGCTGCTGAATCTGGGTGGCGAACCGGTACGCGCGGCATTGCAATATGACCGTTTGGCGATTCTGCATGGCCAGCTATGGCGAATTTTCACCGGCAATTTCGTGCACCTAGGCTGGGGGCATCTGGGGGAAGACATGGCAGGCTATGTGCTGCTCTGCCTGCTGCTGGAAGACCTACTTCCCGGTTGGCGTTGTCCGCTGCTGGTAGTGGTGGGCTCCCTGGGTGTCGGCATCGGCCTGCTCTGGGGGGACCCAGGATTGCGGTGGTATGTCGGGGTATCCGGAGCCCTGAATACGCTGTGGATTGTCGGCGCCATGCAGCTAATGCGTCAACGCGACTGGATAGGCTGGGTCCTGGCGGTCTTCCTGGTTCTAAAGCTCATGTATGAGCAGCTGCGGGGACCGCTGCCTTGGTCGGTGGCCACTACTGGCGGCCCGGTGGTGGTGGATGCCCACCTGTACGGAACCTTCACCGGCGTTATTCTGGGGTTAGGCGTACTCGTCTGGTCGCGCCGGAGCAAATGGGTGTTCCCGTTATAATTCCTCTCCTGATCCAGGAGACTCGCGCATGACACTTGCGGTGATATTCCCAGGCCAAGGCTCCCAGTCCCTGGGCATGCTCGCTAAACTAGGTGAAAATTATTCCGATATAAAACATACCTTTGCTGAGGCTTCCAAGAATTTAAGTTATGATCTTTGGACTGTGACGCAACAAGGGCCCGAGGAACGTTTGAATGCCACCGCGTGTACCCAGCCAGCGCTACTGACGGCGGGGGTGGCCTTATGGCGCGTCTGGCAGGCTCAGGGTGGCCCGCAACCGGCTTTTATGGCGGGACACAGCCTCGGAGAATACACCGCGCTGGTCTGTGCCGGCGCATTGGATTTCGGCACAGCAGTAAAGTTGGTGGAATTCCGTGGCCAAGCCATGCAAGCGGCGGTACCCGCCGGGACAGGCGCGATGGCGGCGGTTTTGGGCTTGGCGGATGGTGCGGTTGAGGCCGCCTGTAAGGAAGCCGCCGAAGGTCAGGTGGTGGCGGCGGTCAACTTCAATGCTCCGGGGCAGATCGTTATCGCCGGCCACAAAGCGGCCGTCGAGAGAGCCGGCACGCTCTGCAAGAATAGGGGCGCCAAGCGGGTCATCCCGTTACCGATCAGCGTCCCTTCCCATTGCGCGCTCATGAAGCCAGCCGCGGAGCAACTCGCTGGCAGGCTGGCGGGTATCAGGTTGCAAGCTGCTGCCATTCCCGTCATCCACAACGTGGATGTGGCCGCACATGCCGGAGCTGATGCGATTCGGGAAGTACTCAAGGCGCAGTTATACAGCCCTGTACGCTGGGTAGAAACTATTCAATTTATGACCCGACACGGGGTGACTAAGCTGGTAGAACTAGGTCCTGGTGGGGTGTTGGTGGGTCTTGGCAAGCGCATTGATAAAAACCTCAATAACTATCCGGTTTATGATCCTGCCGGTCTGGATGCGGCCCTAACCGGTATGAAGGGGTTATAAGGCATGTTGAACAGTGAGATCGCCCTGATAACAGGCGCCACCCGCGGCATCGGCAAGGCTATCGCTTTGGCTCTGGGCAGGGCAGGTGCCATCATAATTGGAACCGCGACCACCCCCGAAGGCGCTGGACGTATCAGCGCTTACCTTACAGCTGAGACTATAAAGGGCCAGGGGCGTGTCTTGGATGTGACCAATACCACTTCAGTAGAAGCCTTGGTGAAGGCCCTGACGATAGAATTCGGGGATGTGAGTATTCTGGTCAACAACGCCGGTATCACCCGCGATACTCTGCTTCTGCGCATGCAGGAACAGGATTGGAACGCGGTTATCAACACCGACTTGGGTTCTGTATTCCGGCTTTCCAAGGCTTGCCTGCGTGGCATGATGAAAGCCCGCCATGGCCGCATCATCAATATTTCCTCCGTGGTAGGGGCCGTCGGCAACCCGGGTCAAGCCAATTACTGCGCTGCCAAGGCCGGGATTTTCGGTTTCACTAAATCTCTGGCGCGGGAAATCGGCTCCCGCAACATCACCGTCAACACTGTGGCCCCGGGTTTTATTGACACCGACATGACCCGGGCCCTCAGCGAGGAACAGCGGACCGCCATGATTAGCCAGGTCCCGCTACAGCGCCTTGGTGCACCCGAAGACGTTGCCCAGGCAGTCCTGTTCCTGGCATCGCCCGGGGCCGGCTATATCACCGGCGAAACACTGCACGTTAACGGCGGCATGCACATGACTTGATAAGCCATGCCACCAAATCAGAATGGGGGCGGTGGCACAGGGAGACGGATTTCACTACAATACCGCCCCCAGTTTGGCCGTTAATAGCCGCCACAGCTGTTTTTGTCACTTCGGGAGGTCCCATCAATCATGAGTAGCATCGAAGAACGCGTAAAGAAGATCGTCGTGGAGCAATTGGGCGTGAAGGAAGAGCAGGTGACCCTGCAGGCTTCTTTTGTGGACGATCTGGGTGCTGACTCCCTGGATACCGTCGAACTGGTGATGGCTCTGGAAGAGGAGTTCGAGTGCGAAATCCCTGATGAAGAGGCCGAGAAAATCACCACGGTGGGGCAGGCGGTTGATTACATCAAGGAACACCTGCCCAACGCCTGAGTGCCGGATTTGCATGCCCAGAGCCGTTGCCATCGCGAGGTGGCAACGGCCTTGTCTTTTCTTATACTCTCCCCTGAATCCGCATTTGAGAGGATAGCCCTGTGTCTAAGCGGCGCGTGGTGGTGACGGGTCTGGGAATCATCTCCCCGGTGGGAAACGCTGTGGAAGAAGCCTGGAACGCCGTGGTCGCCGGTAAAAGCGGTATTGGTCCTATTACGCAATTCGACGCTAGCAACTATTCAACGCGCATCGCTGCGGAAGTGAGGAATTTTGATCCCGCCCATTACATCGAACCCAAAGACATCAAAAAAATGGATCCGTTCGTACACTACGGCGTGGCGGCATCTATCCAGGCCATCAAGGATTCAGGGCTCAAGGTAACCGAGGCAAACAGCGCGCGTATCGGCGCGGCCATCGGCGCCGGCATCGGCGGCCTTACCAACATCGAAAAGGCACATGCTTCCATACTTGAATATGGCGGGCCGCGGCGCGTATCGCCGTTCTTCGTGCCTTCCAGCATCATCAATATGATTGCCGGGCACCTTTCCATCATTTATGGATTCAAAGGACCGAACATCGCCATCGTCACCGCCTGCACCACTGCCAATCACAACATCGGCATAGGCATGCGCTGCATCCAGTATGGCGACGCGGATGTGATGATCGCCGGCGGCGCAGAGATGGCGGTGACGCCGCTGGGCGTGGGTGGTTTCTGCGCAGCACGTGCGCTTTCGACGCGCAACGACGCACCCGAAAAGGCCAGCCGCCCCTGGGACCGGGACCGGGATGGCTTCGTACTGGGCGAGGGCGCTGGTATTGTGGTAATCGAGGAATACGAGCATGCGAAGAAGCGTGGCGCGAAAATTTACGCAGAACTGGCCGGCTTCGGCATGAGCGGCGACGCCTATCATATGACCTCACCCCCCGAGGACGGTGAAGGCGCTCGCTTGTGCATGGTAAATTCCCTATGTGACGCGGAATTGAAACCGGAGCAGGTGCAATACATCAATGCCCACGGCACGTCCACGCTGGTGGGCGACAAAGGCGAAAGCATCGCCATTAAACGCGCCTTCGGCGAACACGCGAAAAAAATTGCCGTCAGTTCCACCAAATCCATGACCGGACATCTA
The DNA here is from genome assembly GCA_027315405.1 of Gammaproteobacteria bacterium. GTDB lineage: Bacteria > Pseudomonadota > Gammaproteobacteria > Natronospirales > REEB76 > REEB76. The sequence continues at coordinate 6,763 of DAHUYB010000019.1, read as the reverse complement.
TTGGGTGCGGCTGGCGGCGTAGAAGCAATTTTCAGCATCCTCGCGATGCGCGACCAGGTAGCACCGCCTACCATCAACCTCGATCACCCCGGTGAAGGTTGCGATTTGGACTATGTTCCCGGGGCGGCGCGTCAGATGAAAATTGATGCAGTAGTATCCAATTCCTTCGGTTTCGGAGGCACCAACGGTACCCTGGTCTTCCGCCGCCTAAGCTGAGAGGGAACCGTGCGCATGCGCTTAATATGGAGACTGCCGCTGACACGAATTTCGTTACACAGGGGCTGTCGGCACCAGTTGATCTGCTCGACCTGCATACAGCAAACCCGGAGTGTTACCCCTTTCTGCTGCAAAGCACTGCTCAGGGCCGTTATGACTTCCTGTTTGCATTTCCGGGCGAGGCATTGGTGTTGCATGCCGACGGTCGCCTCACAGGCCCATGTGTGGACCAGGCAGGCGGCGATTTTCTACAAGCGCTGGATTGCTGGTGGCGCAATTTACGGCTTCAGAGATCATCAGCAAGCGCGCCGCCATTTCGTGGCGGCTGGTTCCTATTTCTTGGCTATGAACTAGCACAACAAATCGAACCCATTCTGAATCTGCCAGGTGCGACGGGTTTTCCTATTGCGTTGGCAGTGCGGACGCCAGCGGCTTTTATTCACGACCGCTACTACCATTCTGTCCAACGGATCGCCGAGTCAGAAAACGCAGAGCTGTTAGCGGGTATGAAGGTGGACTTGGCCCGCGTGTCTATGGATATGTCAACCAACCTACTGGCTGGATTACTGAGAGAGGAAGAACCAGCGCGTTATCTTGACATCGTTGCCCGAGCACGGCGCTATATTTACGACGGTGATATCTTCCAGGCCAATCTCTCGCGTCTCTGGCAGGTGGAACTTGACCCTCAGACAACGGCGGCACAGCTTTACCGCCGTCTGCGCGCTGCTAACCCGGCCCCTTTTGCAGGGCTCATCCGGCAGGGCGGACATGCCGTCATCAGCTCCTCGCCGGAACGGCTGGTGAGGGTACGTAACCGACAGGTGGAGGTGCGTCCTATTGCCGGCACCCGGCCGCGTGGCGCCGATACACTCTGTGACACAGCATTGATCCGCGAATTAATCACGCATCCCAAAGAACGCGCCGAACATATCATGTTATTGGACCTGGAACGCAATGACCTCGGACGCATGTGCAACACCGGTAGCGTGCATGTGGATGAGCTGATGGTGGTGGAATCCTATACACATGTGCACCATATCGTTTCCAATATCAGTGGCCAGCTACAGCCGGGTAAAACCCCGGGGGAGGTGATCCGCGCAGTAGTCCCGGGTGGCACTATCACTGGTTGTCCCAAGGTGCGCTGCATGCAGATCATTGCAGAGTTGGAAAATAGACCGCGCGGCGCCTATACCGGCGCTATGGGCTACCTGAATCGTGACGGCAATCTTGACCTGAATATCCTGATACGCACATTGGTACAACACGGGCAGCAGCTTGAATTCCGGGCCGGCGCCGGCATCGTGGCGGACTCCATTCCGGAATGCGAGCTGGAAGAAACCCGCGCCAAGGCCCGGGGGTTGACGCGCGCTCTCGGCGGCGAGGCGTGATAACTGAATGCTGGATCAATGGCGAACCGGGCGACCTGATTCCGGTTGCAGACCGCGGCGTGCAGTACGGCGACGGTTTGTTCGAAACCTTGGCGGTTAAGGCAGGCCAAATATCACTGCTTGATTATCATTTGGACCGTTTGCAGGAGGGTTGTCGGCGATTGCAGCTGCATGCACCTTCCGAAAAAACATTGCGCGCTGAATTACTATCCGCAGCTGCCGAACAGGCGGCGGCGGTACTCAAGCTGATTGTCACCCGTGGAAGTGCCGGCCGTGGTTACCGGTTTCCGCGCCACACTCAAACCAATCGCATCCTCATGCGTCATCCCTGGCCAGCGTATCCGGTGGAGTGGGCCGATCACGGGGTGCACCTGAAAATTTGTAATACCCATCTCGGCCACAATCTGCGACTTGCCGGCCTCAAACATTTGAATCGTCTGGAACAGATATTGGCACGGGCCGAGTGGTCAGAAACCGACCAGGTGCAGGAAGGGCTGATGCTGGATGAAGAAGGTTCGGTTATCGAAGGTACAATGACCAATGTGTTCGCCTGGCTGGATCACGGGGTGCTCGCCACCCCTGACCTGCGCCTGTGTGGCGTGGCCGGCGTGATGCGTCGTCATCTGTTGGAGCGGGCCGAGCAGGCAGGCGTGATCTTGCGGGTGGCGAGCCTGGCGCTCACGGAGTGCATGCAGGCGCAGGAGATTTTTGTGTGCAATTCGCTCATCGGCGTTTGGCCGGTGACCGCTATCGGGCACTGGAAATACTCCGTGGGTTCCATGAATCGTCAGGCGCAACGTTGGGCGGCGGAATGTTGAAAGGATTATGGGTATGGTGCACAGACATAAAAAAAGGATTATCCCCTGGTTGCTGGTAATCGCCGCGGTAATCGTGATGGGATTTGCCTATGCGCGTTGGTATTTGACACCTATAGTCAGCGGGCGGACAGTCGATGTGGAAATACCGTCGGGTGAATCCTTACGGATGGTGGCTGCGCGCCTACATGCCCAAGGGGTATTGCCGCAACCCCTGGATCTGGTTCTGCTGGCACGCCTGCGCGGCGATGCTGATGCAATTCGGGCTGGTGAATATCTGGTGGAACCCGGCACCAGCGTTGCCGCTCTGCTGCAGTTGCTTAAAAGCGGCAAAGTAGTCATGCACTCACTGACCCTGGTGGAGGGTTGGACCTTCAAACAGGTGTGGGCGGCCGTGGAAGCAGATGCGTCGCTTAGTCACACCTTGCATGGCCTGGATGCGGCCGCCGTCATGACGAAGCTCGGTCATGCCGGTCAAAATCCCGAAGGCCGGTTTTATCCCGATACCTATCAATTTCCGAAGGGTACCAGTGATGCCGCGTTTCTTGAGCGCGCGTACCGTGCCGCCCAGGATCACTTGAATACTGCCTGGCAAGCGAGGTTACCGGAGCTGCCGTACAAATCGCCTTATGATGCTCTGATCATGGCATCCATCATCGAGAAGGAAACCGCGCAGCCTCAGGAACGTGGCGAGATCGCCGGAGTATTTGTGCGCCGTCTGCGGAAAGGCATGAAGTTGCAAAGCGACCCCACGGTAATTTACGGTTTGGGCGCACACTACCACGGCAAGATTACCTACAAAGATCTGCGCACTGACACGCCTTATAATACTTACACCCGCAACGGATTGCCGCCCACGCCCATCTGTATGCCCAGCCTGGCTTCCATCGAAGCAGCGCTGCATCCCAAGCCCGGCAATGCGTTGTATTTCGTTGCGCGCGGTGACGGCACCCATCAGTTCTCAGCCACGCTGCAACAGCAGACCGCGGCGGTCCAGAAATACCAGCTCAAACATCATTCGCCATGAACCGTCGTAAAGCGCCAGTGCGCGGCAAGTTCATTACCTTGGAAGGTGTGGAAGGCGTGGGCAAATCCACGCATCTGGAATTCATCAGCGGTTATCTTCGGGATCACGGTATCACGGTGCTGGTTACGCGCGAACCCGGTGGCACACCCGGTGCCGATGAGATACGCAATACCCTGTTGGCTATCCGCACAGAGTCTTTCCAACCCATGGCTGAGCTGTTGCTGATGTTCGCGGCACGCGCCCTGCATGTGGACAATGTAATCAGGCCGGCGCTGGCGGCCGGTACCTGGATTGTCTGTGACCGATTTACGGATGCGAGTTACGCCTATCAGGGCGGCGGGCGTGGCATCGCCGCGTCGGTTATCGCAGCACTGGAACGTATGGTGCTCAAGGGTTTGCGCCCCGACCTGACCATCTTGTTGGATGCCAGAATTGAGGTGAGTATGGCGCGTGCACGGAAACGCGGAGTATTGGATCGCTTCGAACAGGAGCAAGATGAATTCTTTAAACGCGTGCGTCGCGTGTATCTGGCGCGGGCTCGGCGCGAACCACGACGCATCAAGATTGTGAACGCCGGCGGCGGCATAGTGGATGTTCAAGCCGAGATTACCGCATTGTTGAATAAGCGACTTGCCAGGTGGAAATAAAATCCTTGCAGCAGTTGTCATTAACCCCTTTGCCCTGGCAAATATCGGCCTGGCAGCAATTGCATGCACGTATAGAGAATGACACACTGCCGCATGCACTGCTGATTTCCGGTGCGGCCGGTACCGGCAAGGCGCATTTCGCGCAGGCTTTCGCGGCGCTGGCCCTATGCAGACATCCTGAGAATGCACACGCCTGCGGTCAATGTGGTTCCTGTCACCAGTTGGCCGCCGCTGCCCATCCGGATTACCACCCAGCCACCATCCCCGAAGACAAAACCGTGATTTTGGTGGACCAAATCCGGGAACTGGCTCAGGCACTGGCACTCACAAGCCAGCATAGCGGCCGGAAGATCGCCTTGCTGACACCCGCCGATGCCATGAATACCAATGCCGCCAACAGCCTACTGAAGACTTTGGAAGAGCCCTCAGCCGGCACGCTGCTGTTGCTGGTGACTGCTCGGCCGGCACGCTTACCGGCCACCATCCGCAGCCGCTGCCAAGCAGTGCGCATCATTACGCCCGCCGCGGGCACGGCCATCCAGTGGCTTAACGACCGGGAACCGCGGCCTGACTGGCCAGCACTGCTGGGGATCGCCGGCGGCGGACCGCTGTTGGCGCTGGAATTGGCCAAAAGCGCATTGATGCAGGAGCGCTTGCGTTTTTACCAGATGTTGATGGAGCTGCGGACCGGTCTGCGTAATCCATTGAGCTGTGCCGCCGAAGCCGATCGGGAAAACTTGCCGTTGGTGTTGAGATTGTTGCAAATCTGGATCACGGACCTGATCATACTGACCACCACCGGCAATACAATCGAACCGGGAATTATCAATGTCGATGCACTCGCGCTGTTGCAAAACGCCCTTGTGAGAATAAACTTGCGCGGTCTGCATGCCTTTCTGAGCCGTCTGAACGAGGCGCTGGCACTTGCCGGCACTCCCGTGAATGGGCAGTTGCTGCTGGAAGGGCTGTTTATGGACTGGTCGGAAGGATTGCAAACATTGGGAGCGGCACCGCTGGCCGCGCGTGGAGGATAACTGGATGAATACGCCCCGTCAGCAGGGTATACTCAATCTTGTCATCAAGGACAAGAGTGCACTGTACAGTGCGTACATGCCGTTCGTGAAAAATGGCGGCTTGTTCATTCCCACCAATAAATCCTATCAGCTGGGCGATGACGTTTTTATTCTCTTGCAGCTCATGGATTCCCCGGAACGCCTGCCGGTGGCGGCCAAAGTTGCATGGGTTACACCGCGCAGCACCAACCGTTCACGCGCTATGGGCATCGGAGTGCAGTTCAGTGAACAGGATGGCGGCAATACACAACGCAAAATCGAGAGCCTCCTGGGTGGTGCATTGCAGGCCGACCGTCCAACCCATACCATGTAACGTAATAGCTTTAGCTGAATTGAACGCCCCGTCCGCATCGGATCCCGCCAATATAGATGCATTGGCGGAAAACGCGCGTCAAAGTGCGCAAACCGGTCAATTACAGTTAGCCACTTCACTCTATACCCAACTCCTGCAATTGGTTCCTGGGCACCCTGACGCACTGAATTTCTTCGGTACTCGGGCGCTCAACTCCGAACAGTTTTCCCAGAGCATTGAGTTGTTCCAGCGCGCACTGGCCACCCACCCTAAGGATGCGAGCTTGCACAAGAATCTCGGGCTGGCCTACCGAGGCCTTGGTGCGCTGCCAGAGGCGCTCGCTGCTTTCGACACGGCATTGCACATCAGGCCCGGCTACCCCGCGGCGCTGCTGCATAGAGCGGCGATCTTGGAGCAGTTGGGCAGGCATCAAGAGGCATTGAACGGCTATCTGGCCGCATTATCGCAGGCGGACAAACATGGATGGCTGGCTCAAGCCGCCGGTCTTCCATCCGGATTGCGTCACGTGATGCAACGTGCCATCGCGGCCGTGCAGCAGGCACGGCAGGCGTACTTGACCCAAGCGCTCATGCCCCTGCGGGCAAAGCATGGCGCACAAGCCCTGGCACGTGTGGACCGCTGTTTGCGCATCTATCTCGGCAAGGAGCCGTTGCCAGCGGCTCATCCCCAGCAACGCTGCACTTTGATGACCTTCCCGGACATTCCGGCGCAAGCCTGGTTCGAGCATGGACAATTCCCCTGGCTGGCGGAAATTGAAGGACACACCGATGAAATTCGTGCGGAGTTGAAGGCCGTACTCAAGGGTAGTGAAGGTTTCCGGCCATTCATAACCATCCCCCGGGACCATGCCGGCGCCAAGCGCTGGGAAGCACTGAATGACTCCCCGGACTGGAATGCGTTCTTTTTCTATCGGGATGGGCAGCGCTATGACGAGAACTGCAAGCGTTGCTCGGTGACTTCAGCGTTGCTGGACAATCTGCCTCTGAGCCGCATGGCGGGTCATTCACCTGAAATATTTTTCTCCGTGCTCAAGCCCGGAGCGCACATACCCCCGCATACTGGCGTGATCAATGTCCGCCTAGTGGTGCACCTGCCGCTGATCATTCCGCCGGACTGTGGTATCCGTGTCGGCAATATAACCCGTGATTGGAAGGAGAGCGAATGCATCGTGTTCGATGATACCTTTGAACATGAAGCCTGGAACCACAGCGACCAAACCCGTGTGGTATTGATTTTTGATATCTGGAATCCCTACCTCACCCCCACGGAACAGGAGGCCATGCG
>DAHUYB010000016.1 GCA_027315405.1 Gammaproteobacteria bacterium | reverse complement strand
CACCCATGCCTCATGTTGGGTTTTGACGGCCGCGTCAAGCGCTTTCTGCAAGTCGTCACGTTCACCTTTCGCCGCAATCACCGGCGCGTCGGCAGTTGGCACAGCTTCGGCAGTTTGCAGAAAATCTGCACTAAGCGTTGTAGCCACCGAAGTTTGCCTAGTCGAATACGCGCGAATTGCGCATTCACCGGGATGTCCTGCAACCTTGATGCAAGGCTTGCCGTGTCGGGCAGGCTTTCCGCACTTTTGCTCTGCCGTCTGCTCTGCCGTCTCCTCTGCCGGCCGCTCGACTGGCAGTTTCTCGGGGAAGTCAGGATTCGGGCGGGTGAGGGTACGCGCGCTTGCGGACTTGTGCGCTGCCGGTGCTGGTGACATGGACTTGACCTTTCGGCTCGGTGTGTTGCTTTCAGGTCGAGTCTACCGTATGAAGGTGTGCCAGAGCAACCCGATCGACCCTATAAGTTGTAGCACGACACCAACAATGACACGCTGCAACGTTTGTGACGTTGAAACATGCAATTCTTGATGTCGGTCAAATTGCGCTGACAAGTGCGCTACGGTAGCGGCGAGTGATGCTGAATCGCGTGTTCCATGTTCGTCAATATCGGCAATTCGTTGTGATATTTCACTTACTCTTGCCGAAAGCAAATCGAACTCCCGTGACGTTACATCATTAGTCATTCGTTGGTCCTTGTGAGTGCTATTGACGGCGTTACCGATGCTGCACCATTATTCTGTACAAATATCAATACAGGTCCGTTTGGTAGTGAAACTGCCAGAGTTTCCAGATCACCACCGCCAACATTCATGCCTGCAATTGTCGCTGAACCTGCCATGCTATACAGGCTATTTGCCGAGCTACCCTCAGGGTCTTGCAATGCAACGTAAATTGCATTACTTCCCCCTCCGGTATTGTCTACCGTTAGTTGTGCCTTGCCGTTCCATATTTTCGCGAGACGTGACGAGTTTTTACCGGCGTTTACGTTATTGTTAGAACTGCCGAGATTTCCTCGCAATGGATTTACGGCAGGTATGTTAAAACCGGGAACACTGGTAACAGTGTCACCTTGCTGGACTTCTAGCTTACTCGTCAAATTTGATGATTCTGTTGCCGAATAATATAGTTGTACCGATTCGGCGGCATCTAGATTTGTAACGTAAATACTCAGTATCTCGCCATATACTGGCGTTGTCACAGAGTACGTGCAAGCCGTACTGTTGTAAGCGGCAACGGTGAGAACTATTTCGTCTGTTCTGATATTGCCTAGTCCAGTTGCCTCCCAAACAAATTCGCATACTATAAATGGAATTGTTCCGTTGGCAGATTCGTATGCAAGATTGAGTGCCAGTTGAAGCGTCATTTGCGAAAGTGACGACTCTTGAAAAATAATGGTTGTGTTCGGCGCGATGGTAACGTTTGCCGCATTAAGCACAACGTTACTGTTGCGAACCAGCGGTACGCCATTGGCTACGATTTGCTCGGCTTGGAGCACTGGCGACGGTGCCCAATTCAGCCCTTTTCTGATAACATCAACAGTTACCGTAGTTCCAGAATTTGGAGTGCATAGGTAAATGTCACTGTTACCAGATACAGGAATTGCGCCCAACGGGTCTAGTATCGAATACGTCGCTGGATTGTCTGGAGAGATAGTGTTGCTATCGCTCCAATAGCACGAATTTGCGAGATCACGATTAACAATGACGCATGGTCCGTCACCCGCGGTAACGACGCGCGTCGCTTCATAAGTAACCTGCTTTGTCATTTTGCTCTATGTCTATGCGTTATACGGCTAAGTATGGTGACCAGGTACTCAGGGTTTTTGCGCAAATAACGCAATATAAAGCTACCTGCCACTGGAAGGGTAATTATTGTAATCAGGATGCCGCAGAGAATACCTGCTATTAGATCATACACTTTTGCCTGCACTTTCGTTTGCGATGGACGATGCCGCGCTTGTTTCTGGCATAGCTATAGTAGTTGCGATTTTCGTTGCCTGCTTTCCTGCCAGGATGTATATCCCGACTAGTATCAGCAAGCCTCCGAATATAACGAGCCCGGTGCGTTCGGCCATGTCAAGCCAGTTAAATTGTCCTAGAAAACTACTAAGAGACGAAAAAGGTGAAAACCAGGAATTGAGCGCTATGTTGCCTGGAACGCCACCTTGTACGGCTTTATTTTCGTTTGGCACTGTTTTCGATGGTGGAATACCAAGGTTCATGTATTTATCACCCGTCCAAGGTGAGTATCCATACGCATTAAACAATTTTACGGCAGACTGAGCCTGCGTTAGCGGCGTAAAGAGATTCTGCCTAGGTCCTTTATAGTTTGACGGCCATTCAATTTGCCATAGTCCGGTGGCACCTGAACTATTCCAGTCGCCGGTATCCCCTCCCGATTCATCGTATTCTGCAATGTATGCCATATTTGCGGCAGCGCTTGGAGGACCACCCGCATTTAGCCACAAACGCTCTAGTTGTGCGATGTCATAATGCTGGCCTAGTCCCAGTCCAGCCCAATATCCCCCGCCTTGATAATGCTGATCTGGCTGCCATACGGCAGATTGGTATACCGTTGGAATGCCATCAAATTCCGGTAGCACTGGATAAGTCATGACGTCACCAAGGCCATTGAGATTTAACTCTTGCATGCAGATGCATCACGCAAAATATAATTGCCAGCACAGCAAGTGCCAGGGTTACCAATGGTACCCAAACGGGCGTACGAAACGCTTTACCGCTAGGCATAGTGATTACCTAGCAATGGGTATTCGCCGCTTCCATTATCCTTTTCGGCTTTCGACGGATTAGCGATCTGATACTCGTAACCGAATATGAATAGCGTGCAAATAACTATTGACGCCCATAGTGCGAGCATGTTTGAAGATCTAGATGCTACTGCCCAACCTGTTGCAACGACAATAGCGGTAGCTGCAATTTCACCCGCGCGGATACGTTTTACGTTGCCATCTTTAGCCTCTTGTTCGTGAAAGAATGGTGATGCGACTGTAAACCACGACGGGCAAAATCCAGCGAAAACACCGGATGCTTCCCCAATTAGCAATATGATGATAGTTATGTCATCTTTTGACCAATCCATTTTTAGCCTCTAGGTATGATACGGTTGTTATGCTGGATTAGCGAACTTGCATGTATTGCCATCATTGCGGCAGGATGCTTTGGCGGAGTAGGCGGATGCGATTTCAAGCTAACCGTATGCTTTGTATAACCTCTATATCCTCTAAGACCTCTTTTACCAGGTTTTCCGGTTTTACCGCGTGCGCCGGGCGTTCCTTGCGGACCTGTAGCACCGGGTGGTCCTTGCGGCCCTTGCAATGTTCCCGTTGCGTAATTTCCGGGGAATGGTTGCGCGGCGTTTGAAGCCGCGGTTTGAGCAGCGGTATTTGCAGCATTGCTAGAATTGTTCCGGTTGACAAACCAGATGATGGCTATAACGGCTATCACGATCCCAGCGATAACCATATTCTTATGTTTGCCAAAAACTCCCCCTTTCTTATCCTTGCTATCACTGACTAGTTTTGAACTTTCATTGTCAGCCATTATCCGCCGCCCATAGCGTAAGGGTTGTAAAAAGCATTCCCTGTCATTTGTCCAGGACCACCGGGATTGGCAGGTTGTGCACCCGGTCCATTTGCAACCAAATTCGCGTAGGACAACGGGTCAATCCCGCGCGGAACAAAACCGCCGTAACTATTTCTGCGTTGGCCCGGTATAACCGGAACGGCAGCATATAGATAATTGGCGTCATTAAGACGCACACCTGTATATTTACGCCTAAACACTCCAGATTGCAACTGGACATCTTGAAACCCAGAAGCATCAACAATTCGCCGGAATAGTCTAGGCGTATGGTCAACATCTGTTTGAGGGGCGCTTCTATGCGACGATGCAGTTACAAGGCCGTTGTAACTTTGCATGCTCACATCAGGTGAATGATGCGGGTGATCCTGAATACGATTTCTTTTCATCCCGCGGTCGCTTTCGTGGTACTCCCGCTAGTAAGTCCTTGACCTTCTAGCGTTTTGCCTAGCGTGTTGGTCCCCGCAAACAGCGACCCCATTGCTAGTGAAAATCCGGCTGCATGCGTAAGAACTGCTACGGCGATAAAGCCGACAAATATTAGTGTTACTACACTCCAAAACTTTGTGCTATTCATACGATTTTTGACATCTCCTGTAGCCATGTTGCGTTTCGCATCAAAAATAGCAACAGCCAGCAACACATCAGCGCTACTGCTACTTTTCCGAAATTATCATTCATGTCAGCAACGATTGCTATTACTGCTATTCCGGCTAGCTCGCCGAGCATTGTAACAGCAACCGATTTCACGGTTTTATACGGAAGTGGTTGTGTTTGCTTGCTCATAGCGGCAACCGTGACGTAAGACGGCAAACAATAGTACCTCCGGGTCCTACTTGAGGCGAGTACCCGACCGGACATTTACCGTTTGTAGGATTAGTTTGAGTAGGCGGATTTCCGACAACATCTCCGTTGCGTTGGCCGAACGTACTGCCGCGCGTAAGCAAAGGCCATATTACAGACCAGTTAGCCACAACGGTGCCAAGCATCATGAATAGCCCTAGCCACATTACGGTAGTCGCATATTTACTCATGTCGGCGACGCTTTCGGTGTTGTTGCCTTTTGCGCTTTCGGGGCGGAAGTTGGCGCAGAAGTTGTGTAAGTCCCTCCTCCACCGATTGGCGCGTTCGACGGTTGATTAGTGCCGGTATAGTTACCCGCAATCGTATTTGCAATATTCTGCTGCGTTCCTTTTACTCCTACGATTATTAGCAAGATACCGGCAACAATGGCGAGCACTCCCCACGGGTTCATACGTGCTCATGAAGCAAGTATTCGTCAACCAGATCATGCAATACATGCGCCATTGGCTTTTCAAAACCCGATCTTGCAAGTTCCTGCTCAAACAATGACCAGGTATCAGCAATATCAGTGCCGATACCTCCCGCATGACGCGGTACGTGTGTTTGAGGCTCCCCCCGTCGCACATTAGCCTTCAAAGCCTCATCAAGCCTTGATTGCAATGCATTTATCTGCGCTTTATGTTCAGCATCTCGTTTTGCGATTTGCTCGGCAATCATCGCTTCGATGTCTGCGGCAGTGAAACCAGAGTTTTCAGTCATAGCAACAATTCCTTACGAGTAGTGTACTTTATAGAGCAGAAGCAACGACAATCCAAGAAATACGATTACCCAGATAACAGGTGATTTTGTCGGATGGTACGGATTAACTGGAACCGCACCACTCGCGGGTACATTGCTGCCAAAATTTACCGTGCTAGCGCTTGATGGCACAATTGGCGGAACCTGGTATACGCCTTGACGCGGCCATGCTGCACCGACGTACGCAGGTCCGTAAAGCAGCGGATTAAATGCAGCTTTTGGTGCAACATTAACCATTACGCCATTGACTACATCAGTCTCATATCCTAGCAATTTCTTAACCTCCCCTCAATTACTGCTTTGACACGGGCACTAGAAGCTCTGTGAGGATTTCCGCATATGCAGACGCACCTGGCGTACTATTAAATTCCAGATGAATATGCACGTTCGCGTTAGTGAGCGTATTCAACGCCCGTGCGTTTGTCAGTTTGTCAGTCTTTCTAGATGCAATAAGATCCCAAAAGACAGTTCCCTGCGGTGGCAGAAATCCATGCTGCTGTATAAAACGACTCTGCATTGCTGGTATATCATCATCAAATCTCGGCAAGTTACTACCGTAAATAAGACGTGCGACCGCAATATTGGCAACATTATAGTAACCGCCAACATTGTTAGTGCCGAGCGATGGATCAAAAATTGTCGCACCTACTGACAATACCTGGCCGTATTCGGTTATAGGCAAGTCAACTTTTGCGGCAGCTCCGATATTTTGATGTTTCGACGCACGTCGATATTGCCAGTTAAAAATAGGTGGCAATTCGCGCGGGTCATCTGTCGAATAGACGCCAATACGTCTAGCGGAAGTGGTAACCGACCCGGAAAAGGCGGTGACGGTTAGTGCTGCGGTTGCTGCTAGCGGACCTTGATCGTAATTTGCCGCAATTCCGGCAGCAAAGTTATTCGATGGAACGATAACCCTTTCGCCACCGCCCATGTACTGCGGTGACACAAAAGCGGCCATTGGTGCGACAATGCCCATAGCATTTGGCAGCAAAGTACCGTCAATTGCTAGATCCCAATATTCGTCAAGATAAATACCAGAGGGCCATTCAAGGAAAAAAGGATATGACGTAATTGCGGCAGGTGATGTGTAACTAGATGCCAGCACCGAACCGGCAAGATTGGCCTGCGGAATAAGCGCATTAGCGAAACTACTTGAAGCCGCGGGCGCTACTGACATTAGGTCCTGCATATTCTTTTGCCCGCGTCCACGCATTGGTCGGAGCATCTGGAAAAACGCCATTTGCATACCGTTAGCAAGTTCAATCGGAGAGTACTGACCTTGCATCTTGAGCTTTGCTGTCTGGTAAAGGTTATAGGGACCTTGCGGAGAATTAACAAGAGTGCCCGCCGAATAAGTGACATCTTCTGTCCAAAACGTTTCTTGCTCCCACCAAAATACAACGTCTGTTTTCATAAAACTTGCACTCGGCGCAAACGGTGTTTGAGCTGATTGACTCAATTCCGTTACAACCGAATTGAGATTTTCGTACTGCTCAAATTCATCTGTGTAACCGGGCAAGCCGTATAGTTGCCCAACTTGTACCGGTGGATTTTGCGTTGGCGTTGTCATTTTAACTTTAACCTCCGAATCCAAGACCCTGCTTCAACCCATTTACTCCCCCGTGACTCATGTAAATATGAGCACCAAAGAGCACAACAACTAGCACAACGGCAATTACCAAAAGATGCCTGATTTTCATTATTCCTATCCTTTCCCGCCTTGAATCAAGGCCAGCAATCCAGGGAATTTCCTCGAGCTAGACAGCACCCAGACCGCTAGCGATGTTAGCGCTATACAGCCAATCCATATCGTAAACAGAAAAATTAGCGGATGATCGAAATCCTTACCTGTAACTTTAGCCATATTGTCACCTCTTTTCATGTGCTTGCTAGCTGATTAAGATACCATTCCGGCAATGCTAGTTTTCCGGTAACAGGCTGAGAAACGAGCCCGCCCGGCTGTTTCACCCACTGGCGAAACACGTAGTCACCATCTGGACTTTTGACATCATCTATCCCGTTATCACGCAAATAAGCCATGTCACTATTTTCGGTCAGGTGGAACAGTGTTATGCGTGAAAACATGTTTCGTATAAGAATAGGCAAACCTTTTACTCGCTGGCTGCCGAGAGTTTCGCCAATAGCACGTTCACCTCCCGACCTTGCAACGAGGTAAAAAACGTCATTCTTATTACTGAGCGACCAGGTAGTACGACCGTAAAAGTCAAGAACTTCATCAGCGGTGATGTGTCTTTCGCGTCCTGTAACTTGCGCACGCGCGAAAAACATCAGCAATTCCAACATGCGTTTCCAGTCGCCAGAGTCGCCGGATTGCATAACTGCAATTTCTCCAGGGTCATGCCAGAGTCCTCTAAAAGGATGATCAGCCCAAATGTCAACTAGAACACTATTCGGCAAAATAGGACCCTTTTGCCAGTGTTGGTATCGCCATTGGCAATTACGCCGGGCGCGCACATTCAATAGCATGCGTTCCTTTTCAGCCCTGAATCGTGGCTTACTATCAATTAGTAGTTGCATGCAATCGGGACGTTCGTCTTGTATTGCGCGCATTTCCCAGTCAATCCAAGACGATTTACCTGCTCTAGTACCGCCGAAAACCAAATGTCTTTCGCCTGGTTTCGCAATCAAATCACGAAATTGTTCTGTCACTATCGCTTGCCTCAATAGCCAATTGCGCATATTCGGGCGCTTGCGCGATAACAAAATCACGCACGCCAGACGGCAAAACATTCATGTCTCCGGTCGCGCACCATTGCATCACTTTCGCAAACCATAGCATATATGATGCAAAAGCAGAATCATCTACACTGCTCATTTCATCTAGCATTTCGTCTGCCAGTGCGGTAGCAACCCACGAATAACGCGCTAGTTTACTACCATCACCCGCTTTAGCGCTCATTTCCGTAAACTGTGAAATGATCAATCGCAATCGCTTGACGGTTTCGTTACTAACCGTTGCCGTTGTGGAACACAGTTCCGACGATTGGCGGTCTTGATCGATTAGCTCTCGAACCCGCTGCCTCTGTATTCGGCTGAGAACTGACAACGGTAACCCTTTCCTCGTTAACGCTACGGCTAGCGGCAGGAATATAAACAGTGTCTTTCGGCGCGTTGTACCGCTGATGACGCTTAGGTTTCACACCATTCCGGTGTGAGGCAGCAATGCGATTCACGCGCGATAGCCAGATTCCTAGCTGAAACATTGCGTCTATTCCGTCACCTAGCGCAATTACCGAACGTCCGTGTTTGCGCATGTAGGGATTTTTGTACGAAAATTCAGCGAACGGCCGCGCTATGCGGTCCCGTTCGTCTTTTGTTAGGGAAATTTTCTCAATCTCCCGGTCTGTCAATGCGCTTTCGTCAACTCCTCTGAAAACTAGTTCGATGTAGTAATCGGTGCTAAGTCTGATCAGAATATCGCCAAAGAAATGCATATATTCATCAACCGTTGGCATAGTTGACTTTGCCTGCCGGTCGTCCATTGGCGGACGTTCTGACTTTATGCGCGCCAGAGGACTTTTCTGGCGACGTTTTGCCTGAAAAGCGCTTTCTGTTGCGGGGATTGTTTCTGAGTCAAACGGCAGGTTAACGTCCGAATCTATGCCTGTGGGTTCGCTTATTTCCGGCATCCTGTCCGGCGACGTGTCGCTCATTATTATCCGTAACCTCAATTTCACGAATTTCCGAATCTATTACAGCTTTCTCGGCAGTTAGCTCTTGAAGTCTTGATTCCAAATCAGCAACTTGAGCTGCAAGGGCTGAAAGTCCAGTTGACGTCAATTGCGCAGTATTATCGGCAACTGTCGTCGATACGCTCGCCGCATCCGACGCGCTAACGGCAGTATCGGTTGCGATTCCAGCGCTTTCAATCGCATTCAAAGCAATTTCGGTTGCGTCACCCGCATGCGCATCTGCCAGCACGGCAGTTTCATTAGCACTAGCCACTTGGCTGCCTATATCGGCAATTGCATTATTTTGCTCTACTTCATTTTGCGCTTGAGCGACGCTAGCGGCTGCATTAGCGGCAGCAGCTTCAACAATAGGATCATTTTCAGACATTTACCTGTACCTTAGAGTGTTTATCTTATGTCCTGTCAATTCGACCGTCCAATTCCCTGCCGTTACAGTCGTCAATGATCTAGTATCAGATTCCTTCAATGCAAGTCTGATACGGCTAATTACCATTATACCGCTTGATGGCATAACGAGTGTAGACCAGTAACGATCACCTAGTTCTAGCGTGAACGCTGCATTAGCAGGTCCGGTGATAATTATGCCAGTGATTAGCTCATGTGCATATTGCGCTTGCCAAGTTACCGATTTAGTGGCATCGGTAACCTGTTGCGGCAAATATTCATCAACACCATCGGTCTGATTTTGAATCAAGTAGGCGATGTCATTTACTGCCCGCAACAGATTGCTTAGAGCCGCGTCTAGCCATTGCTGGGAAATTTGCGAATTGCGGGTTTCGTTGCCGTCGTCCACCACGACATACCCTAAAAATTGTGAGCGCCGGTATTCCGGTAACGAATCCTGTAAATCGGGAAGGATTTACTTTTGTCAGTATTCGCTACCGGAATTCCTCCGGCATAACACTCACCCGGTCACAATTATATCAGCGAAACGGCAGGTCAGGCGCGCGCGCGTGGTGTAGTATTGGCTACATGGCACTACCCGCGGATAAAGCAATGCATAATCTCCGGATATACGCAAAAGTCACCCAAATGCGAGATTACATTGTGCTAGATGCTTATCAAGCGGGAGTTACCAAAATGGCAATTCACGAAACTACCGGGATTGCCAGGACAACAATCGACAAAATAATCGGGAAGGTCTGCAATGTCAGAGAATACCAGCAAAGACACTAGCACTAGCAAGGAAATCGAAAACAAGGAAACTGACGTTAAGGCAGTAGCAACGCAGGGCGAGCAATTCCTGCGTCACCTGCGCAAGATCGCTACGGATAACATCGAACATCAAAGATGGACGGTCATGGAAAAGCAGGTCGCAAGCGTATTCGCTGCCACCGATCTCGAAACTCTGCTTGATGCAGATGAATCGACGGGAATCTTTCAGTCGCGCGACCTAAACGGACTCGTAATCACAATCCCAGATCAGGACCTTTCAAGGCAAGTTTATCCCAGTTCGGATAAATTCAATGCTGTATTCGACGTATATATACAATTCGAGGCAACCGCCCTCACGAACCTTCCAACCGCAATCAAAGCGGGAGACAAGATACTAATTACTAGCGGAGCACCGCTAGTAATTACAAAGCTAATGGCGCTCAAAGCAAATGAGTTTCTTCCGGTAACCGTTCAGGTGCAGACAATAGAAACTCAAAATGGCGCAGTCGTGAGACTCGCGCGTAGTCCGCTGCCAACGGCAGCAACTTCTAAGCCGTAATCGCCGGTAGCGGTGATTTCCGCTACCAGCCGCCGCTTGACTCGCCGTATTTCGGCACGGTGAGTCATGCCGGCATTCTACGATGAATATGTATCGGCTTTCTCCAATTTGATCGGTAGCGCTAATGAGTATGAAGCGTGGTACGGTCGGGAAATCGGCAATGCTGATACGTGGATCGATCTTTTCATGGAAACAGGCATTGATTTCCAGTCACATGCACAAACGATCGATGCTTTCGAGAATTTCCTCATTGCCTACTATCCGCAAGAAGGTATGTCGGGTGGCGATTGGCGAGATATCCGCCAGGAGTTCATGGAAATGTACGGCATTGACGACCATAGCATAGACTGGGAAGCATACCGGGAAGCGATAGGATACTGACGATATTAATGTCACAAACATTCAGGAAAGACTTCTACCTGCTAGGACTCGATACGCGCGACGTACGATGGAACGTAGACTTTCGCATAATAATGGAACTATGCGCGTGTTGCGGACGAGTGACGCGAAATTACGAAATCGTAGGCGCTGGCATGCGCATATGCAATGAATCTTGCGCCGAGCACAATACACCTGCCTTTACCGATGAACTAATGCGGATAGCAGGGTAAAGTGCCAATGGTAGCCGTGTCCGCGTTTGAAGCGGAAATTGCTAGAAGAAAGGCAGATCAAGCGCGGGCACGGCGTGCCAGATATGAAGCAAAGAAGCAACGAGGCCGGCATGACCAGAACGAAACTCGCATAGGCGGACATCGTCGAGAATTGCATTACCGGGATTATCCCTTCATCGGTTGGGACGGGGAAGCGCCTAGGGATACTGGTTACTCTTTGTTTGGGTCGTCAAGCGGGCACGAAATATGCTCGCCAAAGCTAACAACTAATGAATGTTTCGATCTACTGCTTGAGGCAAAGCAGGAATACCCGTTTAGCATATTTGTGTGGTTTGGTGGACGTTACGATTTTGATTCGATCACTCGGTTGTCAATACCACTGGATACGCTTTCGAGACTCAATACGTCGGGCAGTC
Source organism: Gammaproteobacteria bacterium (assembly GCA_027315405.1). Classification (GTDB taxonomy): domain Bacteria; phylum Pseudomonadota; class Gammaproteobacteria; order Natronospirales; family REEB76; genus REEB76. The sequence goes on along the minus strand of DAHUYB010000016.1, from coordinate 4,387 downwards.
TATGGTGGCACGGGTATCGGATAACCGAAATTCCGGGTAAAATTTACACGGTAGCTCGTAACGGCGTTACGGCAAAAATATTTGAAATCACTGACTGGTTTCATACGCCTTACGTGAAAGCGCTGCGCAACTATGGTGTAGGTATTGATAACTGTCAGCATGTGAGAGTTAGCGATGATTGCTCTGTTGAATGTGATTGCTTGTGTGATGTATGCCGGATAGCGCGCGACAAAGCGGCACGTCCTAGTTTTCTCTGGAAGGACATGCCAGATATTGCGGAATATATGCGATTGGAACTAAAGTATATGCCGCAGTTGATGGAACGTGTGCGCGGAATCACTATTAACGCCGGTTTCGATTTGCGTGCATGGTACGGGCCATCGGCACTTGCGCGACAATTGCTCACGCGCAATAAAGTGAAACTCGCAATGTGCGAGACACCAGAAAAAGTGAATCTAGCAGCGCAATATGCGTTTGCGGGTGGTCGTTTTGAAGGCTTCCAAGGTGGGATAATAGATCAAGAATACTGGACATGGGATCAAAATTCCGCATACATGCACGCGGCGTTGTCGTTGCCAAATTTGGCAAGCGGTATATGGCGTCATGGTAAATGCTATGAACCTGGAAAATTTGCTATCTATCACATCGACTATCATTGTCGAGATAGATACAATCCTTTGAAACCATTCCCGCTTTTCCGGAGATTGCCTAACGGTAATGTCGTATGGCCCAATCGCGTTCGGGGATGGTATTGGGGGCCTGAGGCTGCGCTCGTTGCAAATGATCCGAACGCTAAATTTCTAGACGCGCTTGTATTTGATGAATTTGACGAAAGCGACAGGCCGTTTAGTTTTGTGCGTGATCTTTACGCGCAGAGATTGGCTTTCCAGCGATTGCCTGAAAGTAATCGGTCGAGGGAAGCCGAGAAGGCGTTGAAATGGGCGCTAGCCGCTATTTATGGGCAGCTAGCCCGTAGAGTTGGCTGGGACAAAAAACGGAAAAAGCCACCGTCTACACACCAACTAGAATGGGCTGGATATATTCTCAGTGCCTGCCGTGCGGCAATGTATCTAATGGCAGTGCAGGCAGGAGATAAGCTAGTCTCGATAGATACCGACAGTGTGTCTACATTGTGCCCTATCGAGTGCGACCTAGGCGTAGAACTAGGACAATGGAAAGCGGATCGCGCCGATAAGGCAATCGTTTTTCAAAACGGTATATATTTCACTTACAGCGATGGGAAATGGTCAAAAGGTAAGCATAGAGGTATTGAGAAGCGCGTAGGTAGCCCTGCGTTGACACCAGAAATGTTGGTTGAAGCCATACGCACGGGTACCAAAGTTCAGCTAGAACCGCGACAGAGATACATTACTAGCCGTATGTCGCTGAATCACCAATTTGATAAACAAGGCTGGATTGAGCATCCCGGTAACGTGCTGGTATTTGGCGGTGGCGGTAAACGCTACCATAATGCAAAGTTTTGCTCAAAATACTGCTCTGGCGATTTGCATACATTTCTACCTAAGCCGTTGCATGGCGTAAGTGATAATATATTTGACGTTGACTCTGTACGACACATGTTGCCCTGGAAAGACGACATTGATAAGTTGTATCCGGATACTTACCAGTTGGAGGACATACTATGGGTGAATACGGATAATATCGACCCTTACGATGATGAATGGTTGGCAAAGATAATATGCTGAAATCTACTATCGTATTTGTACTCAGTTGCGGTTGCGAGGAAAGTGAAGAATTGCTTAGAATGCACAATACAATCATGTGCACACACCATGAGTATCGCGCTTTCATCGTAGATCGTTTGGAAGTGATCGTTAATGGTTGAACCGTATTGCTTCCCGGTATGCAAGGCGTGCCGAGATCCGCAAGTCATATGCCCTAAGGCGTCACAAATAGTGAACGTTGCCGAAAGCTCGAATTTCAGCGCGCGCACATGGCGTCCGAATATGCTGCGTGGTATACCGTTGCCATGCGGTCATAGTGATATTCCATGGCCAATCTGGCATAAGCTAGGCGATTCGTTTGTGTCTATCTTTTGCTCCGAATGCAACGAGATGATAAAGCTGAGTAAAACGTATAAAGCGGAATGCAAAAGAAAGGCGGTAAAGCTGGCAAAAGCATATGCAGAGCGCGTGCGGGCAGCAAATACAAAAACAGTGCAGGAGATGATGGTTTATGACAGACCACCATTCTAACGGTCTGTACTGGCACCTTAAATGTGGACATTCAATCTTTTGCGGATGTCATCATAGAACAGGTGAAAGTGCTTACTGTATCAAGTGCGGTAAGTTTGTACGAATAGTGAACTGGAGTACATCATGAAACTAGAATGGCCTGAAAATGTACCCGACGTAGTTATCGAACTAGTCGGGCAAGAACCTCCGCCAAATCGCACATGGTGCTACGTATGTACCACGCTTTACATGGGTGCGATTAGCAGCGACGAGACATTTCGTGAACATGTTCGCAAAATCGTCGCTAACGCGAATACCAAATCAAAGGTGTATATTCAGCTACCGGAACATCCGTTCTTTGCACTGCGCCCAAGCATCACCTTTTCCACTAGCAGTCACTTTCCGCAGCAAGTGGGTCCTGTTTGCTGGGTGCATGTGCAGGTGCATGTGCAGGGGTACGCTCGACCATTGCACGAAAAAACCTCACTAATTGAGGGGAAGGCATGAAAAAAGCGTTCGCGCTTTGTGCTGTATCTGTGGTTTTCGGGTACATGGCTGGATACACGCGCGCAATAAGCGTGTACCTCGCAAGTGAATCAGTGCGTATTAACGAATACAACAAAAGAAAGGCAAGTGAGTAACACATGCTGTACCGCGGATACGACGCTTCAATCCCCCCCGCAAGCGCGCCAGATCATTCGCAATTCGCGCTAGGATACCTCGGCGGGAATACCCCGCATGTATGGACGCTGGAGGAATGGAATGAAGCCAGCAACCACGGTGAAATTCCCGTCGGCGGTATATGGACAGTGGATTTCACCGGCAATCCATACGAGCAAGCAGATGCAGCCGTTAAGGCTGCAATGGGTCTAGGATGGGCATACGACGGGCATAGACTAATTGTCCTAGACAGTGAGGTAAGCCAAAACGTAGCATTCATACGAACAATGGCGAAAGTCATAAAAAGACATCGTTTCGTGCCTGTCGACTACCGTTCGTATGACGCAATTATCGCCGCGCCTAGCGGACTCTATGAATACATCGCACGTTGGAATGAAACCGCAGGTCCTTTCACGTCAAACGCAATTGCATTCCAGATTCAAGCGGATGTGCCCTGGCAGTATACAATGGTAGATATCGACGTAGCAGACCACGTATTTTACAATTTGCTGGGAGTACGCGAGAGACATGAAATACGATTGTTCTAGGGAGGAAAAATGACAGAAATAAACCTAGGTGACATGCTTAGTATTCACCTGTCGCAATGTGGCACATGTATCGATGCCACAAAAGCTACGCCCGTAAGATTCGGCGATAAATCAGGGTATTGTCGAGAGTGGTTCGACATTATACAGGAATACGCTGATTTTGAAGGCATGGCAAACAACCTTACTCCCCCCGCGCAAAGGTCGGGCCAGCTTGATCGTAGAAATAGTGTCTAGCGACGGATTGACACATTTCGTTAATCCTGAGCTAATAGCTTACATGCGAGTAGTGCATACTCCAACTACGCGCGCACCAAATCCGCAGATACCACTTGCACCGACCGCAACGGTTAAATTGCAAGTGTATACTGCGTACCTAAATCCGCTAACGCTATGTACGTTCGCGTGCAATCGTCTTAATGAAAAGGCGGTGATGAACAACGCGATGAACATCGCGCGCGCATGGCAAGAAATCATGAACCTGCCGAACGTTAACGTTCGGTATCTCATTAGAGGGGATGGCAAAATTGTCACAGAACCAAAACGCTGAAACGAACCAAAAGACCGACGGAATATGATATGAGAAAGAGAGTAAAATGCAAATGGGTATAATATCTATGCGCATTGAATGCGCATGCGGTGACGAGCATACCGTCAATGTATCTGCAAACGAATCCAAGCAGATCGTAGGTAAAGTTAGCGCGACTGTTTCACATAGCCGTATCTATTTCCTGTCGGTTACGGAACTAATATCACTGCGCTCATGGGTAAACGACGCACTAAGCAACTCTACAACATCGGGTGAAATGTACCCGCTAATGATAATGACATCGGAACGATCCGATGGGATTTCAGTGAAAGTAACCAACGCTAGCGCCTGGTCAGCTTCTATGGGAACTGTCTCGCCATAGATAGCAAAAATCAACCGAAACGCAGTAAATCCAGTATACACTCACTCGCGAGAAAGGGTTAGAAATGGAAGGATAC
>DAHUYB010000015.1 GCA_027315405.1 Gammaproteobacteria bacterium | reverse complement strand
GCCTTAATGCACCCCATCAAAATTCCGGTCAAGCTGCAGAAGCTGACCGAGACAGATTCGATGCAACAGTTCGCCGACATGCAGAAGATGGGCACGCAGGTAGCCACCAATCTTCAGAACACCTTTGCAAATGTGCTCTTTCAGCCGTTCCACGGAGGCCTGCGTAGCATGGTACGTGGGTTCATCATGTCTGTTGACCAGATGGTGGCCAAGGCCGCTGCCGCACAGTTGATGGGCACACTTTTTGGAGGCGGTAGCAGCGGCGTTTCAGGGTTCGCATCCATATTTGCAACATTGTTCGGTGGGAGCCACGCCGCCGGCGGAACAGCACCTGGAGGGAAAATATCGCTGGTGGGCGAAGCTGGGCCTGAGCTTTTCATGCCGCATAGCAGCGGCACCATTATCCCGCACGATCAAACGATGCGCGCACTCGGTGGGACTACCCACCATACCGTCAACATCGATGCCCGTGGTGCAGGACCCGATGAAACAGCAAAGCTCCTGGCCATGCGTCAGAGCATCCTGGCTGAGATGCGCGGCGAGACCGAATACCGGCTGAACAGAAATGCCTGGATGAGTCCCTGATGAACCCGTGACGACTTCCGAAATGCCATATGGATCGATGGCCCATTACAGCGACGGCAGCCCCAGCATATACATCCTTCATTGTCGATTTTGCAGCCGCCCGATCGCCGGCGAGGATCCTATGCCTGCATGCCCGGACTGCGGCGCCGAGCACTGGCGCTGGGCCGACGAGACGCGTGAGGAATTGCTGATCAGGTTGTCCATGGCCACGCGCGACATTCTCAAGGGGTATTCGTCCGCCGGCATTGGCAAAACACCCGATGGGGTGACAGTGGCCATAATCCCACCCATGGTTGATCGCTGGCTGGCATGCCCGGGCGTGCATGGCGAGCTTCTCGGTGTGCTGAATGACCGCCGGCAGCTCATCCCGCTGTTATTCGGCGAGCCCGCTGTTATTCGGCGAGCCCGCGGTCGTTGGCGACGCCAGCGCATCACCCTGAAGACTACGGCCATGGATCCTGTGCGCCAGGCTGTCATATCAAGGTCTGCTGGGTCGCGCCGGCATGTCCCCTGCGCCCAGTATCGCGCGCAGCGCAAAGCACAAAGCGCTGCAAACGCGGCTCGAATCATTGAGCTGTGGCAACGCGGAATCACTTCTACCTCGAAGGTCGCCGCGGATCTCGGTCTCAGCCCGGGGTATGTGAGACAAATTATTCGAGAGGCGCGCGCCACCGGAATACCGCTCACGCGCACGCGAAACGGCCCTGAGATTGTCGGCCGGGTTGTGGATCTGCGGCGCGCCGGCCTGCAGCGTCATGCCATTGCCGCCAGGACTGGACTATCCGAATGGCAAGTCAGTCGATATCTACAACGTGCGCGCGCACAGGGTGAGCAGCTGCCGCGACGAATCGGGTTACGGAAGGTGTCTATCGATGGTATGGCGCCATGACCGAATCACGCGAAGACTGGACGCAGGAGCGGCGCATGCTCCACCGCTGGGCGCTGTGGTGTCGGCGGGATGATTCATCCGAGATTTTGCGCGACTGTGGGCTCACCGGTGCTGGTAGTCCGCGAACGCCCGCGCATGTGATCTTTGATCGTGGCGCCGAGCGTGCGGAGGATGTCGGGGGTTATGCACGCGAACATGCCCCGGCCGCTGATGATGTGAGTGCCGTGGTGGATGCATTCATGCTGGCGCTGGCCGCCATCTCGCCCGGGATATTTCATGCGCTCTTGGCCCGGCACACCAGAATTGTAAGGGGCGAGTTTATCGATATGCGGTCGGAGTCGGAGGTTGCACAAGTGTTGTATGGCTTGCGTCGCTCGGGCGCCTGGAAGCGGCTGGCCCAGGATTGTGAGGTCGGATATGGCGCCCTGCGCCGTTGGCTGGAGTCTCCGCAGGGCGCTATTCGCCAGGATGCTGTTGCATGGCAGGGGTCATAAAAAATAATGCGTCCGGAACGCATTACAGGAAGGGCCGGACTATACTCAGGGCGTCATCGAGAGGTGATGGGGCCTGATAACCCCGAAACAGGCGGAAGCCGCACCCGTCAGACTTGCGGCTTTTCCATGCCTGAAACCTTGCCGGGTGTCCGCGAATACAAGAGCCTTCGGGCGAATCAGCGGGACGCACCTGTTGCGTTATCAACGCCCGGCGCCTTTGAAGGAGTAGGAGCATGAAAACGATTCAGACTGTCACTATCAAAAACGTGGATCTCGACGAGATCGGGTTTGCCTTGGAGGGGCTCGCGCAAGCGCTCGATATCGCGGCGCCCGCGGGCTGTCAGGAAAGTGAGCCGCTGGCCCGGTCGTTGGAGTATTTGACCGCCGCCAACGTGCTGCTGGTGAAAATGCTGCGCGCGCATCTCAACGCGCAGGGGGATGCGCAGGAACGTGTGGCGCGGCTGGGCGCTAAACGCCGACCTGCCAAGATGGCAACTTCCCCGCAACCAGCAGGATCCTTGCAATAATGAAATACCACCTGCTTGATTTCGCCTGCCAGCTGGACGCGTTGTCCCACTGCGATCAGGGGCGCCTGGTCGCAGTGCTCGAAAGTATTACGATGAACCCGTCCGCGGATATTCCGATTGCCGAACGACAGAACGCCCAACAGCTACTGGATGGTCTGCGGGCGCTTGTCAGCGAGCGCGGCACGGATGGTCTGGCAGAGGCCGCCGCGCGGCTGCGCCGGCGTGCCGCGAATTAAACCCTATTCCAGGGCATTTGGCGGTTCTGAAATCAGCCTGAAGCTCTGCAACCACGTGGCGGTCAAGTCCTCTGAAGACCCCGCCAATCCTGACGGTTGCGCGGTTGCGCCGCCCGCGGAGTGATATATAGAGACCCAAAACGGCGAGGCAACCCTTACGCGCCCCGCTTGATTTCGCCTGCCGGCTGGACGCATTGCCCAAATCAATGAAACCAGCCGGCGGCGCATCGTCGGTTTCTTCCTCGAACAATGACCAAAACTACCAGAAAATCCAGAATAGATATGAGTATGTACATCTACATACTAACATGCACTAGCTTGCATGTTTCAATAACTTGGTGTTGAATGAATCTGTATGTCTCTGTACCTGAATTTATGCCGCGTGCCTACACGAGCGACCGGTTCATCGAACGTGGTGTCGATATCCACTCAACCACGCGCCGGCGACGTGAGCGGCGCTTCATGAGCGAACGGCAGACACGTAAACGGGCCACCCCGACCGCAGATCCACTCTTTAAAACCGTCGAGCTGCCGTTCGAAACCACGCACGCAGCGATTGAGAAAGCGGGCTCGGCGCTTCACTTGCATCTGTCAGAAATCGAGCGCGCGGCCACGGCATACCTCAAAAGTCAGCGCATACCAACACCGGCTGCGGTGCGGGCCACGCCGCTCCCGGCCGATCGTCAGCAGTGGGCAGCATGGTGCGCGCGAAAGGATGCGGATCCACGCGCCCAGGATGCTTGGCAGGCGCTCTTGTTCGTGCAGCAGCTGCGTGATGACATCAGCAAAAACAGCGCCACCAGCGCCGCTTATACTGCCATCCGACTCACACAGGCGCGCATGCAGTTCGATATCCGGCCGCTTGGGCCCCTGGTCTCGATCGGTAAGAAAGTTCGAGCTGGTGCGAATGCCGGGGGGCAAGCCAAGCGTGGCAAAACAAAGAAGACCAGCGAGGAGATCGAAAAAATTAAAATGTGGCGCGAGGCGTATCGGCTAAAACACCCAACATTTAGTGCAGCGCAAACGAATGCAGCGGTCTCAAAGGAATTTGGCATCTCCGTGCCGACGCTGAATAAATACCTCCTGTTCTAGATTCCGCGCGGGGCGCCTACCCAAAAAAAGCATAGAAACACCAGGGCATTTTTCCAATGCCGCGCGCTACTTTTGGTGCATGGTTCACCATGTAAAGGCACCAACCACCATAGCTGGCCGATGCTCACCCATGAAGCGGCGCACAATCACCATGCTGCCGTCTGCTGGAACACCGCCGCTTGATGCCGTCGCACATCTTGTATTACCCTCGCGGCTCGATGATATCGGCGAGCATCAGGCGAATGTGATCATGTTCAAACCACAAGAATCGTTAACATCGCAGGCTGCGCTCATCGCTCCGCTCGAGGTCGGCCTGCACAACGAGATCAAGCGCGACTTTCCATCGGCACAAATCAGTAAAGATCTGCCTGGCATCAGGCGATGATTCGCGCGGCGCTCTATCTGCGTTCGAGCAAGGACCGTTCGGACGTCTCCATCGATGCACAACGCCGAGAGCTTCTGGCACTTGCTGAAGCTCGCGGCTTTGTCATCGTCAAGGAATTTTCCGATGTAGTTGAATCCGCTAAGACGGAAGATCGCCCTGGATTTCAGGCACTCCTGGCGGATCTCAAACATGATCGCCGCGGTTGGGATCACCTGCTGCTGACCGATACTTCACGCCTATCACGGCGCCAGTATATGGCGCATGTCTTCGATCACGAGTGCCGCAAGCGCTGCGTGACGGTGCTTTATTCAAAGCTACCGAACGTCGATGAGCTATCTGACATGGTGGTCAAGAGTGTGCTGCGGGTATTTGATGAGTTCCATAGCCATATGAGCCGCGCGAAAGGTCTCGCTGGCATGGCTGAGAATGTGCGGCGTGGATACCGTGCCGGCGGCAGAGCTCCATGTGGATATCGTCTCGAGCACGTCGCCACCGGCGCGATCCGTGAAGGGTTGCCTGTAATGAAGTCCAGGCTCATGCCGAGCCATGAGGCAGCATGCGTGCGCCGATACCTGCAGTTGCGCCTCACTGGCCGACCAAGACGTGCTGCTGCACGCCTGTCAGGCCTACACATTAGTGCACTTGTGGATCTCGAGTGGAATGCACTCACCTATGCCGGTTGCACTGTCTGGAACATGCGAAGCAGCTATGTGGACGGTAGACGGCAGGGGCGCAAACGGCGTCCGCGTGCTGACTGGGTGATCCAGGATGGAACCCATGAGGGACTGATTACACGTGACGAAGCCGAGCAGCTGCTCGGACGGCTCGAGCATGGATCGGACACCAATTATCGTGCGCGCGAATCAAAGCACCTGTTAACGGGGCTTTTGAGGACGCCGGCCGGCATTCCCTGGAACGGATGGGGGATCGGGCGTTACCGTGTCACGACAGCGCCAGGTGCGAATCGCTCGATTAAAGCCTCCATGGTCGATACAGCTGTGCTATCGAGGATCCGGGAGGATCTGCTCGCGCCTGCACTCGCCAATAGGTTGCTGGCATATGCCAGGCGCGCACGCTCAAGCATCCGGCAGGATGCTTCCAAACCGCTGCATATAGAACTCCGCCAGCTCACCGCGAAGATCGGGACACTGACCGGGATCCTGACAGAAACCACAGAATTGGGCCCTATATTGCGGAAAATCGAGGAATACGAGCACCGGCGCCTGATGATCAAGGCCGAGATCGCCAAACTGGAAGGGGGAAACAAGGCACGGATGGCCATGGCCTCCATCACGGAGGAAGAGGTCCATCAGGCCATTGAACGCCGAGCGGCCGCTTTTGAGGGTATGGAGGCTGAGGATCTGAGATCGGCACTGGGGGACATGGTGGAAAAGGTCGAACTGGATCCGGACACCCTAGGCTGCCGGGTATGCTACAGGATGGCCGTAGTGATGGTTAAAAGGGCGTCCCCAAGGGGAGTCGAACCCCTGTTACCGCCGTGAAAGGGCGATGTCCTAGGCCTCTAGACGATGGGGACGAGGCGGTAAACGTCTCCGAAATTCCTCTTGCGGGACCTGCTGGTGGAGTGAGTCAGCACAAGATGCGCGCAGGCGAAGCGTCGCTTCGCCCCGCCGAGTGCCCGGACAGGATGTCCGAGCAGGTCAGCGCGCCGCGGATGGCTGGTTGCTGCTCTCGCCGTCATATCCTGGTGGAGCCAGCCGGGATCGAACCGGCGACCTCCTGCATGCCATGCAGGCGCTCTCCCAGCTGAGCTATGGCCCCACGTGGGGCGCGTATTTTCCGGTTTGCTACCGGAGCTGTCAACCAAAAAGCTCTGGATCAGCGGCCGTGTGTGCTGCAATCCAGCCAATGGCACGATCCAGGCGCGCCAAACTCAGTTCCCGGCCGAGGACTTCCAGGGTGACATCCATGGGTGGCGACACACCGCTGCCTGACACCGCCACGCGCACTGGCTGGGCAACTTTGCCGAGCTTCAGCCCCAATGCCGCCGCCGCGGCCTCCAAGGCGCTGTGCACGGCAGGCGCGGACCAATCATTCAACAGCGCCAGACGTGCACGGATGTCCCGCAGTGCCGGCAGGCTTTCCGCCGTCAGGTTCTTGTCGGCGGCCTTGGGATCGTAGTCGCTGAATTCCTCGAAGAAGAAGCGGCTGGCTTGTGCCATTTCCCTGAGAGTCTTGGCGCGTTCCAGCTGGGCACGCACCACGGCGGCCAGCTTTGCCGGATCCTGCACTGGCACGCCGATGCGCCCCAGCTGCCAGCCCAATTCAGGCGCCAGCGTGTTGGGATCAGCGCTCTTGATGTAATGCTGGTTGAGCCACAGCAATTTTTCCGGGTTGATGGCTGACGCGGATTTATTCACGTCCTGGATGTCGAAATATTTCACCATCTCGTCGCGGCTGAAGATTTCCTGATCGTCATGCGACCAGCCAAGCCGTACCAGATAATTAATCACTGCTTCGGGAAGATAGCCTTCCTCACGATACTGCATCACGCTTACGGCGCCATGGCGCTTGGAAAGCTTGGCGCCATCCGGACCGAGAATCATGGGCAGGTGGGCATATGCTGGCGGCGGTGCGCGCAAGGCGCTGAAAATATTGATTTGCCGCGGCGTGTTATTGAGATGATCATCGCCGCGGATCACGTGGGTGATCTGCATATCCATGTCGTCCACCACCACTGTAAAATTGTAGGTGGGTGTACCGTCGGAGCGTGCGATGATGAGATCATCCAGTTCGCTGTTGTCATACACCACCTGGCCGCGCACCAAATCGTTTACCACTGTTTGCCCGGTCAAGGGATTTTTAAAGCGGATCACCGGCTGCACGCCGGCGCGAGGGATGCTGTGGTTGCGGCAGCGGCCATCGTAGCGCGGCTTTTGCTTGCGGGCCAACTGCTCGGCACGCATCTGCTCCAGTTCTTCCTTGGAGCAGTAGCAATGATAGGCATGCCCGGCGGTGAGTAACTGCTGTGCCACCTGCCGGTAGCGCTCAAATCGGTGGGTCTGATAGAACGGACCTTGGTCGTGCTTCAGGTCAAGCCACTGCATGCCGTCCAGAATGGCTTGCACCGCCGCTTGCGTGGAACGCTCCCGGTCCGTGTCCTCGATGCGCAGAATGAACTGTCCACCATGATGGCGTGCATACAGCCAACAGAACAAAGCGGTGCGGGCGCCGCCGATATGCAGATAGCCCGTAGGACTGGGAGCAAAACGTGTGCGTACGGTCATAAATATAACGGCTTCCAACGATGGCGGGCTGCGCCTTGAATGGCGTGACCCAGGGCCATGAATCTAAGTGTGATAGACCAACAGCTGATCGAGCAGGTTCTGGGTATTCATATCCTCTCCGCTCAACGCCATTGCCAGCAGCTCACCGCCGAGAATCTGTGGCGAGATAATCAGGTCAGGATGCACGCGCTTGACGCTGGCCAGGTTACGCGAATTGTGCACCACCGCCACGGTTTTTACTTTTTCATTCAGTTCGCGCATCGCCAGCACCACGAAGGCATTCTCGGAATCATCCTCGCGTAAGGCCAATACCGCGCGTGCGCGGTCGGCGCCGGCTTCGCGCAATATCTCCAGATTGCTGGGATCGCCCACCACGATATCCATGCTGGCGTGGCGGTCATCCCCGAAGCCGCGCGGGAAAATCATGGTGACATCCTGATGACGCGCCAAGAGCGCCTTGTAGGTGTTATGCGACAGCGGGGTATCCCCGACAATCACGTAATGATCGGTTCTGTCCATTTTCTTGTCTCCCGGCTTCAAGAGATTGGTAATGCGCCTGTTGATGACCGGCACCAGGATAGCGCTCAGGGAGGCTGCGAAGATGCTGACCCCCAATACAATGATTGAAATAACAAACAGTCTGGCCTCAATGGTTGCAGGCGTGATGTCGCCGTAACCCACCGTGGACATGGTTTCCACGGAAAAATAAAAGGCAGTGGCGATGTCGGTAATGGGTGGTTTGAATTCCGCCCCCAACTCATAACTTCCGGAAACCGCGTACACCAGCAGCAGGATGATACTGGTGATCGCAAACAGCGTACCGGTGGCCAGGCTGCTGCGCCGAAAACTGCGATAGCTGGCCAGCACCGCGGCCAGCAGGAGCGCATTGCAGATCAGCAGGGTTTCCGGAATGTGGCCGCGGGTAATGAGACCAAACAACAGGTGTACAGCCAGCGTAACCAGGACAATCACCCAGGCAAGCTTTGAGCGCAAGAGCAGGCCGATGGCCATGACGATCAGAAATATCCCGATCGCCGCGCTCCCTGCCCTGTTCAGAACAGAATGCACCTGGGCGGCGGACCGCACCGTCAGCGCAGCACTGAACAGATGCAAGCCCAGGGCCTGTAAAAGGGCCGGCGAGATTTTCAATAGACCGAAGAGTGCGATGGCCACCGCCAGCGGAATATGCGGAAACCACACATCCAGATAAAGATCCCGCCGCAACCCGCCGTAAATGCGCCGCAGCCGCTGCCGGAACCCGACGCCCAGCAGCCTGGCAAGATCAGGATAACGATTCATTCAGGCAATGCCGGGCTGAACTGATGACGGAAATACCCGGTTTATGGGTAGTACCAGTTCAATTCGGCTTCCACACGATTGCCATTGGCGGTGTGCTCGCCAAAAACCCCCAACGCCAGCACGCTGCCGCCGAAACTCAAGCCCAGGCGTTCGCCAAAGGGCCGGCGCCCGAAATCCGTGTTGCGCTCGGTGAAGATAGCGCCGCTGAGCGCCACAAAACTGGATAGGTGACTCTGAAATCCATAGGTGACGCGCCAGTAATTATCCGTGGCACCGCCCAGACTGCCGCTCAGGCGGTCGCGCAAAAATCCCAGGTCGATAAAGAATGATGTGGATTGACTGTATTCCTGGTGGGCGCCGATGCCGATGCCGGAAAGATCGTGATGGCCCGCCAGACGCGCGAAATTCAACCGGTTCCACTGGCCAAAAAGATAAACCCCGCCGTTAAAGCCATAGGAGAACTTCAGCCCCTGCCCCGCGGAACGGTCATTAAAAAAATCCGATTGTTCCGACAAACGGTTGACCTGCAGATAGCTGTAGCTGAAGACATCCTGCAAAGCCGGACTCTGGGAAACCTGCGAGGCTTGATCCTGAGAAGCCTGAGCCTGCGGATCCGCCTGCGCTAGCAGCGGGGCCAGCAGCAACACTACCGTGACTAATATCCCGTACTTTCTCATCGCCGATTGCCTCCTTTAAGACGCCGTGGACGCTTGCCAGAGCCGTAAGCCTGGGGCCCGCACATGGCATGCAGTTAGTGTAGCTGAATTCATAACGATCAGACGAGCAACAATAACGCCAGCAAACCCACGCTGGTCAGCACGATGGTATACGGCAAAGCCATCCACACCATGCGCAGATACGACAGGCGGATTAGTGGCGCAATTCCGGAAGTCAGCAGAAACAGGAAAGCCGCCTGGCCGTTGGGTGTGGCCACGCTGGGAATGTTGGTGCCCGCATTGATGGCCACTGCCAACAATTCCAACTGTTGGCGGCTGATGGAATGCGCAAGAAAGGCCTCCTGTACCTGCTTGATATACACCGTGGCCACGAACACATTGTCACTAACCGAGGACAGCAGGCCGTTGGCGACATACAGCAAGGTTAATTGCGCCCGGCCCTCGAACCCCAGCACCCAGTAGATAATTGGCGTAAACAGACCAGCGTGCTGGATCACCGCCACCACCGCGAAAAACACCACCAGCAACGCGGTGAACGGCATGGCTTCCTGGAACGCATGTGCGATGCGTCGCTCATCGACCACGCCCGTGAAGGCGGTCAATAATACCAGCAATGCAAGTCCCACCAGCCCGACTTCGGCGATGTGCAGCATCAGGGCTGCGATCAGCAGGATACCCGCCAACACCTGCACCAGCAGTGTCAGTGGTCGCCTCCAGTCCTGCTGCCTGGAGCTCGCTTCGGCGTGCTGTTGCAGAACGCCGCGCACCGCGTCCGGCAATTCGGCACCGTAACCGAAGCGGCGGGTTTTCTCCAGCACCACCACCAGCACCATGCCTGCAGCGATAATCGGCAGCGAAATGGGTGACATGGCATGGATGAAGTCCATGAAGTGCCAGCCGACGGTTTCACCGATCAGCAGATTCTGCGGCTCCCCTATCAGAGTTGCCACGCCCCCCATCGCGGTACCCGCCAAGGCGTGCATCATGAGGCTGCGCAAGAAGGCGCGGAATTCCTCCAGCTCAACGCTGTCGTGCAGTGGGTTTTCAGCCGAGCTGATGCTGGCGTGATACACGGCATAAAATCCACCGCAGACGGTAATCAGCACCGCGGTCACGGTAAGCGCATCCAGAAACGCCGACAACAGTGCCGACACTCCGCAAAACAACATACTCAGCAGCCACTTACGTCTTACCGACAACAGCAGCCAAGTGAACACGCCGAGCAGCAGCTCCTGCATGAAGAGAATGCCCGCCACCATGAACATCAGCAGCAGCAGCACCGGCAGATTGTGGCTGACCTCAGCGTACACGGCCGCCGGTTTGGCCATACCCAGGATCACCGCTTCCAGCGCCAGCAAGCCGCCGGCTTGCAGCGGATAACACCGCAATGCCATCGCCAGTGTGAAAATGAATTCCACCACCAGCAGCCACCCGACGGCAAATGTGCCGCCGCCGAACAGCATCAGTGGGTTAATCAGCAGGAAGGCGAGAATGCAGCATTTGTACCAAGCCGGTGCGGAGCCCAAAAACAATGTGAATGCGTTTCCAGCCATGCCGCGTACCTGTACATTGACAGGGTCCTGCTCATTTTTCATCTAATCGTCCTGCCATAGACATTTCCCGCCACTGGAGTTGGCGATAGCCTCGAGTTTGCGCCGGTGAGCCTCGCGTTCCTGCTCCGATGCACGCAGTACCCGCAAGTTCAACCCGGCCCGGTTTACTTGATTGCGCTTGGAATTCTGCATTCGCCCAGACATATCCGCCGCGGCATCCAACAGCAACGCCGCCTGGCCCCCGGTCATGGCAAGATACACATCCGCGAGTATCTGGGCATCCAGCAACGCGCCGTGAAACTGACGCGCGGAATTGTCCACGTTATAGCGCTTGCAGAGCGCATCCAGGCTGTTCTTCTGTCCCGGATGCAGGCGGCGCGCCAATGCCAGCGTATCCAGTACGCCACAGCGTTGAGTAATGTCCGCGTCGGCGTGACCCAGGATGCGCAGCTCATTATTGATGAACGTCACATCAAAGGCGGCGTTATGTATGACCAGTTCGGCGCCCTCGATGAACTTCAGGAAGGACTGTGCAATCTCGGCAAAGCGCGGTTTGTTGGACAGGAACTCATTGCTGAGGTTGTGGATATCGAGTGCGCCCGGCTCCACTTCCCGGTCTGGGTTCACATATTCATGGAAGGTGCGCCCCGTGAAGCGCCGATCCAGCAGTTCGATACAACCGATTTCAATGATGCGGTGACCTTCAGCGGGTTCCAAACCGGTGGTTTCAGTATCCAGGACAATTTGACGCATGCGTTTTCCGGTTCTTAGGTTAAAATGACAGCATGTCTGGACTTTGCACTTCTCATTCTTGGGTGCCTGCTTCCAGCATCTCATTGATAGCCGCATTGGCAAGCCGATCCACCTGCTCATTACCCGTATTACCCGCATGCCCGCGCACCCAGCGCCAATCCACCCGGTGTCGGACCGTGGCCGTATCCAGTTGTTGCCACAGGTCCTGATTCTTGACCGCTTTTTTATTCGCGGTTTTCCAGCCATGCAGCTTCCATGCCGTCAGCCATTCACTGATACCGCGCTGCACGTATTCAGAATCGGTATACAAAATCACACGGCAGGGTTGTGTAAGCGCTTCCAACGCGCGCACTGCGGCGGTGAGTTCCATGCGGTTGTTGGTAGTTTGCGTTTCCGCACCCTGCAGAATCCTTTCATGCCCGTTGCTACGCAATACCGCCGCCCAGCCGCCCGGACCCGGGTTACCGCGGCACGCACCATCGGTATATATCTCGACCTCGCCCATTGCATTCATCACACGGTTGGTTTAGCCACGCCTGCAAATGCCGGCCGCGGCCTGGCGCGCTTGAGGCGCAGCGGTGTTACGGCAAATACCCGCTTGCGGGCCACCAGCATATAGGCGCTGGCACTCAGGCGCCAGTGCAATCGGTCGAGAAAGGCACTGCGCACCAATAAGCGGTGATGAAACGGCGGACGAAAAAGATAATGTTGCAGGCGCAGGGTTTCAAAACCGAGTACCGTCAGCCATGCCTGCAGGCGCCCGGCAGACACATAGTTACCGGCCCAGGGCGTAACGCTGCCGAGTTGCTGCCGCAAAGCCCACGATCCCCAGGGATGAAATCCCAGCACGATGATATGTCCCTCGCCGACCAACACGCGCTCGACTTCACGCAATATGCGATGCGGGTCCTTGGAATGTTCCAGCGTATGCGGCAGCAATACAGCATCCACGGAATCACTAGCGAAAGGCAGATCACCCGGATGAGCGCAGACCTGGACCCCGGCAGCGGCGCGCTGCGGAGCGAGCACGAAACGCGCACGAATGGCGCTGGACTGCAATAACGCGCCAGGCGGCCCCCAAAAACCGGCCTGCACCAGGAAATAGCCGAAAACAGTCGGCAATACTTCGGCGAGCGCTGTGCGCTCCTGCCTCAGCAGGTAAGCGCCGATACGCTCCTCAAACCAGGAATTCAGTTCAGCCTGCATGCTGCAAATGCGCTGTCATGCTCATCGCACACCCTGCTGCGGAACATTAGCACAATACGCCTGATTTGGAGGCTGCGGTCGACTTCGCTACCATAAGCGCATGGCTTTTGAACTCATACCCCTGCCGGCGTTCCGCGACAATTACATCTGGTTGCTGGCCGGTTCCAAGACCGCCGTTGCGGTGGATCCAGGTGATGCTGCGCCGGTCCTTAAGGCACTTGCTAAACGTCAGCTGCTGCTGGCTGCGGTCTTCGTCACGCATCATCATGCGGATCATACGGGCGGGGCTGCGATATTGGCCGCGCGGTTCGACTGCCCGGTTTTCGGCCCGGCCGGCGAAGCCATAGAAGCGGTGAACCAGCCGCTCCGGGAAGGCCAGCAAGCGGACATCCCGGCCCTGGAAACCCGCTTCAAAGTGCTGGAAATCCCCGGGCATACCGCCGGGCATATCGCTTACTGCGGCCACAATATAGTATTCTGCGGTGACACGCTGTTCAGCGCCGGCTGCGGGCGGCTGTTCGAGGGCACCGCCGCACAGATGAGTCGTTCTCTGGCAAAGCTTTCGGCGTTGCCGGATTCTACGGCAATCTGCTGCGGGCACGAATACACCGTGGCAAATTTGCGGTTTGCCCGGGCAGTGGAACCTGGCAACCGCGACATCCTCAACTATGCTGAGGGGGCTGCGGAACTTCGGAGCCGGAACCTGCCGACCCTGCCGTCCACCCTGGGGCGGGAACGCGGCGTGAATCCGTTTCTGCGCTGCGGCGTGCCGAGCGTGGTGAGCGCCGCAGAGCGGCATGCGGGACATGAACTGCGGAATCCGATAGAGGTTTTTGCCGTGATCCGAAATTGGAAAGATACTTTTACCTGAACGAGCCATATACCCAATGATCCGATGCACAACGTTACTCGCCCTGGTGTGCGCCTGCGGCCTGATTCTCGGCGGCTGCGCGACGCTGAATCACATACCGCCCGCGAATAGCGCTGCTCCGCCGGCCGCCACAACAACCCCGCCAGCTGCGGTTACTAACGCCAATCCGGCCATCGGCGCCGACACGGCCACGCCCATTCCGGATGTGAATGATACTTCGCCGCTGATCCAGTGGGAAGATATCACCATCACCCCGGCGGAAATTAAATACGACAACCTCTGGGATTTCCTCGGCAAACATTTCAGCCTTTCAACTGCAGGCGGTGATGGGCGTGTGCAGGGCGAGCTCAATTGGTTTGCCGAGCACGGCTCCTATTTGCAGCGTACCGCCAACCGTGCACGCCCTTATCTGTATTACATCGTGCAACAGGTGCAGGCGCACAAGATGCCGTTGGATATCGCACTGCTGCCGGTGGTGGAAAGTGCGTTTGATCCATTCGCCTATTCCAATGGTCGCGCCGCGGGTCTGTGGCAATTTATCCCCGGTACCGGCCGGCGCTGGGATCTAAAACAGAACTGGTGGTATGACGGTCGCCGCGACATTGTGGCTTCCACAAACGCGGCCTTGGATTATCTCCAATATCTGCACAATGAATTCAACAACGATTGGTTGCTGGCACTGGCGGCCTACAATTCCGGCGGCGGCACAGTGAGCCGCGCCATCGAGCGCAACCGGCGTCGCGGCCTGCCCACGGATTTCTGGCACTTGGATCTGCCGGCCGAAACCCGCGCCTACGTACCGCGGCTACTGGCCATCTGCCAGCTGATCGCCACCCCGGGACATGACGGCGTGGATCTGCCGCCGATCCCCAACAAAGCCTATCTGGCACAGGTCAATGCGGGCGGTCAAATTGATCTGGCCACCGCAGCCAGACTCGCTGGCATCAGCAATCAACAGATGTACCTGCTGAACCCCGGCTTCAATCGTTGGGCCACTGATCCGAAGGGTCCTTATACCTTATTGGTGCCGCTGGACAAGAAGGATGCGTTTGCAACGGCGCTTGCTTCTTTGCCGCCTCACGACCGGGTGCAGTGGGATACGCACAGCGTGCATAGCGGCGACACCCTGGGTGGAATCGCGCGCCATTACCACACCACGGTTGCCGTACTACGGGAGCTTAACGGCATTCATGGTAACCTCATCCGTGTGCGCCAGATGCTATTGATTCCGGTGGCGCGCAAAACCCTGGCCAATGTCACTTTGGTGGCGGAAGCGCGCGTGGCGCGCAGGCATCGCTATGTCCACGACCGCTACGAGCCCCACGGACGCATTGTGCATCGCGTTAGACAAGGTGAATCTCTATGGAGCATCGCGCGCCGCTATGACGTCAAGGTGGCAGAACTGATCCAGTGGAATGGACTGGGTCGCCACTATCTGCTGCATGTGGGCCAAAAGCTTACGATCCGATCGCGCCATGCGCGGGTGCTGGATACCGCCTCTGCGACCGGTCCGGGTCCCGAGGACAGCCAACGTACCGTTTATTACACAGTCCACGCGGGTGATTCGTTGTATTCCATTTCCTCGCGTTTTCGCGTTAGCGTCGCGAACATCGCCAATTGGAATGGAATAAATAAGCATGGCTACATCCACGCAGGCGAACAACTCAAGCTCTACGTGGATGTCACCGATCAATCTGCCAGCAGCTAATTGCCTGCATCGCGGTCAATTTATGACCCAATGCTTTCCAAGGAGTCCCCATGGGGTTTCTCACCGGTAAACGTGCACTTATCGTTGGACTCGCCAGTGAACGTTCCATCGCCTATGGTATCGCTGAGGCCTTCCGTCGCGAGGGCGCAGGTCTCGCCTTCACCTACCAAGGCGAGCGCCTCAAGGAACGGGTGGAAAGCATGGCCAAGGAATTCGGCTCGCAGCTCACATTCCCCATGAACGTTGCCAGCGATACCGAGATTGAAGCTGCTTTTGCGGCCCTGAAACGTCATTGGAACGCACTCGACATCATTGTGCATTCCGTGGCTTTCGCTCCCCGCGAACAACTGACGGGCAATTATGCCGATGTGGTGACCCGCGAGGGTTTCCGCATCGCCCACGACATCAGCGCCTATAGCCTGGCAGCGCTCGCCAAGGCGGGCCGGCCCATGATGCAGGAGCGTCCCGCGGCCCTGCTGACTCTGACTTATCTAGGCGCGGTACGCGCCATTCCCAACTACAACGTCATGGGCCCCGCCAAAGCCAGTCTCGAAGCCAACGTGCGTTTCCTGGCCAATGCCCTCGGACCCGAAGGTATCCGCGTCAATGGTATTTCCGCCGGACCCATCAAAACCCTGGCCGCAGCAGGCATCGGCGGTTTCCGCTCGATTCTCGAACACGTGCAAACGATGACGCCGCTCAAACGCAACGTCAGCATCGAGGATGTGGGCAATGCCGCGGCATTTCTGTGCTCCGACCTGGCCGCCGGCATCACCGGTGAAATTCTGTACGTGGACGCGGGCTATAGTCACGTGGGCATGAGCATCGGGTAATCGGGCTTCAACACCTAGAAAAAACAGGCCCGCGCTGCGGGCCTGTTTTTCAATACGGTCAAGGTACTTTTATTCCTGGATGTTATTGCTATAGATTTTGATCTTGGCATGTTGGCGCAGATTTGCCAAATAGGCCGCGAATTCGGCGTTTGCATTGAGCTGACTCAATTCCCGTAATTTCACCATGCTTTGGTCCTTGCTTAAATTGGATATATCGCCGGCTTTTACGCTGCTTAGCACGAATACCGCCTGCTCACCATCAGCCAACGCCACTGTTTCTGACTCGGATGCGCCGCTCGTCGGTTTGGGCGCCGCGAAAGCGGCAGTGAGCACTGCTGGCGGCACGCTGGCGTCGGTGCGACTTACAAACTTCGCCGCCGTGAAACTCAGAGCGTACTTCTTTGCCACCTGGGCGATATCTTGACCTGACTTGAGGGCAGTTTCGACAGACTGGGCGGTTTGCTGGGCTTTCTGCACAGCCTGCTGTTGCTTGAGAAGCGTCGCAATCTGATCATGGACTTCGGCTAGCGGTTTCTGCTCGCTGGGTCTATGAGCCTGCACACGAATAACCACCACATGATTGGGTCCGATCTGGATAGGGTCACTGTTGTTGCCCTGAATCAAAACTTCATTGCTGAATGCCTTGCGGCGGACAGCCGGATTGGCGGCGATACCGCTGCCGCTGTCACGGGTTACATTATCGACGCTCTCGATGGGCAGATTGAGCTGCTTGCTTACCTTCTGCAGGGAATCAGGATGCTCATAAGCGAGATTTGCCAGTTTATCGCCGAGTGCAAAGTACTCGTCATCCGCCCGTTTCTTTTGGTATTCAGCCAGCAATTGCCCGCGTACCTGGTCAAACGGTTTAGTGCTGGGCGCGCGAATCCCGTCTAGCTTGATGATGTGATAACCATACTGGCTGCGGATAGGCCCCACCACATCGCCCACCTTGGGGATATTAAAGAGCGCGTCTTCGAAGGATTTTACCATGGCGCCGCGCTCGATCCAACCCAGATCACCGCCACGCTTCGCCGAGCCCGGGTCATCGGAATACTTCTCGGCGAGTTTGGCAAAATCCGCTCCGGCCTTGAGTTGTTTGAGAATATCCTCCGCCTTGGCCTTGGCGGCTGCGTCGGCTTTGGGATCGTTGCCATTCACCGCGATCAGTATGTGTTGCGCTTCGCGTGTTTCATCCTGCTTGAAAGATGCAATCTGCTGTTGATAGAGAGCCTGCAATTGCGCATCGCTCGCCTGTATCCCTTTCGCCAGTTGTGTCTCATCCAGCTCTACATAGGCGAGCGTGACTTTTTCAGGCGTCATGAATTGATCCGCATGTGCTTTGTAATAGGCGGCAATATCGGCATCCGAGACCTTAGCCTGGTCCAGGTACGGTTTGGTAGCAACCGTGACGTAAGCGATCTGGCGTTGCTCATTCTGCACTGCCTGATCGAGTTCAAGCTGTTGCGGTGTGCCGAATGCGCTGGCCTGAATGGCGTTCTGCAGTTGGCTCACGGTGAGCCCCTGGCGTTCACGCTGTTCAAAGGTCGCGGCTGTCAACCCGTTGCCGGAAAGCGTTGCCTGATACACCTGCGCGGAAAACTTGCCGTCCACCTGGAAAGCGGGTATTTGTTGCACGGCGGACACAAGATCTGCGTCACTGACATTGTAATGCTGCTTTGCAACCTGTTGGTCAAGCAGGGTCTCGTTGATGAGCTGGCGCAGCACTTCCTGGCGGAGTTGCTTCTCGTCGATCAATCCGGGTTTGAAGGAGGCGCCGAACGCCTGTTGCAACTGCTGGTAACGGCTCTGATAGGCTTGCTGGAAATCCTGGGGAGAAATCTCAGTACTGTTCACCTTCGCCACTGAGGTATTGCCGGAGGCGGAAAAATATGAATTGATGCCCCAGAGCGCGAACGGTCCGATAATCAGTACCAGAATGATGCCCGTCAGCCATTTGGGAATATTATCCCGGAATGCTTGTATCACCATGGCGGATAATCCTGAAAAATACAGCTATCGATGTCAATCAGGAAAAAGGGCGCCACGCGGGCGCCCTTTCACAGTACTACTGTATGGCGGAGTGGACGGGACTCGAACCCGCGACCCCCGGCGTGACAGGCCGGTATTCTAACCAGCTGAACTACCACTCCGCAGCGGGTGGTGGGTGCTGAGGGGATCGAACCCCCGACCCTCGCCGTGTAAAGGCGATGCTCT
>DAHUYB010000087.1 GCA_027315405.1 Gammaproteobacteria bacterium | reverse complement strand
GAAACCGTTACTGCGCACGGTTTCCTCCACCCTGGCTTTACGCCCCGGCGCGGCCTTCGCACCACGCGGACCCGGTGCTACGGCCGCTGGGGCTACCGCAGGCTCTTCGCCTCGGCGCTTCGCGCCTTCCATGGCTCATCGAAAGAAGACCGTTTGTCGGTGTTGCGATATTCGTCCATGCGTACCGAATAAAGGGGGTACAGGAATATCCCATCGTCGCGATGCAGATATACAAGTTCCCTCGCTCGACGTTCGAGGGTTGCGGCTTGTTGCATCTCATGATAAGCAGCCGCAATCCGTGCATGCAGATCGAGGAGGGTGAATTCAAGATTCCAATTGAGCCGTTTAATGAAGTATCCGGCGTCACGATCCGTGCCGGCTGTTATCAGGGCATTTTGAAGCGCCTGCTGTGCTTTGCCGTAGTCTTCAAGTGCGGCATTCATGCGCAGCAATCTTTCCGGACTCTTCTGCTCAAAAGCGCCACCCGGGGAATCGAACAATATCTGCCCAGCCTTTTCGACAGAATTGAAATAGACCCTCATTCCGTTTGCCGCCCGCCCATACCGTGCATCAAGGTAATCCGATAAAAAGCGATCCACATCCAGCGACGGATTCCATGAAACCTGCGCCACCAGATAATGCGTGAATTCATAGGTAACCCAGTCCGCAGGCTCGGAGTAGCTCCCCAGTCCGCTCAAACCCAAGTGGCGGAATTCCCCGGCCTCGGCTGCAATCAAATGTGTGAGTATTACCGGGCGCGAGTCCCAGCTGTATTTGCGATAGTAACTGTAGTAACACAGAGCCCCTTTAAAATGGGCGCGGTCGGCCCATGCCCGGAGAATTGCCGCAAACTGCCTGTTTTTCTGATCCGAGGAATCAAACAAATTATGCGTGTAACTGCGGTTGTAGGCCGCGAAATCAACCATGATATTCGCGGGCAATTGAGTAATTGGGAGATTCTGAGCGGCGGCATAAGAGAGCATCTCGACCGTCACTCCCGGTACGCTCCGGTGAACCGCGGTATCCAGGCTAACAATAACCTGCGCCTGTATCTCTTCCGGGGTGCCCCATTTCTTCAAATCTTGTGCGCACCAATGCCGACCGTCGGGCGGCCAGGCATCAAAAATTCTAATTTCAGGATGATTTTTCAAATAGCGGATGACATTTCGGATATACGTCTGCAAAACTCCCGCGCGTGAAAAGCAAGGGAACGAGTCACGCAATTCGTAAAAGGGCGGATACTTGGCAAATGGGATGAATACATCATAGCCATGTCCGCCAACTTCCGCGATGATGCCGCGCCGGCGCATCGCACGCATAATCCGCGGGTCCCGAACATAATCACCCCAGGATGAAGTTGAGGGATACTGGCGCTTGGCACTGGCAGCCAGAACATTCAAACGATTCTTCGCCATCCAATCGAGAAGAGCCGGCAGATTCTCTGGGTTTTGAGTGAAAGAACCATCAACGTATATCTTGCGAAATCTGAACGCCGGTTGCTGCACGCAGGAGGTTTCCGGAAAAACAAGACTACGCGCGTGTGGCACAATTTCGTTATAACCGTGATAAAAACCATAGGCCGGAGCTAGGAATCTGACTCCCACCGCTTCAAGTGCCGCATACACCGCATACAGCGTACCGCGCGCATCATTGCCTACCATAATCACCGAGTCGGTAGTTGATTTGAGCAAAAATGAATCAGGAGGATCCTTGGAAAGCGCTGCAATCAAGCGCCGCATTGGAAGCGAAACAGGCTCATGGCCACAGGGCGCCAGAGTCACAATCACAGACGAAGCCAAGCGCCATTTGTCCGGCAACGCCAGAGTTCTTGCCTGCAGATAGACTCCGGTGATTTTTTCAAGGTATGAGCGCAATTCTTGTAATGCAAAATCGCCCACAGGTGATCGCCCGGATTCATAGAGAGTAATACAGGCCCTGGCTTGACCATCGTCCACTATCGTTAAGCCTCGCTCAGCATACACCGTGGGTGTCAAAACCAGCAGCACCATTCCGAGCAGCCCGGCGACGGCCAATATGGCACCACATCGCGCCGACCGACGACGCGCCAAGCAGAAATTCCAAGCGAGGAAACTAGGCAATTGCATCGCAAAGCTTGTGTGTGGTCTCGGGAGGTAGCTCCCGATTCGAGTAAACCGCAAAGCAGCTGGTTCCAATCCGGTACTGTTTGCGTACCGGCAATATATCGGCCTCATCCAGTGCGTGGGCATGAATGGGATTGTTGTAAATGACATAGAATGCGCGCGGATGATCAACGAGCGACTTGCGCAGTTTTGTCACCATGACTTCGATAAACGCTTCATCGAATGGATTGAACATGAAGAGCACGTTTTCATCGGCTTGTAAGGGATAGTCAGCAGCATTGTTCTCATGGATTTCCACATGTGCCGCGCGCGGGAAGTGCCTAGCATATTTCTGCAAATTGAAGCGAGCTTTGTTGCAGAGCATGCCAGATAATTCCACACCTCGAATCGGATCAAACGGGAACCTCGCAGCCAGCATCAATACCCTGCCTTTTCCGCAACCAAGGTCTACAAATCCAAGATGAGGTGGAAGCTGCATGTGCACCAACAACCGCGAGAAGGCTCGGGCGCGAGTAGGTTGATAACCATACCCATGCTTGCGCAGCTCTTCTGATTCGGTAAGACGCTCCATACCTACGTGCCACAAGGTATCCGTTCCATAGCGGAGATCAAACAAGCTATCAGCGATATATGACGAGGCAATTCCCAGGGTGCGTCTGGGTCCGCGCTGCATCAGCGAGCGCGTGGCACGTAAGATGATGTTCATCAAAGCTGCTTGGCAGATGGCCGCTCAGTATGGGAACAATCGGGCAAAGGTCAGCGCAATCATCCGCAGATCGCTCCAAGCGGTGGCGCCGGATGCGTATTCGATGTTGATCCTGATCTTGTCCGGCATAATCTGCTCTACATAAAGCCGTTCCGGCTCCGGACTGCTAGCCAGCAGTTCGTTCTCGTTGCGATAGGCTACCGACGCCGGGTCGGTAATTCCCGGAACCAATTCCAGAACCTTGCACTGCTCCGGATTGTACAGTGCCATGTACTTGGCGACTTCCGGGCGTGGACCCACAAAACTCATCTGCCCCGCCAGCACATTGATCAGCTGCGGCAATTCATCGAGCTTGGTCTGACGCAACAGATGCCCGATACGGGTAATGCGCGGATCCCTGCCCACCGTCAATTCTCCTCCCAGTGCCAGGGCATTCTCCACCATGCTGCGGAACTTCCACATGCGGAACGGTTTCCCGTGTCTGCCAATTCGCTCATGGCGAAAGAATACCTGTCCGCCATCATCCAGCTTTATCGCGAGACCGATCAACACAAACAGCGGTATGCAGACAATCAAGCCCAGCATGGAAAACACTATATCAAAGCAGCGTTTGCCAGCTCTCATCGTTGGTTTTTCTTGGCAATGTCCAGTACGGATTGGATGATACGGTCCACTTCTGCATCGCTGAGTGTGGGATACAATGGCAGGCTCAGCATACGTTGATAGTTTTCTAAAGCCACCGGAAATTGCTCTGGCCGATAGCCATACTTGTCCCGGTAATACGGGTGAACATGTACCGGAATAAAGTGTACTGATGTGCCGATGCCCCGCTTCTTCAGCTCGTCAATAAACTGGTCGCGGTTGATTTTGAGCCCCCGTGGAATCAAGCGCAATACGTACAAATGCCATGCGTGTTCAACATAGGCACGTGTTGCTGGAATTTGAAACCACGTCTGTTGCCCGAATGCATGGTTATAGCGCGCGACAATTTCCCGGCGGCGCGTTTGGAAGTGCTCGAGCTTGCGCAACTGACACAACCCGAGTGCTGCCTGCATATCCGTCATGTTGTATTTGAAGCCCGGCAGCACGATCTCGTAAAACCAGCTACCCTCCCTTCCGTAGCGTTTCCATGCGTCCCGGCTCATGCCGTGCAAGCTGACGATACGCGCCGTCTCGAGAAAATCCGGAGCGCCGGCCAGCACGCCACCCTCGCCCGTAGTCAGATTCTTGGTGGCATAGAAACTGAAGGCGGTCGGGTTGGTTCCCGAGCCGATCATCCTGTCCTTGTATTTCGCGGGCAGGGCATGGGCCGCGTCCTCCAGCACAAGCAGGCGGCGCCGTGCGGCGATCCCGGTAATCTCATCCATGTCGGCCGGGTGTCCGGTGTAATGGACCGGAATGATGGCACGGGTCCTGCCGGAAACAGCAGCCTCGATCTTCCCGGGATCAATATTCAGGGTATCCGGCTGCACATCCACCAGCACCGGCTTCGCGCCAACGTGTTCAATAACGTTGACGGAGGCCGCGAATGTCATGGGCGTGGTGATCACCTCATCGCCAGGCCCGATACCCCAAACAGCCAATGCGGTATGCAGCGCCGCCGTGCAGGAATTCACCGGCAGGCAGCCGGCGGCGCCGAGGTATTCGCGGAATTCTTCTGCAAACTTCTGCGTCTTGGGGCCAGTGCTGATCCAGTCGGTACGCAGCGTGTCAACCACCGCATCGATCTCGTCCTGGCCGATGGCGGGGCGCGCGAAAGGTATAAACGAATCCGCCACTTAAATGACCTTTGATCTGTATACCGGAAAATTGACTGAAATATCAGAGTCGCCGCGCTGCACTATGCCATGAATTCCTTGCCATCGGAACAGCGCTGATCAATTACAGCCACTAAATGTCGCGATAATTTATCATCTTTTCCAGACCAACGCCTGCTGCCCCCCCCCCCGCGCACCGCAAAAAGTATTCCGAGGATTAGAAAGCAAAGGAAGATCGGACCCGTACTGCCGCCGCCAGACGTACTGCCACTGCCGCCCGCACCGCCTGAACCACTCGTGGAGCCTGACACCACGTTTATGTGGATAGTCGCAGTACGGCTGAATCGCACCCTCCTTTTCAGAAACCCTTTACTTCAGCCTATACCTTCCACGATCACTTTTTAAGTGTAGCAGGATTCCCTCCCCTAGCGACTATGGACCACCGAGATCAT
The DNA here is from genome assembly GCA_027315405.1 of Gammaproteobacteria bacterium. Taxonomy (GTDB): domain Bacteria; phylum Pseudomonadota; class Gammaproteobacteria; order Natronospirales; family REEB76; genus REEB76. Next base: position 93,374 of record DAHUYB010000087.1, on the reverse strand, counting down.
CATCTATATGTCGTAATTGGTTTGGCAAACAACGCCTTCAGTACTCCAATCAGGAATCCAAGGTTGGCGATGCAAAAGCTGTGCAACGGCCCCAAAAGCGGAACATTCAATGCAGTTCGATCCGCTAACCAACCTGTGAGACCGCCGATAATAAGGCCACCAGGAATCAGCATGAATTGCCAGTGCCAGCCACCGCCGATGATACCAATGATCATAGCTGACAAAAAACTGATGATCAGGAAAAAAGGCGACAGCCAACGAAGCAGTTTGTGTGACCACAAGGAGAAGGCATAACCGGGATGGATGATTGGGTTCAACAGCGCAGGACGTAACCAGGTTCCGCGCCAGTTCCGCGCGGTCATCCGCACCCTCGTTCTGAATTCTCGCTCTGGAGAATCGTCCATCCTGTCCAACGCCTGAGCAGATTCGACGTGGACAACCTTGTAACCCTGCAACACGACATCCAAGGGAAGGATGCAGTCTTCGCCGACCGCCGGGTCCATTTCTACAAACAGCGTCCTGCGGACGGCGAGGCAGGCTCCGGATGCCACGGCGAGCAGACCCAGACGGCTTTCAAGGCCGCGCAACTTGAGTTCGTAGCTCCAATAAGCGCCCTGGCTCCCGGACAGGCTGCTGTCGCTCGTGCGGCTGAATGTCAGGTGCCCATCCGCTGCCCCCACCCGGGGGTCGCTGAAAGGCGCGCATAATTCTCGCAGAAAACCCTCTTCAAATCTCGTGCCTGCATCGGTAAACACTATGACTTCCCCAGAGGCAGCGCGAACCGCTTCATTTTGCGTGGCAGTCTTGCCGTGGCGCGCAGCGGGACGAAACAACCGCACGCGCGGATCAGCAATGCCGTTGACGACCGCATCTGTTTCATCAGTCGAGCCATCCGACGCCACCAATACCTCGAGGCAATCTGGAGGGAATTCCTGGTCCAGGGTATTGCGGATTTTCTCGGTTATCTGTGCAGCCTCATTGTATGCGGTGATAAGCACCGTGACCTTCAGGGAGGGAGCCTGCAAAGGCTGCTTGCGCGGAGCATCAACAAAGAGCGCCATGAGCCGAAGAACGCACAGATAACCATCATAGATATAATAGAGAGCGCCGAGTGAGATCCAATAGATTATTTGCATGATTGAACCACTTGGTCCCTGTACCATTGAAGGAGACCCGCAACTTTGTCGAGCTTTTCACCGCGCTGCCATAACGGCGCAGTCCGCAAAAGAATGTTCAAAACCGGCATTCGCAACGTTCTGCCGAGAAACGGCACCAGCTCCACGCGCTGGCCGATCTCGATTGCGGAAAACCCCATGCCTAGTTTGAAATGATCAAGGGAGGTAAGGTCCCTGCGGATTGACTCCAAACCGATTGATACCTCGCGGTAACCGCCCTCATTAAGCCCGACGTGCATAAACCCGTACAAAAGCGCATTGTTCGGATAGCTTTTCAGGTGCCGGGAACTGGAGCGCAATATCAGCACGTGCGCCACTTGCTCCATCTCAAAAGCGATCAGATACGCCGCCAGCTCCTTCCCAACGAAGGCCCCCCAGGCGCAAGCACCCTGCGCGCGCCCCGCCGCTTCATAGTATTTTGCCCAATAACCGGAAAAACCGGAGGGGATCCTGCGACCCTGTCTCTCAAGGGTCTCATAGTTCAGCTGCATGCCACACTCACTCAAATCGGCAAATGAGACGGGCCGTACCTCGCACTGCTCGAGACCGCGGCGGGTCTGGTTTCTCGCCTTCCCGCTCAACGAGGCCATGCCGTATCCGCTGATGGCACAAGCCAGACGATAGCTTTTACGGCCCTGTCCCGGCACACAGGGGTATCGCAGTATCCACCCATCCCTGCCGAGGATCTCCTTCAAGACTATCCGGCCTAATTCAACGTTCTTGTGGAATGGAAAGCTTGTATAGACATGGGGATGATCGTTATACCAGTAGACGCCCGCAGAAGAGCGCACGTTGTGGCCTATCTCCTTCAGAAATGCGGCGAATCCTTCTGTGCTCATTGTGATTTCAACCCAGTGAGATGAACGGTACAGGCACACTCAGCGATGGAGCACGAAATGTGCCCTAGCCAGCACAGCGTTCCGCAAGGAAACGCCCATCCCTTGCAGCAAAAAGCTCAATATAAACAGCCCGGCAAACAGCGCCATGAACGCCCAGAAACGCCGGACCGTCATCCTGCTGTTCAAGCGCAGGAAACCATAGCGGCACAGCAGACCGGTAGACTCTCCGATGCCCCAACCCACCGCAGCTTGTCCGGCCTTCTGCATGTGAAGCGGCAAAATAAAAACCGCAGTGAACACAACAATGCTGATCAGCGTCGCCGTCACATCGTACCAGTTCAGGCTTATGGCATTCAGCGCATATTTCGCGCCGAAATTGAGGCTCGATATATATAGTCCCGGCATCAAGAGGACCATGACGAGCCCGGCATCACGGTAGCCGGATCCATAGAGAAATGCTATGGCAAGCGGTGAGAAAACCAGCCCGAGGCATGCCATGGGAACAAAGAACAACGTGATCAAACTGAATTTCTTGAGCAGCAAATCACTGGCCGCCGGAAAGTCCCCTGACTCTATTGCACGGGTAAGCGCGGGAAATGTTGCATTGGTGATACTAACGGCGATGAATCCTGCGGCGCCGACGAGCGAGAATGCCGTCCCGTAGAGCGCGACCTGATGAGTTAAATGCATCGCATTCAGCGACAGGACTCCCAGCCGCTGATACAGCGTCACCAGGATAAATGCAACGCCAATCGGAAATGTTATGGGTAGTACGCGCCTGACCAAGCTGAAATAGATTCCGGAATTCCCTGCCTCGGAGCCTGGTTTAAAGACAAACCTCAATGGCGCACTTGAAATCACTGCTGTAATGCGCAATACATTCACGGCAAGCCACGCCGCCAGCAGCAGAGTTAACGTGACCCCCAAGTATGCAAGGAGCGCCAGAATCACCGCGCAGCCGACCCTGTACAGCACAACCGCCAGTGCTTCGAGGTCCAGGCGCTCCCGGCCCCGGAAATACCATAGAGAAGGATCCGTGGCGGGCTGGGTGAAGGCGATGAAGACGCAGATCAGGATGTCTTGCCATGGAATGATCAATATATGGGGGCCGATGGTCATCACGACAGCCGCAACCGCAGCCGAGTAGAACAGCTTGGTCAGAAGGCTAACGAAGAAGGTATTCCGGGATGCGCCCTTCAGGGCAAACTCACGCATTGCCCATATGCGTGTGCCGAAATCAGAAGCCATATCCGCCACAGCGACCAGCGCAACGGCTGTGAGAAACCCGGCGTAATCGAGCCCGCTCATTACCCGGGACAGGACCATCACGAGAACAAGCTGCGCCAGCGACCCAAGCGTTGTGCTGCCTGCGCTGGAAATTACATTGCGCCTGAAGGAACGCGGTTTGTGCGCAGTATCCACGGTCAACTCAAGCAGGATCCGGGACATATGCGGCCCCGGACGAAACCCCGCTTCTTTTTACCCGCGTCTTCGGGCTCATAGATAACCCGATGAGCAGCCATATGATGTAAGTAAGCGGTGTATTTCCAAGCGGCAGCAGAACTTCGAACAAATCAATGACGAAAATAAAATAGAGCAGTATCAGGGACAAAACCCGGGTTCTTGCATCGCCTGTCAGAGCCCTAATGCACAATTCGAGCAGCAGGTAGCCGTAGAACAGCAGACCGATCACCCCATATTCCCCCGGAAGCGCCAGTATCCAGCTGTGCGGGTCTGCAAGCTTGAACCCCAGTGCATTCTCAAACATCGTTGGCCAGTAGGCCAGACCTGTTCCGGTAATCCAGTCTAAAAACGTGAAGTGCGCAATAACATAGTTCCAGGCCTGAAAGCGGTAGCTCTGTTCCAGATTCGCTGCGGTTGGTATCCGGAACACTGCGGCCAGGCTCTTGATATCGGAGCCATAGCGCACATCCACGACGACCGCCGCGGCAATGCACAGAAGTACAAGCCCCCCGGTGGTGCGCCATAAGCCATAGATGCCGGAAAACAACAAGAAAGAACAGCCCATGAAAAATAGAGTCACGTCCTTGGAAAGGGTTGCAACGGATATCAATGCGCCGAACATCAGAAAGGCCCACGCTACTTTTTTAGCCTGTGCATGATCATGCCATTTCAGATAGGCGAGCAGGGCCAGCAACAGCGCCATGCAAAGCCCGAAGCCGTTCGGCGTCAGGTAGGTGCCTGTAAGCCGAGGGATCCCGAGGAACGTCTTGTTGGTCAATTGTGCGGCACCAAGTATATTCTGCACGCCTTCGGGCGAATGGAATAATGTTTTGTCGGCCACGGCCTGCATAATCAGCACGAAAGCCCCATGAATAACGGCCAGTATCAGAACATATACGAACCCTTTCTTAAGTTCAGGATTCAGTGATAACAAGCGCAGCGAAATGAGTGCGGTAACAATCATGAAACATGCCAGCCCCGCAAGCAGGATAGGCGGGCGTTCCGCAGATTGCATATATCCGCCGAAATCATTCTGAATCACTGAGACAAGCAGGCCGTATGCGACGACGCACAGGGCAAAGACCGAACAATAAACAATGCGCTGATCCCGCAGTATGCGCGAGACGTTCATGCCGCGCGTTGCGATCAGGTAATAAACAAGGGTGCTGATGCCGGCGGTGGCAAAAGCGGGATACCACCACTGATTCGCCAGACCGGGGGCATCCTGCGTAATGCCGATGAGCACGAGCAGGATAGCTGAAAAGCGCGGCCATACCACCGCGACGATGGCCACATATACCCATGCGCCAAGGCTGGAAAGCAACCCGGTATCCGCTGTCACAAAAAAAAGAAGGCCAACAAGCAATGACTTCCAGCGATCGGCTAACCGCTTTGGGTACTCTGCAACTACGGCGGGCTGGTTCATATACCCCGTACACTATCTGATGAGGTGGTTCAAGGTGTGAATACAAAGACGCCATAATGCGCCCGGCAGCTCCTTTGATATCACCCGGTATCTTCCAAAGATCGTACGGACCTTGATCGGCAGGTAGCCCAGCTTTCCCATACCAGGGATAGTTACCGATTCAATTACGGCGATTTCTCCGGGTGAAAGCCCGGCTTTCCATGCATCAATCCTCGAAATCTCGATCCCCTCTCCATGAACAAGGCCATGAATGGTTTTTTCAGTATCCGGCACCAGGTAGGCACGATCCGCCGGTAGCCCTCTGGGCGCTCCCCCTCCAAGAAAATCCCCGATTGCCTGCATGGCCTTTTCGGGTCCGGCAAGCAGTTTTTCATACTTTACAAGGTGTACGCGTGCATTATTTGCCTGCATGGCAAACAGCTCTTTCGCGTACCTGCGCCAGCGCATGGCAGCAAGCAGCGAGCCGCCCCAAGCCATTGTTTCATGGGGATAGTACGGACGCGGAGTACCGGCCTTCGAATTGTAGACTGCGCGTGGATCACGAACCATGCATATGAAAGCGGCATCGGCTCCGAATGTATTTACTATCTGATCCCATCGTCTGATGTGCGATCCGTTTTTGATGATGATCCAGCCCAACTCCGCGTTTTGTCTCTCGACGAACGCTTTTTGCAACAGCTGGGTGATCAGCTCGCTTATGTTCCAGCCATGAGGTGCGCGCAGCTGAAGCAATGCCCTGACTTCCGGGCGGCTCATGGGAAGATTCTGTAAGTAGTGCCCCTTCGCATAAAGCGCATTCTCGATACTGGCATGCGAACTGGTTGATACCCGCTCGTCGCCCATACTCAACAGGGAGTCAAACCCGATTTCCGGGGTCACATATACATTTGGGAAATACTGGGTCAGTAGTTTCGCGAGCAGCGTAGAACCGCTGCGCGAATCATAGACGAGAAATCCCGTTCGAAAAGACACTTTCAGCCCCACCTGACACGGGGCAGCACCTTCTCTTTGTCGATCATGGAACGGTACTCCATGACACGTCGCAGCATTCTTTCAATCACGTCGCCGGTCAGCAAATGCGGTTTTAAGCCCATTTCGATCAAACCGGCATGTTTAGCATTGTAATAGTGCTCCTCCTTTTCCTTGCGGGGATTTGCAATATGCTGCAGCGATACCTTCAATCCAATGTCATTTCCGGCCTCACGCACGCGCTCTGCCAATTCATAAACGCTGAATTGTTCCGTGAATTGATTCAATATGCGCAGTTCCCCTTTTGAGGCTGGTTGCCGACAGGCCAGTTCGACGCATTGCAAGGTATCCTGCAAGTTTAAGTATCCGCGAACCTGGCCGCCTTTGCCGTAAATCGTCAACGGAATTCCGGCGACCGCCTGGACGAGAAAACGGTTGAGCACGGTGCCAAAGATGTCATCGTAATGAAAATTCGGCATCAGCTGGCTGTCCGCACCTGTCTCCGCGGTCTCCAATCCGTAGACCGGCCCCTGCATGAGGTCTGTTACCCTGATGCCATAAAGCCTCACATAAAACCACAGCAAATCGGTGTCCAGCACCTTGGTGGTGTGGTATAGGCTGCCTGCCTGACGCGGAAACAGAAAGCGGTCGCTTCTGCCATTATGTTTGATATCGATCCAGCCTTCTTCAATATCAATATTTGGCGTGCCGTATTCGCCCATCGTGCCCAGCTTTATCACGTGGCATTCAGGCACATACCGGATTACCGACCATATGACGTTGAAAGTCGCATTTAAATTGTTATTCAGCGTTCTTTGTGCTTCCCTATATCCGATCATAGAATAGGGTGCGGATGGCTGCTCTGCATAATGGATGACGGTTTCAGGATGAAATTCCAGAAATAATTCATCCAATTCTGATGCATTCGAACAATCCGCGATACGAACCTCGATCTTTTTTCCGGTGACCGCATTGAATATAGATGCACGCTCATGAAGGTTTGGGTTCCTGACCAGAGCTTCGGATCGCGTCTCCCGGGCAAGGTTACGCCGCAGATAGTTATCCACAACCATCACTTCATTGCCGCGCGCGGAAAAATGCATGGCCGTCGGCCACCCAAGATAGCCATCACCGCCAAGAACAAGTATTCGCATGATCAGGACTCCCGTGTCTTAAGCAGCCCGGCATCATTCAGCAAGGTGTAAATCTCCTGCTTTGAAAGTTTTTCCTCTTCTGAAGAGATGTATGGCCGTTCGACGCTCCGCTTTAAAGCAGCGTTGTATTCGTAACTGATGCGCGAATACACGGCAGTAAAGGCCGGCTTGACAACAAAAAAGTCCTTTAGCTCAATAGTGCGTCTTGTCTCTTCAGCGGTCAGCAATTCCTCATACATCTTCTCACCCGGCCGAGGACCGGTTTCATGGATTTTGATGTCACCTGGAAGATATCCACAGACCATTGCCATACGTTCGATCATGACTTCCGCCAGGTCTTTAATGGAAATTACCGGCATTTTCGTGATAAAGACTTCTCCTCCGCGGGCCAAACCAACGGATTCAAGCAACAGATCAACCGCCTGATCTATGCTCATGACAAAGCGGGTCATCTCCGGGCTACTCAGTGTGACAGGTCCGCCAGAAGCAATCTGCCTCCGAAATACCTCAACCACAGAGCCCCTGGAACCCAGGACATTCCCGAAACGGGCGGAGGCAAAAATTGCGCCATCGTGGGATGAAGCGTTGGCTGCCGTGATCAGCCGTTCACCCATCAACTTTGAGGTGCCCATGACATTGGTGGGGTTGACTGCTTTATCCGAACTGGTGAACAGCACGCGCCGCACGCCCGCATCCCTTGCCGCAGTGATTACCGCCTCCACGCCCAGCACATTGGTGTTTACCGCCTCAGAAGGCGCCTTTTCGCACTGATATACGTGTTTGAGCGCCGCACAATGGAGCACAACGTCAGCGTCGGCAAATCTTTGCCGAAGCGCTTTCTGGTCGCGGACGTCCGCAACGTAAAACCGGCCGCGGGTGCTGCCTTTCCACTTTTCCTCTATCTGGAATACTCCATCCTCGTTGTTATCCAGGCCAACAACATGGCAGGACGCGTATTTTTCATCCGTCAACAGTTTATGGATGAGCGCAGACCCAACGCTGCCGCAGCAGCCCGTAACCACGATAAACTGGCTCTCCAGCGTGTAACTTTCCATCATGCCCTTCCTGTCACAGTCGCGTGATGCGTGGCGGTCGTGTGAAGACCGCATTCGAGCTTCTGGTCCGGGCCTTTGCAGGGATCAAAATAGTCGGTATTCATGGAGAGGCCGGAGTTCTCGCAATACAGAATCGCGTCCTGCAGACACCAGTCAAGAATCGGATAAATCGCTATGGCTCCCAGGCGCGGTTGGGCCATCAACATGCGGCGGCGCTCCATGGTTTCATGATGGATGAGGCCCGAAAACCAGATCGCAGCGTTCTCCTGTGCCAAGGCCCATTGCATGGGTTCCACCTTGATTGTCCGGCAGAATGCCGCAAACTCCGCCGTCCCCCAGGCAGGCACCGGCAGCCGGGGGGCCTCGTAAACGCGCAGCTCTATCGGGAACCATGTGCGGCATTGCTCGGCAAATCGAAGCGTAGCCGGAGTCTCATGCCCATGCCGCACGTGGATTACGCGTATGCCCGGATAAATCCTGGAAGCCATGTGCAAAAGCACGGCACTCGTCGGTCCGAAACTCGTCGTGATGACCGCTTCACGGCCGTATCGCTCAATGATGCGCGCGATGCGGCGTTCCGTAGAAAGTGGGCGCAAAGCCGCTGCCAGCCGTCGCGCCGTTTTTTCCAGCAGTTGCTTGCCGGCCGGCAGATATTGTTCCCCTCCAGATTGCCCCAGAACGTCCATGACAGTCTCATGCAGATGGCGGTTATCAAAAAAAAAATTATGGCACGCGCAGTGTGTTCCGTCCATGATTATCCCCATATTCTCCAGCAACGGGCTATCTTCATCGCGCGCCGCAGGCTGACCGCAACGAGGTAATCAACGCACTCCGAATACAATGCGATAACCAAAAAAATCATCGCGGCGAAGGCGGATTTTTGCTCCTGCATTGCTGCATTTCCACCTTTCAAGCGGGGCTTCCCAGCCTGCTTGAAAGTGCAGGGTCTGCATCCCTGCAGGCCCGTTTACCGCTGCCGCAGTTCACCCCTGGTGGTCACCGTCGCCCCTACCCATCGAATTTCTTGTAGGAGCGATCCTCCGGGTCGCGATTTCAAATTTCAAACCCATCGCGGCGAATATCGCCGCGCCTACGAGGACACCGCTTCCAGATACCCCTGGCGGCGCAGCAACTCCAGAATATCATCGGCGGCCTGGTCGGGCGTGCGCGCTGCGGTATCGATGACGACCTCGGGTTTTAGCGGGGTTTCATAGGGATCGCTGATGCCGGTGAATTCCTTGATCAACCCGGCGCGCGCCTTGGCATACAGCCCCTTACGGTCGCGCTGCTCGCACACCTCGATGGAGGTCGAAATATACACCTCGACGAATCCGCCCACGGGTTCAATCATGCGGCGCACGTCCCGGCGGGTGGCGGCGTAGGGTGCGATGGGCGCACAGATGGCGATGCCGCCGTTCTTGGTGATCTCGCTGGCCACGTAGCCGATGCGGCGGATGTTGAGGTCGCGGTGTTCCTTGGAGAATCCCAGTTCGCTGGACAGGTGCTTGCGCACCAGATCGCCGTCCAGCATGCTCACCTGGCGCCCGCCGGTCTCCAGCAGCTTGACCATGAGCGCGTTGGCGATGGTGGATTTGCCGGAGCCCGACAACCCGGTGAAGAACACCGTGAAGCCCTGCCGGTTGCGCGGCGGGTGGGTCTTGCGCAGTTCCGTCACCACTTCCGGGTAAGAAAACCAGCCGGGAATTTCCTGACCCTGCTGCAGCCGTGCGCGCAATTCTGTGCCGGAGATATTCATGACGGTCTCGCCGGGCTTGATTTCATTCTCGGGCGCATAGCCGCCGCGCTCCCTCACGTACACCATCATCTGGAACGGCACCATCTGGATGCCGATCTCGTCCTGGTGTTTCTTCAACAGTTCCTGTGCGTCGTAGGGGCCATAGAAAGGCTTGCCCTGGCTGTCCTTGCCGGGGCCCGCATGGTCGCGCCCGACGATGAAATGCGTGCAACCGTGGCTCTTGCGGATGATGGCGTGCCACACGGCTTCCCGCGGCCCGCCCATGCGCATGGCCAGCGGCAACAGCGCCAGCATCGCCGAGTGTTCGGGATAATGATCGATCAGATGTTCGTAGCAGCGCACCCGGGTGTAATGATCAATGTCGCCCGGCTTGGTCATGCCGACGCTGGGATTGAGCAGCAGTTTGGCGCCCACCTGTTCGGCGGCGCGGTGCGTGAGTTCCAGGTGCGCGCGGTGCATGGGGTTGCGGGTCTGGAAAGCCACCACCTTGCTCCAGTTCCTCTGCCTGAACTGTTCACGCACCTGCTGGGGCGTAAGCCGCAGCGGACGGAAATCATAATGGGTGGGCGGCTCGATGCCTTCGATACGCCCACCTATATATACGGGGTTCGCTGTGTGCAGCAGATAGGCGACGCCCGGATGCAGTTCGTCTTCCGTGCCAAAGACTTCGCGCGCCTCGCGGCGCAGGTCCGGCTCCCACATGTCTTCCACGGTAAGCAGCGCCAGCGGCACGCCTTCCGCATCCCGCAGCGCGATTTTTTCACCGGTCTTCAGCTGGCCGGCGAATTCCCGGCTCACGTCCAGGGTCAGGGGCATGGGCCAGAGCCGCCCGTCCGCCAGGCGTATCTCGCTGACGACGCGTTCGTAGTCGGCGCGCCGCAGGAACCCATCCAGCGGCGCAAACCCGCCGTTCATGAGCAATTCCAGATCGCACAGTTGGCGCGCGGTGAGATCCCAGGCCGGCCTATTCAGGGCCGAGGCCTTGAGGAAAACCTGTTGGTCAGCAGGCACAAACAACGTCTCCGGTTGCCCGCTATGTGGGGCAGCTGCAGCGCCGGCTTTTTGTGATCTGGGTGGCATGTTTATTGCTTTTCCGATTGAGTGAGAGCAAGACGTTCGCGCACCCGCTTCACATAGTTGACGAACAATGCAGAAAAAATGGCGAGAAACAAACCGATAATGATGCCCAGCATCACGATCACGATCCGGCTGGGGCCCGCGGGTTTAAGCGAGCGTACACCCGCGCTTAGAATATCAGGATAGCCCTGCCCGATTACCTGCTGCTGCAACTGCTGTGCCTTTTGATTATCAGCCAGCTGTTCTGAAGTTGCCGCGATCTGCTGTGGAATAGTGACATAGAGTTGCTGGCGCTCATTATTCAAATTGTCCATGGCCTGTTGCACTTCCGTAGCCAATATCAAATTCGACAAGCCAGTGGTTGGAGCAGACGCCGACCTGGCGGCCGCCAGCCCTGCGTTTTCCATACGCTCAATCTGTTTCTCCGCCTGTGCAATTTGCCGCCGGTAAAGCGACGCGGAGGCATTGAGTTTAGTCAATTGAACCCGCAAAACATTTGCCCGGGATTGAAGCCGTGCAAGCTGGTCCTGTGCTGTTGAAGCAAACTGGCTGTTGGCTTGGATAAACGCCTCGGCGGCGAGCTTTTCTACGGCTACACATGACGGTGCCACGGCTGCATCCGTCTTGCAGGTTAAGGTCACAATAGCGCTATTGTTGCCACCATCCGCGTTGATCTTGATGGCGCGCAGAATCGGCGCAGCAGAGGGGTTCTGCCCGGCATACTGATTTATCGCAGCGGGAATATAATAATTTTTCAGCACCTGCGCGACATTCGTGCCGGGCATCAGTGGAACCACGTTGCCTGTTTGTGAAAGCAAGCTGCCGAGTCTGACATTAGTGGTGTACTCGTAACTTGTCTTTCTGATAATCGCGAACAGGCTAGCCAGTATCACCACGCTCAGGAACACCACCAGCATCAAGCGCCAATGACGCAGTAACATGACCCCCATATCCACCAGGTCAATCTCATTTTCCGCATGGACTCCTGTCCACAGGGCCGGCATGGTTCCCGGTCCTTGTTTGGCAGGCAAATGCATATTTGCATCGCCCTGGTTATTGGTATTTGCCGGTTGCATTTCTCAAATTCTCCTTATCTCAAGAATGGCAAGGCAATGTGTAGCCACCACCACATGCTTGCATAACGGCCGAACACAGAGTGAGGAAGGCTGTGCCTATCAAAACGGAATATCGTCGTCGCTGAAATCGCTAGCGGGTTTATCCGGCTTGGCGACCGGAGTGGCCACCGGCTCGGACTCGCCGCGACTCGTGGACGCGGCCCGATCGGCTCCGCCGGCGCCGGCCCGCGAACCCAGCATCTGCATGTTATCGGCGATGATCTCGGTTGAGTAATGGGTCTGACCTTCCTTCTCGTAAGTACGGGTGCGCAGACGGCCTTCTATATAGACCTGCGATCCCTTTTTTAGATATTCGCCGGCGATTTCCGCCAGGCGGTTATAGAAGGTGATGCGGTGCCATTCGGTACGCTCCTTCTGCTCGCCGCTCTCCTTGTCCTTCCAGGATTCGCTGGTGGCGATGCGGATATTGGTAACCGCGCTGCCGCTGGGCATATAGCGGGTTTCCGGATCCGCGCCCAGATTCCCCACTAGAATGACTTTGTTGACGCCGCGTGCCATGGTTGATTCCTCGCAACTGTGGTTTTATCCGCCGTCTCCATGGCGGGATAGCTTTATTCTACGGGAAAAATCCCGTGGAAGTCTCATGCAAAACGTCGGTGCACATCACCACGATGCGTGTTGAATTTCCCTTAAACTTCACCCGCAGCCACATGCCTCGGCGCCTGTACCGGCGGACGCATGGAGATCGCCACCAACAACCACAAGCCGGTCAGCGCCGCACACAGGCCAAACACCCCGGTGAGACCCCAGACGCCCTGCAGCCAGCCGCCCAGGGCGCCGCCCACGAAGATGCCGAAGAACTGCGAGCTGGAATAAATGCCGAGTGCCGTGCCCTTGGCTTCAGATGGCGCCACCCGCGAGATCAGCGACGGCAGGCTCGCTTCCAACAGGTTGAAGGCGGTGAAGAACACCAGCAGGGCCACAATCACCACCGGCAGCCTGCCATGACCCAACAGCAACAAGAGTTGGGAAACGCCCAGGGTCGCGACACTCGCCAGAAACACCGGTTTCATGCGGCCGCGCTCCGCCAGGATGATGAGCGGCAGCATGCAGATCACCGACACCACCAGCACCGGCAGATACACGAACCACTGATCATGGAGCGCGACACCGGCTTGCTTGAGCACGAACGGCACGCTCAAAAAACTGGCCGTGAGGATGGTGTGTTGCACGAAAATGCCGAAATCAAGGCGCAGCAATTCCCGGTCCGTGAGCACCCGTTTGAACAACGCCGGCACCGGCTCCGCTTCCGCATGCACGCTGCTCACCAGCGGCTGCGGCACCAGCCCATACAACACGCCGATACCCAGCAATGCCAGCACCGCCGTCAGCCAGAAAATCCCCGGCACGCCGATCCAGCGGTTCAGGATCGGCCCGGCCACCAGCGCCAGGCTGAAAGATGCGCCGATGGTCATGCCGATGACGGCCATGGCTTTGGTGCGCTGTTGCTCGCGTGTCAGGTCGGCGGCCAGAGCCAGGATCGCCGAACCGACCGCACCCGCGCCCTGCAGCAGGCGGCCGAGGATGATGCCATCAATCGAATGGGACAGAGCCGCCACCACGCTGCCGAGGGCGAACAGCAGCAGCCCGGCGGCGATGATGCGTTTGCGTCCCAAGCGGTCGGAAAGAAAACCCAGGGGAATCTGGAACAGCGCCTGGGTGAGTCCGTACACGCCCAGTGCCAGGCCGATACTGAACGCGGTGGCGTCCGGCAGGCGCCGTGCCCACAGCGCGAACACCGGGTAGATCATGAACAGCCCCAGCATACGCAGTGAGAAAATCCCCGCCAGCGACAGGGCGGCGCGGCGTTCGCTGCCGGTCATGCTTTCAGATCTCATGGGGTTTAAAAATTGGCCCGACCAGATTCAGGTGTGTCACACCACCACCAGGGGTCAAAGTGACACGGGGGATGTGCGCGTCCAGAATATTATCATGGAGAGTGCGCAGCTCGTAACATCTGGCGGGAATTGATCAGCGCCGGCAGGTAAACATCATGAAATGATCCCCTGAATGAGTTTATCTATCCCGACCAGCGGAATGAGCCTAAGCAGCACGTTCTCCATCACGCCAGGTTCTGCTTCCGTAATCCGTTTGGCATGCCGCTGTTCCCAATCCAGTGTGGTGATTAGATTCGACGCCACCACACTGGATTTATCGAGATTGGTAACGGGAACCTCTGTGTTCGCACCACGCACGCTGGTGCTGATAGGACAGCAAATCAACAATCCCGTCGCCTTGTTATAGGCTTTCCCGGACAGCACAAATGCCGGGCGGTATTTTCCAATCTCTTTCCCGCGCGGCGGTTCAAAATCCAGCCAGATAATGTCGTTGCGGTCGGGCACATACGTACCCACATCACATCCCCAGCTCTGCGGCCGATGGAATTGGCAACTCGTCCGCGTGGGCTTTGAATGCGCTCAAACCCTTTATCAGCTCCGCCTCCGTGAAGGGGAGCTTGAGGCGCTTTTTCGAGGCCGCTGCGGGCTTCACCAATAGACCCTCTTCCAATATTTCAATGGTCACTTTCGAGCCTTTCTTGAGACGTGCCATGTCTCCCAGGGGCCGGGTGATCCTCAAACCCAGACTGTTCCCCCAAGGCTGAATTGTGGTGCTGAACTTCGCCGGCTGCGTCATGGCTGCGGTTCTTCCTTATGTAGTAACGATGTAGTGCCATAGTATATACGTGGCAGTGACGGCGTCAAGCTGACAGGGCGGCTGTGCTTTGTCGGCAAAGGATTGCCGACCTACGTTACCAGGGTAAATGGGAGCACGTGAACCGCGGAATGCGATCACACGTGCCTTGAATTCTATCAAATCACGTCTTCTTCAGATATTCCCAGAAAGCGCGCGGGCTGTGGATCGGCATGCCGCCGACGCGTTTCAGAACCAGCATGTCTTTGTCACCCGTGAGCAAAACACCTACTTTCCCACGCAGTGCGAAAGCGATCACCCACTTAGTCATCCGGGTCATGTCCACCGACGGTTGCCGGGGATTCAGGTTTAGAGACAACGAGCGCCTGGCTGCTCAGCAATTCGATACTCCCCTCGTGACCAACCCGACAGAGGGTACGGACACGCACCGCTAGCCCGCGCCTGCGCGTTGGATCTGCAGCAACGCGTGCCGTGCACATCTCGAACTTTACAGGATTGGGTCTGCTTAGCCGGCGTCGCCTCTTGGTATTCGCTCCCCGTGTGGGTAACGTGGCCGTCTCTCACCGCCTGGTAGATGTACCTGCTGGGCGCACCAAAAAAAAGCAATCCCCGTTGCCGGGGATTGCTGCCTTATCAAGGAACGAACCTTTAGGATCAGCGCATGCGACGACGCAGACCCAAAAGCAGGCCAATCATGAGAATACCGAGTCCGAACATACCGAGTGCCGCCGGCTCAGGCACGTTCAAGATCAGGCTCGAGAGCAGGATATTGCCGTCCACAAAGTTGTTTCCAGTGAAGGGGGTGACCCAAATATCACTGTAGGCGGAAAGCTGAGCCTTGGTGAAGGTGAACGTCGCGGTATCCACTGTGCCATCAAACGTATAGCTGCCCAGTTCGACCGGCGTGCAGCTGGCCGGGGTACAGCTGGCTCCAAAAATATAACCCGTTTCGGGCGCACCACCGATCCCGCCATTGACGGACCCCAGCCCAATAGTGAGGCTGTTGTAACCGGTCAGTGAGCTGAGACCCACCGAAATCATCTGCCACGGTTGGCTGCCGATCTCGTGTTGATTACATTTATCTCCAGAGTGGCCCGGGTTACACAGTACGCCCAGACCAGTCTCGCCCGGGCCGCCGCTTTTATAGACCATGGTGGCCGCTGCCCAGGCACCGCTGTCGTATTCCCAGCTGGTGAGGTTCAGGCTGCCATTTACGCCAAGGTTAAACGTATAGTTTTGGGACCCCCCCGCCGCCGAGAGGTTAATGGGTGTGGCATCGGCGCCGAAGGCCAGAAGGCCCAGGCAGGCTCCCAGTGCCACTGTAATTAATAGGTGCTTGCGCATGATAGTGTCCTCAATAAGTATCGGTAATGATGCGACCCTATAACAGAAGCAAGCATCGTGCCATATATGATATTTATAACTGAATCAATCACTTAGGACTTCACTAAGGCCTCGGAATTTCCAGAATTGTAAAGATTTCCGACATTTCTCATGGCGCAAACCGCCATTCTGCCGCAAGACTCCAATTTCACCCGCTTGAATGCTCTCTCCGGCCACGAATCCACCCAAATCCAGCAGAGGCAGCGAACGGGCGCTTTTTGCAAGTGTGGCGGTGCAGGACATTGAGTTCTTCTTCCTATCGGCTGCCGCACACCGGAAATGTCCACACCAAATTCCCGCACCCAAAAGACATACGTGTTAGTGCATGCTACAATTGAACGATATATCCGCTTAACATAGCATTTGTAGATTATGTAGGATCACGTGCCTGTAGGGCACGTTGCCGCCAGGAAACTTGGACATGGACTCCCGAGTTCATGCCTCCAATAAGGAACTGCGACATACCCCATTGAATGCGTGAGCATGCGTCGAGAATAAACCCATGGGTTCAAACTGTTTGCACCACACATTGTCCGGCACGGTTGACCGCCTCCGATCTATTGCTTTGACTTTGGTACTGGCCTTAGCGAGTCCGACACTGCTGGCGGCCCCACCAGCACCCGGTGATCCTTTGGGAGGGGTGATTACGGTACGCGCGGCGACGGCGTCGGAGATCAACCTGACCACCAGTCAGTCCGTCGTCCGGGATGCCATCGGCGACTTCGTGGTCGTCTGGGCAGGCACACCCTCGAGTGGCAACTATGCGGTATTTGCCCAGTATTACAACGCCGAGGGCACGGCCCAAGTCGGCATCATACCGGTGAGCTCCAACCCCACACTCGATCAGGTGGATCCTGTGGTGAGCATGGATGCCACCGGCGACTTCGTAGTGGCTTGGGAAGGCAAATCCACGAACGGCAGCTATTCATTATTTGCGCAACGCTACAACGCCGGGGGCACGGCTCAAGGCGGCGCCATCACCGTCAGCACCAACCCGGGTTTAATTCCGGTGGCACCATCGGTGGGTATGGACGCGGCGGGTGATTTCGTGATCGCCTGGCAGGGTATGCCCCCCGGGAGCAGCAACTATGCAATCTTCGCGCAGTACTATACCCGCACCGGCACCGCCCAAGGTCCGGTGATTGCGGTAAGTAACGATCCCACTGAGGTTCAGTCGGCACCTTCGGTGGGCATGGACGCGGCGGGTGACTTCGTAGTCGCCTGGGAGGGTGCCACCGCGAATCATCCCGGTATTTTTGCCCAAGCTTATACCGCCTCAGGCACAGCCAACGGTAGCACCATTACGGTTAGCCTTAACCCGAGTTTCGGCCGTTACCTGCCATCCATAAGCTTGGATGCCGCCGGTGACTTCGTGGTGGCCTGGGAGGAGAAGTTTGATGCGAGTGGTCTCTATGCCATATCCGCCCAACTCTACAACGCCTCCGGCATAGCCCAAGGCGGTGTCCTATCGGTCAGTAACAACCCGGCGCAGAATCAGTTTGCACCCGCGGTGAGCCTGGATGCCAACGGCGACTTCGTCGTGGCCTGGGTTGGAGGTGGACCGATAACTCCCACCGCCATTTTCGCGAGGCGCTATAACTCCGGGGGCACTCCGCAGGGTTCGGTGATCCCAGTCAGCACCTTGGCGCCGCTGATTGAGTCCAATTCCGCAGTGGGCCTGGATGCCAACGGCGACTTCGTGGTGGCTTGGGGGCAGACACAATCGTCGCCCTATAACATTTACGCCCAGCGTTATGAAGGCCCGGAAGAAATTGATCTCAGCGGCAGCCTGACGGCCAGCCCGGCGACCGTCACGGCCGGCGGTAGTGTCAGCCTGACGTACGCTCTGTCGAACTTGAGTGCCGCGGGCACGGTGACGAACCCGATCATCAACGCGGTGATCAATCAGGCCTACGCGGGCGCACAGACGAGCTTTACCCTGCCGGCTGGCATGGTGTTTACGACAGCCAGCGGCACCAGTTGGAATTGCCCTACCGCCCCCACGAATGGCGTACTCACCTGTAGCTATAACACCGGGATACCCGCCGCAAGCGTGGCCGAATCTCTGACCCTGGCCCTCAAGGCACCGGGCACCGCGGGTGTGCTGACAGTGTCTTCGGTTACCGCCGGCGTTCAGCCGGATCCGAATGCTGGTAATAACAGTGCCAGCGCGGTCGTGACGGTGCAAGGTTCCAGTGGTGGCGGCGGGTCGGGCGGAGGCGGCGGATCGGGTAGTGGCGGCGGCGGGGGTCTCGGACCGCTCAACCTGTTGCTGCTCGCGGCATTACTGCGGCGTAAGCGGTTCTCGTGCAGGGAGCATGTAGCGACGTGATTCTGTGACCGCCACGAAACGCATCAAGCTGACAACCACCCGCAAGTGACCGCACACGCTTGTGCGTATCAAGCCGACCGGCAAACGCTCCGGCGCAATCAGGTTCTGCCGGCAAGCGCAGACCACTACCCGCCATTCAGGTCGCGGTACAGCTTTTCGGCAGCGGCTCTACCCGGGAAAATTGCGCCTGAGTTAAGCGCGGCCTGCAAATTCGCCTTAGCAGCGGTTGTATCGCCAATTTTCGCCTGAGCCACCGCCAAGTGATACTTAACGGCCGGCACCTCCGGCGCTTGTTCCGCCGCCTTTAACAAGATCGGTATCGCGATTTTAGCGTTGCCGTTGACGGTCATCGCCCAACCATAAGTATCTTGAACGTTTGCCGAGTTCGGTGCGAGCTTGTAGGCCCGTTTGGCGAAAGCCAGCGCCTGTGGATTGTTTTCTTGTGTATAAATCCAGGCAAGGTTGTTCAAGGCCACAATATTGGATGGATATAATTTGAGCACGTGCTGAAACTGTTCGGTGGATAGGCTGTATTCATCATGGTCCAGGTAGTACTGGGCCAGTAATAGGCGCGAGGCTGCATCGTCCGGTTGCTTATCCAGCCATGTCAAAAGAACGTTCTTCGCGGATTTTTTGCCCTCGTCATTGAGGGCCATAAATGTTTTGACCACCAGCGGCGCTGTATAATCAAGGGTGAGGCCGCCTTCATATGCGCGCGCCGCATTGGCATAAGATTTCTTCGCCATGTAAATATCACCTTCCAAGGTGAACCCCGCAGTCCGGGCGGACGGCTGTTTTTGCAGTATGTCCGCCAGAGCAAGCGCTCCAGCTGTATCGCCGCCTTGCAGCTTTAGAGACGCCAAAAGCGTAACGGCTTGAACTTGAGCAGGATCATGTTCAATCACCTGACTCAGGTTTTTTTGAGCATTCGTGAAGTCCTGGTTTAATATCTGGGCGCGGGCCAGGTTGGTCCGATAAAGTGCGCGTTGCGGAGCCAGTGTTACGGCCTTTTCCAAAGGCACCAGAGCTTTTTTGTATTGGCCTGCATTCAACTCCACGGCGCCCACAGCGTTAAGCGCAGCAGGATTGTCTGGAGCAACACTTGCAAGACTCTTGGCAGTATTGTTTACCTCGTCAAGCTGGCCGTTAGCGCTGTAAAGCACGATCAATCCAATGTACGGATCCACCATCTTAGGATCACGATTAATCGCCTTTTTGAACCAGTTCACCGCCTGAACTTTGTGGCCCTGAAGTGCCGCAACCCTGCCAAGCGCATTCATCGCAGAAGCATTATCAGGATTCGCTTTCAACACCATCTTATAGCGATTGGTTGCGTCTCCATAACGCTGTTCGAGTGCATCCAGGCTGCCCAGACTCATCAGTGCCGCGAGATTGTGGGGATCCAGTTGGTAAGCCTTGGTGTATTCCGCGCGCGCCTGAGCGCGATTGCCTGCAATAATGAACGCGGTGCCATAGAGCAGATAGGCCGCGCTATTTTCTGGGTCTTTATGCACATATTCGGCCGCCACGCGGACGGCTTCATCCGGACGCTTTTCCCTCACATAAGCCATCACCATCATGCTGTAGCGGTTTGACTCTAACGAACGATTCCCCGCTGGAAACTCTTGCAATAGCTGGATGGCTTCTTCCTCATTACCCGCAGCGATAGCCTTGCTGGCGACAGTCAGTTGCGAATTGAGCAGATTGCTCTGGTTGGAAATCGTATGTCCGGTCTGCGGGGAGATTTCTGCGGTTTCATTCTGTATAAGAGCCAGCAGTTCGGCATCGGACAAATGACCTGGCACAATCGGACGCAATACACTAAGTGCCTGCTTGGACTGCCCTTCTCGATACAGGGTTATGGCCAGCAGTTTGCGTGCTGTACTGTTTTGCGGATTGATACCAATCACATTACTCAGATACATCTGGGTCTGACTGAAGTTGCCTTGGGCATAACTCACCGCGCCCATAAGCACTTGAGCAGGCTCGTTATCGGGCGCCACTTTAAGTACCTGCTGAAGTTGGGATGTGGCATCGCTGAAATGGTTCTGTTTGTAGTCAACCAGGGCGCGCAGATAGTGAGGGTATGGCTGCTCAGGAGCCATCTCTTGTAGTGTACGTATAGCGATTAATGCCTTTTCAAGATCACCCTGTTGAACCTGGGAATCCGCAAGGCGTGCCAGTGCGTAGAATTTGTATTGAGGTAATAGATCCCGGCTTTCAGGGCGCATAGCCATGTCATAATCCGCGTCCGCGGTTGAATAATCCTGCGCGTCGAAAGCGAGATCGCCCTTCAGAATCCAGATTCTTGCGTCATGCGGCGCAGAGATTAGTGCCTGCTTCGCATAGTTGTTGGCGGCATCAAGATCATTCTCGGCTGCCGCTAACCTGGCGAGCCCCACAAGAGCATTGGGATTATTGGCATCCAGCGCAATCGCCGATTGATATGACTGTTTGGCGGAGTCAGATTGCTTGAGGTCGCGATAGGCATCGCCTCGCAGCGCCAATACATTGGCTCTATCTTCGAGAGATGTAACATTGGCCGGCGAGATCGTTTTCAAAAGATCGGCATACTTCTGCATGACCAGCAGCGCATTTCCCATGGGAATCGCCCACTGGGATTCAGGGATGCCGTTATTTTTTGCTTCCTGCAGGTCATTGAAAGCATCCAGTGGATTACCAAGCCTGAGGGAGGCTCTGCCGAGCAGCAGCCATGCCTTGCCATTCCTGGCGTCATGCTGCAGAACCTTCTTGGCCTCAATGTATGCGGCACGGTATTGTCCATTGGCTTCGTAAGTTTCGCCAACAGCGAGATTGCCCTGGTTGCCGGCCTGGCCACAGCCGCCCAGAGCGACAGCGATCCAAACCGCAGGCAGCCAGCGTCGTGTCATTGATATACTCATGTTTAGCATAATGATTTCTCTATGATCCCACCAGTGAATCTCCGTGGACCTCCCGGTATCGCGTTCCAAAGGTAATCCAATGTCAACGTGCATCGCCGGGTTTATCAAATCCCAATTTTTCCAATAGATCGTAAAGTGTTGGCCGGGTTATGCCGAGCAAATCCGCTACCCTTGACAGGTTTCCTTCTGTTCTTGCCAGTGCCTGTTGTATCGCCCGCTTTTCAGCCGCCATACGCGCTTGACGCAAAGTCGGTATATTCTCGTCACCCGGGACCGCTGCCAGACCCAAATCATTAGGTGTAATCTGGCTTCCATCGGTCATGATTACTGCACTATTTATCGCATTCTCGAGTTCACGGACATTCCCTTTCCAATGATGTTTGTCAATCGCCCGCAATGCTTCGGGAGTAAAACTGCGTATGGGCCGACCATGACGCTTGACTGCCAGCTCAAGAAAATGCCGTGCAAGCAGCACCGCGTCGCCGTTCCTTTCTCGCAACGGCGGAATCGTCATGACGACCTCGCTGATGCGGTAATATAAGTCTTCACGAAATCGCCCCGCATGAATGAGCGCCTGAAGGTCCTGATGCGTGGCACAGACTATTCGCACATCCACCGGTATTTCCTCGCGTCCTCCGACACGTTCCAGCACCCGCTCCTGGAGGAAACGCAAGAGCTTTGCCTGTAATGCAAGCGGCATGTCGCCGATCTCATCCAACAGCAGTGTGCCTCCTTGTGCAAGCTCTATTTTCCCCTTTGTCTGCTTGCTGGCTCCGGTGTAAGCGCCCTTCTCGTAGCCGAATAATTCCGATTCCAACAGGTTTTCAGGTATGGCGGCGCAATTGATGGCGGTGAATGTCGCATCACGGCGCGGGCTGAGACGATGTAACGCGCGCGCAAACAGTTCTTTGCCGGTACCTGTTTCTCCGAGCAGCAGCACAGTTGCGTTGGTGTTGCTAACCTTCTCGATAAGCCGGCAGAGGCTCAGCATTGACTCGCTTTTGGCTATAATGCCATCCAGCAGTGAGGCCGACAGGCCCTTGAAACTGTGGTTTTCCACTTCCAGCTCGTGCAATTGGAAAGCGCGTGCCGCTATGATGCGCAGAACCTCCACGTCCAAAGGCTTGGAGCAGAAATCATAGGCCCCCAGTTCTATGGATCGCAAGGCATTATCCCGGTCACCGTTGCCAGTGATCACGATAATTTTGGTATAAGGCGCCTGACGAAGAATCTCCAAGAGTGAAGCAAAGCCTTCGCTCGTACCAGTGGGGTCCGGCGGAAGGCCCAGGTCCTGCAATACCACAGCTGGCTCATGACGGCGCACTTCAGCAAGCGCAGCAGCTTGGTCCCCGGCAATGATGACGTTGTAACTATCAAAACTCCAGCGTAATTGGCTTTGCAAGCCGGGGTCATCCTCTACGATTAGTAACGTGCGTGCGGATTCGGTCAAGATGATGCCCTCTTCCAGCCATCCTCGAAAGTCTCATGGGGTGAAATATCCAACGGCAGCAGCATGGTAAATACCGTACCGTGGCCAGGCGTGCTGTTGACACGCACGTTCCCGCCCAGTGACCTAGCATATTCCCTTGCTTGATAAGCGCCTATACCCATGCCCTTGCTGGATTTGGTGGTAAAAAAAGGTTCAAACAGACGGTTACGGACAAACCCCTCATCCATGCCTTCCCCGTCATCTTCAACCTCGATGCACACGCGATCCTTATCGCGGCGCACGCGGACTTGCACGTGTCCGTCACTCGGCGTTGCCTCCTGGGCATTGCGAATGATATGGCCAAGTACTGTTATCAGCTGCTCGGTATCTGCCAATACACACAGATCCTCGGCTGTTGCCACATATACTGGTTTTGGTGACTGTAATCCGCGCTCCTTAATCAGCCGTTCAATAACGGCATTGAGGTGCACACGGTTGCGCGGCTTCGATGTTGTGTCACCACGCAATTGATCGAGCAGCCCTGTCATCCGTTGAACGGAATTTTCGACAGTTGCCAGCATATCGTCCACAAACACCTGGTTATGCTTGTGGCGTTCCGCGTTTTTGATCAATAAAGACTGCTGCGCAACCAGATTCTTTATGTCGTGCATTACAAACGCGGTGAGCCGGTTGAAGCCCTCGAACTGTCGCGTCTCCGTCAAACGCCGGGCATTGATCGCCTGTGCCAGGGTACTGGCCACCTGGTGACCGGCGGTTCGCAATAGATCTATATCTTCCCAATCAAGTTTGCGCCGCGCCCGGGCCTGAGCCAACACCACAAAACCCATGAGTTGCGCATCCAGAATCAGCGGCACCATCAGCCAAGCATTTGGCAGCACGCTCAATTCAATCGGTGCCGCGAGCTTTTCCTCTCCCAACGGCGGCTGTTGGCCAAAATCATAGATCCACTGCCGTTCACGCATGCGCTCAAATAGTGGTAAGGTCGAATTGAATTTCAGATCCGCCGGATCGGGCATGTTCCAATTGGCGACCGAAACGAATTCACCGGATTCATTTCCAAGAAACAAGATCCCCGCTGGGCTGTCCATGATCTGACCCAGGGCCTGAATCGCATGCAGGCTTAGTTCTCCGTTTCCACTGGATAATGTTGCAGTGAGGAGCAGCCATTCCTGGCGATAATCATGCCGATAATTGAAGAAGTTCTTGTGCAAAAACATTTTCAACCGTGACCTTGCGTGCCCTGAAAACGCGATCAGGAACAGAATCAGTACAGCGCAACAGGCAAGTGTTATTTCCGCAACCCGCCCCCAATCACCGCCATACATGCGGACGTAATATCCGCCAATCGCAGTGGCAATAATATAAATTGAAACCGCAAATAAGCTGCTGGAATAAAAGACCACACGACGGGAAACCGCGACCTGTAAGGACCATTGCGCATTACGCGCAGCAGCTACTACGAGTAATGGCACCACCAGGGCATTGACGAACCCGCGCGCGGCCCATGCGCTCAGGCTGATTTCTTTATATAACGCCGCGTAAGAATACAGAAAGATATCGTAGGCAAATATACTGCCAAGACCAATCATCAGAAATTTAAGAGCCCAGCGCTGTTCTGGCTGGACATTGCGGTAAAGCTGTTCCAGAAAAACCAATCCGGCCAAGGGAAGAATCAGCATGCCAATAACCGGCACGCTGATTACGAAGCGTATGGCGGTATGCTGTGGAAGTCCCGTAAGCGGCCACAGACAGTAAAGCGCGAGCGCAACCCACAGGATGTGAACGCACCAGCGTAATCCTCTGAGCAAACCCGGCATCTTCCATGACCCAAATAATGCCGTCACAAAGCCGAGCCACGCTCCATAGCGCAGGATTTCAGCAATAAAGACCCAGGCTACCGGAATTGTTTCTTGCCACGCGGCATAGGCCAGAAAGGCGCACCACAGTGCGGATACCGCGGTTGCCAGTATCAGCAAGGCGCCAGTGCGTTGGCCACGCCAACTGCTGACAAGCAACAAACTGCATGCCAGGAAAGCAATGGTTCCAATAAGATAGCCAACAATTACGATAATGTGCATTTACGCGGCATTCATCACAGATAGCATGACTTTTTACACTTGACGGGACTACACGTAGTTCAAATATTACTGAACATTCTCTTGCCGGATACATTACTATTCCTGTCATCCTGAACAACGGCTGGCTGCGGGATTTTCATGCGTTTTGTGATGTCAGCAACCACGCGTGCGGCCGTACTCCCATCCCACAGTCCCGGTTTGCGCCCCCGCGGCCAATGACCGGCCAGAATGTCGTTGATTGCCGGCAAAAGATTATCCGCTGTAACCAAACGGTTGGTGCCCTGTGTGACAGTGATGGGTCTTTCGGTAGTGTCGCGCAAGGTAAGACAGGGTATGCCGAGGTAGGTGGTTTCCTCCTGGACACCCCCGGAATCCGTTACGGTCAGCCGTGCTCCGCAGACCAGATTCATGAAATCCACATATCCCAGGGGTTCGATGACTTGTATGCCCGGAGCAACCGTGAGTTGTTGCCAAAGATCAAAGCGTTCCAGGTTTTTGCGGGTGCGTGGATGGACCGGAAAGATGATTGGAATTTTTTCTGAAATCTTCACCAGCTGACCCACTAGCTTCCCCAGAAGCACGGGGACATCGACATTGGATGGGCGGTGCAATGTCACCACGCCGTAATCCTTGCCTTCCAATCCCAAACTTCGCCGCATCCCGCTGGCCTGAATCAGGTCCCGCATGAGTTCATAGGAGTCAATCATGATATTACCCACCCGGGTAATTTTTGCCGTCGCCACACCTTCGCGAGCCAGATTTTCGTCCGCGTCGGGCGACGGAGTCCAGAGGATATCGGCGATGGTGTCAGTTGCCAGGCGATTGATTTCCTCAGGCATGGTGCGATCATTGCTGCGCAATCCGGCCTCCAGGTGCGCGACCGGGATACATACTTTTGCGCCTACCAGCGCACAAGCTAGCGTTGAATTGACGTCGCCAACCACCACAATCAGATCAGGACGAGTCCCGGTGCAGGCTTGTGCATACGCCAGCATAACCCTGGCTGTCTGTTCGGCGTGGCTGCCGCTTCCGACCCCCAGATGCAGATCGGGAGGTGGCAAGTTCAGATCCTTGAAAAAGGTATCCGACATATTGTGGTCATAATGCTGGCCTGTATGTACCAGCCGCAAATTGCACCAGGGTTCTTCGCGCAGGGCGTGAAACAAGGGTGCAATTTTCATGAAATTGGGCCGGGCCGCCGCAATCAGGTCAATCCTGAGCCGCTTTTCCATGGCGATGTGTTTCACCTTGGTAGATATTATGTTCAGTGTACCAGAGGTACCCAAACATATTATGGATTACCGCTCCCGGACGCGTGGAGCCCGCGAGACCTGGAGCCCGGCTGGTGAGGCGGGGTTCAGGAAGCGGATCCAGTTCACGATACAGGCCAAAAAATGAGGGGTCTTCTAAGGAAGGGCAAGCCCGAGGCGAGGAGTCTCCTTTAGGAACTCCAAGGATCGCTCGCGGTAGCCGCGGCGGGCGTAAGCAGCACCGAGTCTGCGGTGCAAGGTGCACTTTAACGGAGGTTGGTATGGAGGATGCGACGATAGCGTTGCGTCCTGCCGGAAGCAGTATCGCTGCGTAAGGTATCCGTATGAGCTTAAGGCCGTGACGGCAAGTCGGGATTGCCCTTCCAGCAGGTTGTTATGATGGGCCGGCAGTTTGCACGCGGTGCCTGCTTATTTCAGCGGGACTGAGCGGGTATTTCATGCCATACCACAACCTCGCCAAGGAAATGAACCGCTAATTTGTGCCAGTTCAGGTAACGCAAACGGGCGGATTCAGCGGCGCTTTGCCCTTGCCCACCCAGCCACGGTCATCAGGAACACCAGGGCCAACCAACTCATGGCGCCGCCTCCCGCCCCTGCCGCGGGTGGGGACGTGGCCGGAGGTGGGGGGGGCGTCGTCGTCGTGCCGCTGCCAATGGAAACGCTCACGGGGTCGTTGGTGGAGCCATTCGGTCCGGTGCAGGTGATCGGGAAGGCAGCATTCGCGCTAACCGTCACGGTCATCTGACCCGAAGTCGCGGTACTGCCGGTCCAGGGGGCCGAACAACTGGTGGCATTGCTGGCATTCCAGTACAGGGTAGTGGTATCTCCCGCCGCCGCCACCGGATTGGGGCTGGCATAGAGATTTACGATGGGGACCGCCGGCAAGTAACGGGGTAGGACGGCAAAATTAGGGTAGTCGTTATAGCTGTTGGGAGGGGTCGGCTGGATGCTCCGGCCCTGGAAAGTCTGCCAGGCCTGCTGAGCGTTCGGCAAATTGCTGGCCGCAGCCGCGGCTAGTCCGATCTGCAGGTTGGCCGGGAATCCGGTAGCTGAATTAGGATAGCCGTGCATCTCTCCCGCCTGCCATGTAGCATGTTCGAGTAAGCCCATGGCGGTCACCATTTGCGGACTGTTGCATGTCAGTCCATACAAGGTCGGGAAATTGACCTGGTACACAGCCGTAAATGTTGGTAAGAAATTCCCCGACGAATCCTTGAACTGTGGTGAATAGGCGGAAGCCTCCAACCAGCAATATCCCTGAGTCGGATTATTGAACCAGTCAGTCATCAGGCCAATCTGGAATTGCGCCTTCCAATTCAGCAGGGTACTGGCGCCCGGAACACCTTGTTCCGCCAAATGGCCAGCCGCCCAAGTCAAGAAATCGTCCTGCCAGGGCGCCGCACCATTATTGGTGCCTCCGTTAACGGAGTAGAAATAATTCGACACCAGGCCAAGTGGATTGGCGTTTGGATTGTTAGCCGTCTGCGCAATGAAATCCGCAACCGCATTGTTGATATCCGCGGTGAACTCGGCTTTCATGGGGTCAGCGTCCGGGGTAAGGTAAGCGGCATCGCCGATGCTGCGCATTGTCCACGCCTTACCGCGAGTCTGTTCCTCGGCGGCATAAACCAACCCCTGTGAATAGCCACGATAGGGTGGGTTGGCCCACAGCTCCAGGTAGGAAGCTACATATTGCATTTCTTCAAGATAGTAGTAATCCCCGGTAACCATGTAAGAAACAAACGCAACTGAGGGGTGATGGGCGTTGTCGAACTGGTCGGGATTGTTCACGCAGTAATTCGCACTACTACTGTTGCAATTCGGCAGCAGATCTTTACCCCAAGTAGTGGGATTTTGTTTCGCTACGGAATTGGCATAGTTCCAGGCAGCGGTAGTCACATACGGATGTTTGATAATGCTGAGCGGCAACCCTGTTGCCTGATCCCGGTAATGCACGGAATAGGCTCCAATGGCATCGTCGTCGGCGAGCATCCAATTATAGGCGCGATAATCCGGATCAACGATATAGGTCGAGGTCCAGCGCGGCAGAGGTCCAATGCCGTCCTGCGCGCCGGTATTACCCATGGTCAAGGTCTGGTCACAATGCTGCATAGGTAAGCACGACTGGATACGATTGCTCAGGAAAGAGTTGTCCGGAGTCAGCACCTCGTAGCGCGAAACTGCCCCGGTGGATTGAATGTACTGGGTGTCCTGCTGGACATAAATGTCAGGATTGCTGCCGTTCCACCACAGCACGTGATGCCAGCGGGCATAGGCATAGTGGGTGAGGTTGCTGATGGTGTAGGTATCCGACCCTGATGTCAGGGTAGCGTTATAAGTAATACTTGTCTGCGGCGTATACGCCCAGTCGTTCTCGATGACCACATTCACACGCACCCGATTGATGGGGTTCCCCGCATAAGCTCGTACATCAAAATAGACCTGGAGGTTGGGGTTCGCTGTGCCTCCCGAGCTTTTCACCGGCCCGCCCACAATCCACTCGCTGACCAAGGGGCCGGAGAGCCACACATTGCAAGCGGTGTTCCAGGGAGCACAGGCAGCTTGGTTCGCCTGTAGCAACTGTTTCGCACTTGCAGTGTAATCCGTCCCGCCGATATTGATATCCACGGTGGCGTCAAACGAGGTGGCAAGCAATTGGGTAAGCGTAACTGGAGAGCCTGGCGTCGAAGGTGCTGCGGTGGACAAGGCAAGCGGCGCGGTGGAATTACCGGAGATCGAGGGAACTAGCGCCGTCAATACCGCATGGCGCAGACTGCCGTCCGGGTTGGTGGCTTTGGTATCAATCTGCAACTGGATAGGCTGACCGCCTAATGTCGCACTGAGTGTCTCGCCGGCAGGCACATCACCGCCCTTGAAAATCTGCCCGAAGGTAACCGGAACATTAGCCTGCGCTTGTGAGCCCTCATTGATGAGGTTATTGGTGACTAGCAGCGTGCCGGCTTGCGCAACACCTATCGTGAGCGCCGCGCCAGCACACACACATACAATGGATAACCCCGTCAACGGCAACCTGGCTATTTTGGGGAAATCAAGAGAATTTCCGCCAGCCCTCTTGCCGTGTATCAGGCTGTCCCGACCCAGGGCTCGCCAAGACAGCCAGGCGAAATCGAACGGTAGACACAGTGCTGACTTCAACGTTATCTCCTGACAGCATATACATATTGATAAACCAATGAATTACAGATAATCGTTGTTATTTAATCCGCGTATCGAGGCTGGAGTATAGTTTCTACACTAAAGGTTTTGCATTTGAATGGATGAACGGCGTATTTTTCACGATGGGCGGTCGCACTGACTGATTGCCGCCAGAGCGCGGTTTTTTAATTCAGGGAAATCCGGTTTACCGGGCTTGCTGAACTTCCGGTTTTACCAGCCAGCCACATAGAAACCCAGTAAAATACAGGCAACGCCAACCAACCATCCTATGCCCATCACGGTCAAGAGCCGGTTTATCCTGATGGTAACCAAGCGCCAGCACAAATCGAACAACAACCACCATATTCCCGTAAACGCGATCAGTGCAAAAATGCCCCAACCCAGATGCCCGGATGTCCACCAGAATGCGTTCATACTGAGATCATTTCCTGTGCAACAACGGTTTCA
The DNA here is from genome assembly GCA_027315405.1 of Gammaproteobacteria bacterium. Lineage (GTDB taxonomy): Bacteria > Pseudomonadota > Gammaproteobacteria > Natronospirales > REEB76 > REEB76. Next base: position 63,630 of record DAHUYB010000087.1, on the reverse strand, counting down.
CCCGCTTTAACACGCTCACCCACTTGTACGCTAAGGTTTATGGTTGCAGGTAGCTCAAGCACCACGGTGCTGCCCAGCAAAATCCGGCCGATTCTCTGTCCACGCACAAGTCTCCCCCCTTCCCGCACCCAGACTTCAATACGACGCGCTGCAAGACTGGTAATCAGCCGCACCGCAATTTCTCCCACACTCGTGGCAATAACCACACGCTTCTGTACCGGGCAGGGTTTCTCTCTGAGAAAAGCGAATTTCCGTCCTTCGCCGTCCATAAAATCACTTCCATGTGACTCCACTTTGACCACTCTGCCGGACACGGGGCTGCGTTGTACATGCATGTCCCAGAAACTGAGTGCAATCACCAGATAGCGCACTCCGTCGCGCACCTCAACACTAGTTACCGCCCCGTCAGCGGGAGCGAGAATGCTGTTGCCGAGAGGTGGTGTGCGCTCTGGATCACGATAAAAATAATTCAGAAATGCCCGCTGAAATTTCCCCGTCTTCAGCCATCGCCGAATCTGCGCTTCAGGCCAGCGCTTACGTGGCGGCAACCAACGTCGAATTAAGGGGGAAGGATGAGGAAAATACCCTCCCCAAAGCGCTACAGAAATAATTAGAAAACACAATATCATCACTTGCGTGATCAGCAATATCATTTCATATCCCGAATGAGTATCAAATCTGACATAGCACCACGATCAGATATCAGGTGGACCACCTTAAGAATTCCGTAATCTTCAAGACCATAAACAATCAAGCCCCATCATTTAGGGCGGATGTTATTCGCTCGGAACTGCCCATCAAGCATGGCTTCTCTATCGTAGCCGATAAACCCTAATATCTTCAGTCGGCCCTTTGTCGTATTCAGTGCCGATGTAGGCACCAACATAAACTGATCCGGAAACAGTGCGCAATATTCCAAAGCTGTACTGTGATATTGCTCCCAATATAAACCAATGGCCTTGGATTTGTTCAGCTCTGCATAGTAAGGAAAAGTGTTATCCCATTCATCATCCTCTTTCCAACCTACGCCCTTATGCATGTACCAGTGATTCCTTCCAGTCGTTTTTTTAAGGAAACTTTGGATCACTGCCTTCTTGCGCCGTTCGAGGCAGATGGCACGTGATTTTGGATAACGGTCAAATATCTTCGGAAGATAAGGGAGATAGTAAAAACCGATATCCCCGTACCATCTTGCTCCGTTTGACAATTTCTCAAGTTCAATCATCCAAGACCACAGCTGAGTTTCCCCTTTATACCATGGGATGAGGTGGTGGATTTTATCGGCGGTCAGCCCTTCATGGAGTATGGAAACATCCACTTGGCTATTCAAAAACTGCATCAAAGATACAGTGCCACATCTACCTGTTCCACATCCGATAATCAGTTGCCTAGAATGGACATCTGCTTGCATTTCAGTCTCCGAATACTAATGCATCTTTATAGATTCCACCGGCTTTAACCAAGGGAATCTATAATCCGCGCTTCCAATCCGTTCATATTCACCTTGGGAATGTAAGGTTAAATAAAATTTGTCAGTGCTTATTTATTGACGCAAGTACAATATCTTCTATCTCTGAACCCGCTCCAAATCGCCCAATAACTTCACACTTGCTATGGTTAGCAATATTAAACAAGCTGCCATGGTTGCTCCCGTCTTCATGGGTGCGCACTACCAATAAAGTTCCACTTGGCTTCGTAAAATAATGTTTAATATTGTTAATTATTGCGACTAATTCCGCCTTCGTAAAATAACTCACGTTCAATATATTTGCAGCCCTTATGAAATTGAACTTTTCTCTATACGAATAATTAAATTTAGTTATATCACCCATCTGAATAACCACATTAGTGTGACTTAATAGCTTTGGTGTGATAAGTTTCACCTTCTGGACATCCGCATGCTTGGATTTGGCAATCAGATTCTTTGCGCGATATACAAATATAAGATTGATGAATTTACGGAAAATGAAGAAACCATTATGATAGTCTGTTCTTATAATCCAGGGTTTGATACTCCATTTGAACAAATCAAATCTTAGTGGATAGCCGGTGTTATCTACAAGTGCATAACAACCTGGAAATATATGCACGATATAAGCGTCCATTAGCAAATCCGTACCGACGATATGATTTGTATAGCCCGCTGAATTTAAGTCCTCAACCAGTTCAAGTGTACTTATCCCTGAAGAGATGCCAATATCCAGTATATTATCTACTTTTATATCAGTAGTTTTCAGCAGTACTAGGATCTGCTTATTTATATCTGAGAAGCGTTTCTGAAAAGTCGTTTTATACGTCCCATTGCGTAATTTCAACGAAGAAAAGAATTCTTCCTCAATTTCTGATGTTAAGAGTTCGGCTGGAAGGTTAAAATATTGGATAGCAGGGATCATAATATCGGGCTTGATTGAATATCAATTAAACGATGCCCTTTCATAGGGCGGCAACTGTTGTTTACACAACATGTAATGCAGTTCCATTCCTGTAATCTTGTGCTGAGTCAGTAACTGCTAATGTACATTATAATCATACGTTAGCATAAGCTACCGCTACAATTTAATACGCAATGATGGCTAATCGCTCAAGCCCAAAAACAATTGCTATCAGCGTGTCGGTTGTTATCGCGACCTACAACCGCGCTCACTATCTGCCGCAGGCATTGGATAGCCTCTTGCATCAGACTCGCCCCCCCGATGAAATCATCGTCGTGGATGATGGTTCGACTGATGAAACTGCCGAAGTTGCGGAACACTACAACAAACAGATTCGTTATTACAGGACCGAAAATCGTGGTAAATCCTCTGCACTAAATTTAGGAATCCCACTGGCTCAGAGTTCCCATATCTGGATATTCGATGACGATGACGTGGCGTTGCCGGATGCCCTTCAAAGCCACATAGATTTCCTTACCGCCCATTCAGAGACAGACTTTTCTTATAGCACTAACTATGTATATTCGGGTACGAGCGACATCTGGCAGCAGGACAAATGGAGTTTAAAAACTATACCTGCGTGGCCCGTGGATTTGTTTCTAATCCGAAGCATGGAAGGCATCAATACCTTGTTCCAGGGCATGTTAATTCCAAAACGCTGTTTCGCTGAAGCAGGACCTTTCAACCCAACGTTGCTGAGGGCCCAGGATAGTGAAATGCTACTTAGGCTGGCACGGCGCTTCAAAGCGCTTAATATTCAAAAACCGACATTTGTATTACGTGACCATCCAGGCCCTCGAGGACCAACGATGAAGGTTCACAGCGTCCATCAAAGATCAGCGATACAATTACAGTATCAGCAACGGATATTTCGTTTGGTAAGAGATGAGTGTCCCCTGGCAATTTATCTTCCCCATGAACCAGGAACAGACCTACCAGTCCTGACTGAAACTGAGCATGGGCTGGCTTTACTTCAAAGAAGCTGCATCATGTTTCGGCAAGGACTTACGAATGAGGCAATGATGGATATGAAAGACGGGCTCGATCGCCTGAACGAAATTGAACAACCTACAAGCCAGGTTAAATCCATCTTATCGAAGGCCTTGGATATTGGCCCCTGGAGGCTACCGCGTCCATACTCCCTGATCATAAATCTTAGCTTTACACTTAAAGCTACCGGTGCAAAATCGTTAGCACCTTCAATAGCGCGTGGCATCTTTTGGACATTACAGCGATCACTGCACACCCATCAATGGCGTGCAGCAATGCGTTCCGCAGCGATGTTGTGTCTGGCGGTGCTGTTGAACGCAGGGAGCTTTTCACACGCCCTTATGAGGTCTTCATCATCTCGAATTGATGCATCATGATTATTACGACTCAGCTTGTGCCAAAAGGCCAGAGCAGTTTGCGTGTGAAAAAAATATATTTGAAGGTATGGGGCGGACGCAAGCTAGCCAGATGACAGCACCATGCACGCTTGTGGTCCCCAAGTCTCCAGTAGTTCATAGCCAGTACATGTAGCGCGTTTCGGTATTTGAACTCGGCTTTCTTGTGTACCAGAATATCCATTCTGGAATCATGTCTAATAAGTTGCAGCAGATCCAATGCTGCCTCTTGGTGCACCATCTTCTTGGACATGGAACCGGGGGTGTCATAGACAAGTGCCGTGGGTACATCCATAAAGTGCAGCTGCCTGCCCTCGGTACACAACCGATAAGCAAGATGGGTCCACTCTTGATGACCTTTGTCCACGCTCATGAAAGCAGGAATAGTGGTGCTTGTGCGGAAAAACCCAGTGCCTGCAGAAAGCCAATTCTCATCTAACAAACTCAATACTGGCTGAACAGCATGATCAGCAAGACAGGCAAATTCAATCACCGGGCCGTTATCTTTAACATAGTACCTGTTGGTGATCACTACATCGCACTGTGGATTGTTCTCGAACCACATGACGGGCTTTAGCAATACATCTTCAACAAAAACATCATCGTCATCCAGAAAAGCAAAAAAGGGAGCGGTAACAAGACGACAGCCCGCTTTAAATGCCAGACCAGCCGAAGCCAGTTGCTGATAATGAAATCGAATACCTGGACGGTTTCTCAGTGCATTCAGCGTCCGCTGATCATAACTTTCACCATTGACTACGACGATGGGTCGAGCAGTGATGCCGTGTTGATTTTGAATGCTATCCAGCGCGCGAAACAGCATTTCGGATCTGAATGAATCCGCAAGTGTGCGTACTATTACATCTATAGTAAGCATCATTCTGAGGTCGCCTTAGCCCTGATACCGCGAATATAACGGCAGGAATTAATTACACCACGCTTGATTTCACTCATCAAAGGATGGTTTGTCAAGATCAACCCCATCAGCCAACCAAGACCCGCACCGATAGCAGCAACAATTAGGGCTAGAAGATAATGCCCGGATCTGAAGCCAGGCCACAAAATAACGACTGCAGGTATAATGCATGTTGTTAGTGTTACCACGCCGCTCGGAAATAGTGCTGTGATGAGTTTGGTGATAGTTAACGATTCGTAGCGTGTCAGTTTCCGATAATAAAGTACTGCTGCGATGGCATAGACCAATATCTGGGAAGCCGCGACTGCTTCAATGCTATATACAGCCGCCAGAATAGCGAGCCCCAATCTCATAAGCTGATACTGTATCTCCACAGCCGTCACGACCCCAACACGGCCAATCGCCGTGAAAAAATAATTGCATTGATATATCAGCGTACCGACAATCGCTGCACCACAAAGCCACCGCATCACTGGTACAGCGGCGTCCCACTGGTCTCCGAAAAGAGTACGGATAATCGGGAATGCCATGAGCGTCGCAAAACCAAAAAATGGCCAACTGATGCCGGTTAGATAAACAAGAGAACGTATAAAGAGCTCAGGAGCCGCTTCCCGCTCTCGGTGCTCCTTGGCAAAGGCGGGATAAGCAACCGCACCGATCGCACTGACTACCTTTTCACGGAACATTTGCACAATACTATTACCCCGCGAATAAAAACCCGCCGCGGTCAATCCCAGCATCTTGCCCACGACGATATTCGCTGATTGCATCCCGAGCTGGATGACAATATCTGTAACTGTCCGGTTGACACCGAATGGAACCATGCGCCGCCATTCTGACAAACTTAAACCCCGTGCTCGGTATGCATGTCCCCACACAGTGCAACCTGCAATCCAGGCAATAATGGCCGCAAGTGACGCCCAGGCCATGCTCATGTAACCAAATCCGGCGAAAGCCAAACCGATCGTCACGCCAGCCCTAACCAAAACTTCACCCAGGCGAATCTTGTAGAGCGTACCGAATGCCATATCACGCTGTAACAGTGCCAATGCGGTGGTGCCAAACGGAGATAGAATAAATGTGACGCTCATCACTCTTAAGACCTGTCCAACTCCAGGATCACCGTAGAAGCCACCAATCAAACCGCTTACTGCAAAAAGTACGCCGGCTACGATCCAAGCGAGGACCAGATTGACTGTAAACGCCGTGTTGATTGTCGCCTCATCTAATGCTTTTTCCTGCACCAAGTACTCACTTACTCCAAAGGTACGTAACATTGACGCAAGCGCGGTTAGGCCAGCCGCTACCGAAAATACGCCGATCTGTTTGGGCGTAAGTAACCGGCTCACAATAATTACCGTGAGAAGGTTGAAAGCAAGACTTGTATATTTCTGTGCGAACGACAGAATGAGGGCTCTTCGCAGGTTACTTTTTATTTTCGTCATGTTCTAGGTAAGCCCGTTCATGCTGCAGTTCAGGCGGCTGTAACTTACAAGTTCAATGGTGAATTATCTGGCAATTTTACGCGAAACTAGTTTGCGCCGTTTATACAAACCGAATCAGTAGATCCCCGATTTATGGATTCTTACAAATTCATATCCTTATAATGCTCGTGCGTTTACAGAATGTTGCTATCGAGACCATTACAAGCATTTTGTATCTAGCTGCTAATGCTTAAGCAGGGTAAGGCAAAGATATACAAGAACCAGCGTCAGTACCGCCAATCCGGTCATTCCTGTCATAGCTACCAGCCTGTTTCTCCAGCCGTCGTTCCATGCCAGCAAGGCCCGGCCCCACGTCAATAGGAGTCCCGTTGAGGGTTCTCCGGAAATTACCTTCGGTATCGCATTCTGATCCAAGCGATGACAAGCCTGCTCGATGGTGCCGATCTCAATCCCATCACATTTGTGCAGCCATGTGAGCAAGGCGGACAATCGCCGGATGACACGCCGATTAGGTTTGCCATGCCGGGAAAGGCTGAAACTGTGCATAAGAACACACACCGTCGGCAGACTTTGTCGGAGCGCCCAGCGTGTAACTCGCTTGATCTCAGGTAGTGAACTCCCCTCGATATCCAGGATACGCTTCGAGTGCCAGCGACCCACGCGCAGTTGATGGTAATAGGTCACAGGAATCTCCCAGACCTTGCCGATGCGCCGAACCAGGTTCGAAACCCCCAGCTCATGGACGAGCGGGACGGAAACCAGGCTGCCCGGTGAGAGCGAGCAATCCGCTAGAAGACCGACTGATTCGCAGGCACGCAGGGTATCGACGTTGGCGGCAAAAGCGCCCGCCCTATGGGCCAGTACGGTTTTTCCTGTCCATGATTCCAGTAGTGATATTCCCTTGTTGAGAATTGCTATCTGATTTACAAGTGGTGCATGGCACATCCCATAATGAGGGTACATGGGTTGAGGATGGCTATGCAGCTCGAGATCATGTCCCCGGGAATGAATCAGTCTTGCAGCACCGGCAACGGCAACCTCACCATGTTTTGCCGCCTCATACACATTCAGGAAAAACGTGCCACGCACCTGGTAGGCTTCCAGCATACTCATGATTTTTTCGATGCCATAGCGCTCTTCGTAATCCGGAAGTATCCCCAATATGTCGGAGCGCGGATCACCATGAGCGCGTGATTCCACATCTACAGTAAACACAAACATGGTTTTCATGCGTTTACCAAGCGAATCAACCGCCATGTTATGCCTACCGTAATACTGATTCTCCCATAAAGATCAGCTCTCATTCCGGGGTCAATCCGATCTGTGTCTCGGAATAATCGCAAATTGCGGGGCATTGGCATAATCCGGCTTAACTAGTCTTTGAGCGAATTTTGCCCACGCCTTGCGGGCTTCAGGCAAATTGGAATCGGCAGCCGCGGCCAGTCCGACCTGGAAACTGGCTGGATATCCGGTTGGGGATTTCGGGTGTCCAACCATCACACCCCTGCTATTGCAGGCTACATGATCGAATTGGGGAAACGTTCTGGCATAGACCCTATGCAGTGAATCGTAGAGAGGACCTTTGGCTGAATCCCTCACCTGCAAAATATACGTTGTCGCCATAGTCCAGCAAAAATCCGGACTGGTCATGAGGTTGATCTGAAATACGGCGAACCAATTACGCAATCTGTCGGCACCGGGAAAACCCAGGTCTGCCAGATTCCCCACAGCCCAGTTGAAGTATGATTGTTGCCAAGTTGACATCCCCGTGTGGGGTTTGCCGCGAAACGTATAGTCTGTGGCATATCCATTGATGATAATGTGCAAGGCATTCGCACGAGGATTGTCGGTGTAATTCTGGTTATACCACTGAATATTATTCTCGACCACGCGCTTAAAATAACTTTTCAGGGGATCATTTTCCGGAAGAATATACGCAGCGTAACCCAAGGTCCGCAATGCCCAGGCTTGGCCCCGAAGTTGGGTGTCTTCTATCAACCCCTTGGTGTAATCCCGATAAGCTGGATTCTGATGGAATACCACCCAATCAGCCCAGAATTTCAATTCTTCAAGGTAGTACCAATCCCCGGTTACAAGGTAAGCCACGTAGGCTGGTTCAGGATGATGCGCTTCATCCGGGTACAGTGGCGTTTTACATTGATTCTTGCAACGAGGGAAAATGTCATTCTTGTAGGGTGGAACAGGGCAACGCGCGACTTCCGCGGGACCGTACAGCGTCATACAGGGGTGCGCTTCAACGGATACCGGCTGACCGGAAAGTTGATCGCGATAGTGAATGCCGTAGGCACCAAGCGCATCATCGTTCGCCAGCATCCAGCGATAGGCACGGTAGGTCGGATCAATCACATAGACGCTACTCCAGCGGGCCAACGGGCCAATCGCGTCCTGTGCGCCGGTATTCGCCATGTAACGGGTCTGGTCGCAATTCTGCATTGGTGCGCAAGTCTGCCGCACCCTACGCAAAACCGCTTCTGAGGGGTATACATCTTCATAGCGTGGAACAGCGCGGGAATATTGCAGATAGTGCGAACTCAATTCCGCATAAACAGGATCGGGTGCGCCCCAGCGGAACGTTTTGTGCCAGCGGGCCTGCCGATAGTGTTCGAGATCTTTGACGGCAGCTACCGTTTGGTCTCCTATTTTGATAGTGCCGTCGTAACGCTCATTATGTGGATCCGGCGCATAGGCCCAGTCGTTTTCCACGATCACATCCACACGCACGCGACTCACGGGTACCGGGCCATAGGCTCGTACCGCAAAGTACACGGCTAGATGGGGGTGCGGTTTGCCCTGCTCGTCAAGTAAAGGTCCGCCGACTACCCACTCTGAAACCAATGGTCCGGATAGCCACTGATTGCACTCACGCCCATATGGCTTGCATGACCCGTCCCGCAAAGCGCGCTGCAGTAGCACTCTCGCATCGAGATGCCAAGGTTCGCCGCCAATTTGAAATTGGACATCGGCATCAAACTTGGTGTGTAGGACATCTTCAATCGTCAGAGCTTTTGATCTTGCCACCGCGGTATCTGGGACTGAGCGCAGACTCACATTTTCTGATGCTCGAGAGTCCAGAGTCGGCAATAGCACAGTCAGAATTGCATGACGCGCCGAACCGTCAGGGTTGCGTGCCTTGATATTTGCCTGGGTCGGTAACTCCTTACCGTCTGCATAAGCCACTATCGTATGACCACGCGGTACAGCACCAGCACGGAAAGGCTGCCCAAAGGTAACAGGAACCTGCTGCAACCTTTGGTTGGAAAGGTTAATCGCCTTCACCATGGGTACATCACTCGATCCGGCAGAAACCGAGTTTACGGTTTGCGTCACAGCAGCAGTCTGCACACAGCTCGTTAATACACACAACACTGCCACATATCCAAACTGGCGCAATATAAGCCAGATTACACGATTTATCACAGTGATCTCTCCTATGTCTAACTTGACATTTGTCGCTCTCACGACCATGGCTTGTGTTCCGGAATCTTCGGAACGATTTTTCTTGCCCAGTACCAAGCTTCGCGGCTTACCCTGTCATGTATGATGCATCCGGCTCTGGACAAGGACGACAGATAATGCTTTTCACCAACCAGTGCGTAGCCATACTCGCGTAACGTATCACCGGCAACTGCTTCAAAAACAGCCTGTGAATGTGGAGACATTGCACGGCGCCATTGACCAACCTTGTTAGGTTTCAGTGCGCCCCGCTTCTCAAGAAAGTGTCTGGTTGCAGAATCCTGATGTGTACCGGTTACAAAATACTCAAGAATTCGCATGGTTGACTCTGGATTTAGAAGCAGATCTTCATAACGAATCTCCAGATATCTGCCTGGCAACTTTTCCGCACTACTTCGCAGCGTACGTAAATAATCGCGCCAATGAACGGCTGCGGAATAGGTATTCTGATGACCCCAGGTCATCCTTTTATGTGACAGTGCGCAGTCACGCCCGTCACGTATCACATGTACAACCCGGCAATCCGGAAACAGCGTATTCATAAGGTCCATATAACGTCCGAACACGGGATACTTGGAGCCAATTCTGTGTTTGCCCAATCCCTCGGCAATTTGCCGCAGCACCTCCCGGACGATAGCGGAAAACTCCGGTTTAACTGCCCCAACTCTTCCCCAGTCAATTTCAATTGCGTAGTTTCTCCTCAAGATTGAAAAAAATCCATCTTTGGCTAGATCCCGCATCAGCCGTCTATGGTTGCCGGGCTCTTTAAGATTCTCATAACGATGCAGGCGCAAACCGAAGGAAACGATGAATTGACCTTCGTTGACAAATCCGGCATCAAAATAATCACGAAACAGATGATTCACCCAAGTGGTTCCGGAGCGGGCAAAACCTGTAAGAAAGATGGGTGCATCAGAATCCATGGATTTGGAAATAAAATGCTCTGCCGGATAATACCCAGAATCACTTAATCCATTTTCCATCTTGGTTATGCCTTCTGAAGGATAATCTGATTCAAAAGCCCGGCGAGTATTACAGCAGTCTGGCGTCTGGAATATTTCTGCACTATACCTTCATCCGCTTTCGGTGCCCGCCCTTCCCGCAGTGCGCGAATAAATTCTCCGAGCCGCTTCTCGATTACAGAAGTGTTATCCAGAGGCACGATCACTGCGCCTCCGGTATCACGCAGCACCGCTGCCGTATCGCCATGCTCACCCACAAGCGCAAATATCGGCCTCCCGATGCGCAAGTACTCATATAATTTCGCCGGAACCTGACGATCATATTGACTTCCTTGGAACAGCAACAAAGCGTCGGCATCCGCCTGCTCGGCCAATGCCTCCTGGTACGATATCGGCGCAGCAAGTGTTACCAAATCATTAAGGCCGAGACGCTGTATCTCGGTGGCGTATTCAGCCTCGGAACTACTCGCGCGCAGAGTCACTTGCAAATCATTGGCGCTCACCATTCCCGACGCTTTGAGGTGTGCAAGGGCTGTGAAGAAAGGCACGGGGTTGCGGCCGGAACGGTACAGGATGCCACTGTGCACCAGCCTAAGTGGCCGCTCCTGTTGAGACGATCTGGCCACCGGCAATGCTGAAAAGGCCTCCTCATCAAATCCGTTAGGAATTACGATCATCCGGCCTTCACGATAGATTTGTGGGTAACGTTCAGCATAGGATTGCATGGCCCCGGGTGTCGTGAATACAGAATACGTGGCACGGGATAAGACACGGTGCTCCCAGCGCATTTGCGTGGATACGGTCAGCCGGCTCTGGGTAGCAACAGAACTGGTAACCGGATCCCTGAAGTCCGCGATCCAGGGCAGCCCGGTCAATCGGCTCAAGGTGTAAGCAATACAGTGCGCGGTCATGATCGGATACGTGGACCAGATGACGCGTACCTGGTACCGACGTATGAGGCGCAACCCGAGATATACCGCCGCTGGCCACCAGGATATCCAGCGATCAGGTTGCGCCAATATTGCGGGATATTTCCCGCGAATGCCGAAGTGTCGTCTCGTATCCAGGGCAAAGGCTCGATACACACGGCAGCTTTTGGGCAATAGATTGATACTTGAGGGGTCGGTGCGGTGATATGCACGCTCATTGGCGGCTAATACAATCGGTGACCAACCAAATGATGGCAAATGTTTCGCAAACCCCAAGGGACGTAGATGCCCACTGCCGATGGTAGCCGGAGGAACATGAAACGCAACCATGAGGATATGTTTATCCATCCTGGGACCTAGAACCTTCCTTTCCGAGGTATAACAATTATCTCCTTTGGGGAAAATCAGCTGGCGCATGACCAACCCCTTTATCAGCAATGGGTTCTTTTATCTGACTTATGACGATATCTTCTAATAGAATACACATCGCAATTAATTGATATGTAAGATCAAAATAGCTTGATGTCGTGGCCAGACCAGCCGTCGCATAGGCAACCAGGCTCACTTGCAGCATGGAACTGAGGTCATACGCCCATTTCCATCCAGGTGAATCCCGTGTTTTTTTCCTCACACGACTGCAGCTCCGCCAGCTTGCGAAAAGAAGCCCTATGAAGATGATAAGTCCGGGAAATCCTTGCTCGCCCAGCACGCGGAAATATACGCTGTGGATCGCGCGTGGAATGGCACCCTGCGGTCCATACTTCTTCCACATGGAATCACTTTGATAAACGTTGAAGCCGCCGCCCACCAACGGGTGATGGATAGCCACGTTCACAGCGAACTCCCACGACTGAATGCGTTCCTGAGCGGAATCAGTCTCCTCAGCATGATGGAGTGTATCCATACGTTCCTTCCATTGTGCCGGCATAAAAGTATAGGCTGTGAGTCCAACCATCACGATTGCCATCATGATTACGAGGCGGCGGCGAGTTTTAAGTAGTAAAGCTCCGCTCACAACCACTAAGGCAACCAAACCGCCACGTGAATACGTGCCAAGAATTGCTACGCCAGTAAGGATCAAGGTGAGGGCCATGGCTAGACGTACCGCTTTATATGTTGAATTAATTTGCAAATATCTTATAAGCGGCAAAGTCATGCAAAGAGCCAGGGCCAAGTCATTATTGTCAGCAATGAAGCTCTTGGGTGGCCCATATATGTGGTATGCGCCCCCCTTCAACACCGTGAATACCCCACCCTTGAGGCCATAAAATCCCAGAGAAATCACGATTACCCACACCAGCCAGTGCATGCGCTGACGATTTTTTATCAGCATCAGCGTAACAAAGACCATGGTTAGAGTTTTCCAAAACTCTTCCCCTGTGAGCAGGGCTGAGTCCGATTTGACCGCAAAGATTGTGGAAATACCTGTCCAGACTAAGAAAAGGAATAACAGTACGCTGATTGATGAAACCGAAATCTTTTTGCTCTCCTTGCTGAAGATAAGGGCGACGAGCGTGACAATGGCAATGATTTCAACCCAGGGAAAGTTGTAGGCAAATCCATAGGCCAACCGATACGGATTCATATAGCCCAACCAGGACCACATCAGCAAACCTAGATACGGGCGCATCAGAATGAATGGAATGGATCCGAATACAATCAAGGCAATGAGAAGATCACGCATTCTGCTACACGCTATGTCAGTTGCAACAACACGGCATCTATGAAGAACTTGGCGGCCCAGTTCGGGAACCGGTAGGACATGTACCCGCCTCGCAGAGGATGGGATCCAGGGATGCCCCCCCGTATCCCAGCATCGGCAACGGACAGCGCCTGCACGGAAATATTGAAGCGGGTTGCCTGCTCGGCGTGCGCCTTCCAGAAATGATCTCCGGTTTCCCGTGCCAAACGCCGCCAGATGATGGCCATCTGTGCATTGCCGGTGACACAGCTCCAGCGGGCCGCAGACCGCCATTGGGCATCCAGACGACCTGGCAATGCTCCATCCCGGCGCTGTGTCCCGGCGACCGCCCGCGCGATGCGAGCGGCGGCATCCACAAAAGCCGAATTCTTCGCGATCAGACCCACCTCAAGTATGCCGCGAGCCGCATAGGCAATGGTATGCGTCAAGGGTCGCGCATTGTCCTCCAGGTCGTTGTTTTCCAGCCAGCCGTTGCTCCGCATTTGTGTCAGTGCCCAGTTGATGTTACGAATTGCTGCTTCGGTGTATTCAAGCTTCTTCAGTATTTTTCCGGCCTGGGCAAGTGCGAAGGCTACGCGGGTGTTATAAGTATTGACTTTATGTGCGGCAAACGGCGAGGCAAAGCGCCGCCAGGCCCCATCCGCATCCTGCGCTGCCAGCAGCCATTGCGCCGCGTGTACCAGTGAATCACGGAACCGCGGTTCCCCGGTCTGCTCCCAGGCGGCTAACCAACCAAACATGACTTGGCCGGTATTGAATATGGTGGGCACAACCTGAGTGGCATCCATGGTACCCGCACGAACGCCGCCTTCAGGAAGCTGGATATCAGATTCCCAGGCGGCCATGCGTAGGGCACGCTCGCGATATTCAGTTTGCCCCGAGAACTCCGCATAACGGAAAAATGTCGGAATGATGTAACCGGTAGTTTCGGGATAAGCGGCGGCCCACTTATGTGATTTCAGGTCATAGTAAGCACTGACTCCGCCCGTACCGGTGGCATCCTGGGCGCGCGTCAGCCACTCAGCCGCCGCCACCATCGCGGCACGTGCATCCAAGGCCGCGATTTTGTTCCGTTTGACCCGCTTCGTCAGCGTGCTTAAGACCCCGATCATGACTCGCCCTTGGCATTTTTAGGTATCTTCAGCATCCTTGAGGTCCGGGCATGCAATGCACGGCTCAAACGCCTCGTCATGTGCATCAGAAATGGCATGGGATCATTCGGTCGCCACAAGGCCTCTGCAACAACACAGCCGCGCGGGAAGCCTTGCTTGGCACCTTGGCCCTGGGCTGCCGCGGACTGTGAATCTGCCAAGCGATCCCGCCATACCACCGGCCGCTTTGTTGGCACCGGTTGCAACCCAGGTATGCCAAGCTCGGCACAATAGGCGGTATACGGAAGGTTGACCCCGCTCAATGTCGCCACTTCTTCCTGGTAGTCCGTGCGTCCAATGGTCGGTTCCACCATTTTGAATTCGCCGGTACGGGTATCGTGCTTGTATTCCATCCCGGCTAAACCCGCAACGCCTGCTGCGCGGAAAAACTGGGTGCTTAACGTGGCAAGATCACAGGCTGCTTCGGATGCGGCCATACAACTAGCGGTACCGCCCACCTGTGGCGGCCAGGAACGAATTTTGCGGCCCGTGAATGATGTCACGGCAGACCCATTGTGGCCGATATATTGCAAACAAAAGAATATGTCCGAATCCGCTCCCTCGATCCATTCCTGCACGACCACATCCGGCATGACCGGCAAAATCCTCCGGACCAGATACTCGGCTTCGGCCACGTCGCCGATACGGTATGCCTTCTTAAACATATGACTGTAACCAGCGTGACGCTCACCCGGCTTGATCACTACCGGATACTGAACGGAATTCAACAGAGACAAATCCTGAATTGAGCGGATATGAACCAGTGGCGGAATAGGTGCGCCCAGCCGTTCCGCCACACGCTGGAACATTTCCTTGTGCAGCAATGAATCCACAACCGACTGCTCAGGAAGAGTGAAACGGTAATGAGGTGACAGGACCTCGCGGTATTGCGAGACCGCCTTGACACTTTCTTCCTGAGTCAGGATCAGCACCGGGTGTAAATCATGGAATTGAGATAACCCCAACGCCAAGAGCCCATCAATCAAAGCCTCTCCCTGCATGGCGGGCATTACCAAAGGCCGCGCAGCGTTGGTATGCATCCCCGGCTGTCGAGAATCGGAATCCACGATCCAGGCAGGTACTCGTTCACGCGCCAGACTGCGCGCTACACCCAGACCATTGATGCCCGCCCCGACAACCACCGCTGGAGCTCGCATGTTCACCGACGGTCCTCTACGGTGTGCTCTGACCGATCCAGGACGCGCGCATAAACAGAACGATAACGCGACACACTCGTGGGCCAGTTGCGTTCGCGTTCCACATAATTCCTTCCGGCATGCACTGCCGTTTCCCAAGAGGCCGAGCCAGTTTTGAGCAAGCTGACGAGACACTGTGCCAGCGCCTCTGTTGACCCTGCCGGGAAAAGATAGCCATTTTTACCGTCACAAATCAGCTCCCGGTGGCCGCCCACATCGGAGGCCACCACCGGCTTGCCAAGTGCCATGGCCTCGAGCGGCTTCAGGGGCGTGACCAGTTCTGTGAGACGGCGCGGCAGTCGTGGATACACCATGATATCCATCACGCTGTAATAGCGTGCAATATCGTCGTGCGGCACCCGTCCGGCAAAATGCACAATATCGTTCAGGCCCAATTCTGCCGCCAGTGTCCTCAGCCCAGACTCCTGTGGTCCGCCTCCTACCAGCAGCAACCGTACTTGTGGAATGGCTTCAGCAATATACGGCATGGCCCTGAGTAGCACATCCAGTCCTTCATACGCGTAGAACGAGCCGGCAAACCCCAAGGTAAACCCGCTTTGCATACCGTATTTTTCCATCAGATCACGGTCAGGGGTTGTACCTACCCGAAATTGATTGATGTCCACCGCATTGGGAATCACCGTCACTTTCTCGCCAGCAATACCCCGCGCGATCAGATCGGTACGCAGCCCCTCGCAGAGGGTAGTCACCGCATCGGCACGACGTATGACATGGGTTTCCAACGCCCGGGTCAGCCGGTAGCGCAGACCCCACTCAGTTGCGGTACCGTGATCGGCGGCCGCGTCTTCCCAGAAGGCGCGTATTTCATACACCACCGGCAGGCCCATCTCCCGGCCAACAGTGAGTGCAGGGGAGGCATTCAGCAGCGGTGAATGTGCATGCAGGATATGCGGATGAGTTGCGTTCACCACATCCCGGAGCCGTGCTTTAAGAGCCTGGATAAGCCGCCAGTGTTTTACGACCGGAACTCTGGATACAAAACTCGTTGCGAGCGGGGTGCGGTTAAATATCCACTCACCTACTTGCTCCTGTAACTCACTCGCCTGCCCCTGTTTTGGACTTGTCAACTGAAATGTTTCCCATCCCAAATCACGCTGACCGGCTAGAATAGCCAATGTCCGAAATGCATAGCCGCTGTGCAGAGGCACGGAATGATCCAGGATATGCAGGATGCGCAGCGGCTTGCTATCCGGGGTTTGCAACTGTGTTTCACTTGCCGGGACTGAGGCAGCATTTCTCATGATTCTTTTAATCCCGGTTGAATGGATATCACATTGCCGAAACTGGACAGCACGCGCGTGTATAGCGCTTGTTGTGCGTCAACGGTCGGCTGCCATCCGAAGCGCTCGGCGAACTTGCGGGTTGCCAGGCGTTCAGGTTTGCGTGCACACAATCTGTACCAAGCCTCCACCAAGGCGGCAGGGGTGCGCTCTCGCATCAGTTCTCCCGCCTCGGGCGAGGTAATCAACTCCGGTGTACCGTCAACTTCTGTGGCGATCACCGGAGTGCCACAGGCCATGGCTTCCAACACCACGTTGGGCATCCCTTCCCGGCTTGAGGCGAGAACCAGCACATCTGACGTGTTGTAATATTCACACAAGTCGGCATGCTTAACGGCACCGAGAAAACGAATGCGCCCACTGACACCCAAGTTGTTGGCTAATTGGCGCAGGTGCCCCTCTTCAGGTCCGTCCCCCACAATCAGCAGGGTTACATCAGAAACCTGTGCGAGTGCCGCAATAATAATGTGCAGGCCTTTCCGTTCTATGAGATGACCCACCGAAAGCCAAACTAGGCCGGTCAGCCCAAGCCTGGCCCGAATCACGGTTTGGTCCATCGGCCGAAAGCGCTCCAAATCCACCCCATTGCGCAGGGCCATAATCTTGTCTGGAGCCACACCTAAAGCGACCAGAGTCTTCTTGAGCGACTGCGAGACCGTCACGATGGCCGCCGCATGCTCAGCCGCCCAAAGTATCTGCCGCCTGGGCAGGCGATAATGGGGAATCAAGGTTACGTCAGTTCCGCGAGCAGTTATCACCACAGGTTTGCCCAAACGTTGTCCCAACTTTACCGCCGTCACACCGTCGGGATAAAAGTAATGCGCATCAATCAGATCATAATCCTGACCCTGGGCTTCCAGCCTGCGGAATACTGGCAAGAGTGCCCGGTACATCAAACCCGGTGCTATTCCCATGCCCACTTTCGGCATCACTGGATATCGCGGATGTTCGATTTGAATACCGTAGCGCTTTTCGCGCTCTGGTATTGAAGCATGTATCGCATATCTGCCAAAACGGGGATGCCTGAACGGAAACCAGGGTACCGGCGCCACTACCTTGGCGGTGACGTTACCGGAAGCAACCAGATGGCGTAGCCTTTCCTCAACGAAAACACCGTGTCGCGGCTGGGCCGCATTCGGATAGAGACTGGTGAATGTGAGCAGTCTGGTCATAGTATCTTTGAATACAAAATGGAATCAGATACGATAATAATCTCTGTACCATCTGACGAATCGCAATACCCCCTCTTCTATCGCAATACTCGGTTTAAAACCCACATCGGCAATCAGATCATCTATGTTGGCAAAAGTTGTTTTTACATCTCCATCCTGCAGAGGTAAATAATTGATTATTGCCTTCTTTCCCAGGGCACGCTCGAGAACTTCTATCATTTTCATAAGTGCTACTGGCGTATTATTACCGATGTTATATATCTTGTAAGGAGCATAACTTGAATCAGGATCAGGTATGTCGGAATCCCACCCGGAATCACCTTGTGGAATCTTCTGTAAGATCTGAGCTGTGCCCGCGACAATATCATCTATGTAAGTAAAATCCCTCTTCATATCACCATGGTTGAATACTTCGATTGGCTTCCCTTCCAATATCGAACGGGTGAATGTGAAATATGACATATCTGGACGGCCCCACGGGCCATAAACGGTAAAGAATCTCAGCCCAGTACAGGGTAGTTTGTAAAGATTGCTATAAGCATGCGCCATCAATTCATTCGCTTTTTTTGTTGCCGCATATAATGACAATGGGTGATCAACGTTCTGATCCACAGAGAAAGGCATGCTCGTATTGGCCCCATATACTGAACTGGAGGATGCAAAAACCAGGTGTTGAGCATTACCCCACCGACAGCCTTCGAGAACGTTCATAAAACCGACCAGATTGCTGTCCACATAAGGATAGGGGTTTTGTATTGAGTAACGAACTCCGGCTTGTGCAGCGAGGTTGATCACGAATTGTGGGCGCGTTGTCCTGAATAAATCTTTAACTGCTTCTCTGTCAGAGATATCCATTTTAAAAAACTGGAATGACGAGTTGCCACTGATTTGCCTTAATCTATCCAATTTAAGATTAACATCATAATAGCTATTAAGACTATCAAGCCCAATGACATGATATCCATCATGCAGAAGTCTCATACAAGTATGAAATCCAATAAATCCTGCAGCCCCGGTTACAAGTACGGTTTTCATCTTAAGATCCAGTTATCTGTTGGGTTGCCGTCAGCTCACTGTCGTAAAATTGCTGCATCTCGCTGCCTTTCAATATCTTTAATACCCTGTCGACTACTTCCGATGTTAGTTCTGAACGCCAGCGTTGCGCAGATACTTCGGGATTCTTGAACACGCTATAATAATCGCCCTGTGACTGGCGGGTGCTTGCCGAGATAAAAGCCTCGGTTGGTGGTTGCCAAGTCAGTCCGGTAAACTCAAACATACGGCGTGTTTCGGTCAACGGACTGGCGCACACATCCTCGTAGCGCACCCGGAGCACGCGATTTGAATGTTGCGTATCGGCAAGCACTTTTTCATGGGTAAGCACCCAGCGCCATGCCAATCGTTCCTCTGATGTGAGCTTTTTAAAATCAGCTAGCATCAGACCGCGGTTCCCAGCGGGTGCGGTGGCCAGCAGCATCTCAAAGATGCCATAGTCCTCGCTGCTGGGTGTACGGTCCACGAAGCGACTGGCGGCTTCGCCCCTCAATACAGAAGCTACATAACCGCAAGGATGACGCAGGATATGTACCGCCTGTGCATCGGGCAATACCTCAACACATAGTCCCTGCCGACCCAGCGATTCAATGGATTTCCATACCACGCGCAGATGCTCATAACCCACCCCCGTGGGGCGGTATGGTAAGGGCATGGCCGGAAAGACGCGGCTCGAGAATTTGGCGAACGTAACACCTGCACGGTAGGCGGTCAGCGCCAGACTTGAATGATAATTTTTAGGGAACAGCGGCTGTTTTCCCGCTATTTTGGCGGCCTGCATACCGGGTAAAGCGATGACATAGTCCTCGATTTCCTGCCGATAACGGCCGGCTTCACTGATCTCCGGAAACAGCGGCATGGCAAGCCGGTAAACACTGTCCGGCTCATGGCGATAAAGGGTATCCGGATGGCTGTCAAACAGTTTTCCAATCCAGGTGGTGCCGGAACGCGGCAGGCCGAATAGCAGGATGGGCCCATTCATGCCACACCTTTACCAACCATCCTGCGAATGCCAGATGTTGTATCCCCTTTGACCGCCGTAAAGGCTGAGTCCCTGCGCACAAACGCGTCCAGCATAAGCAGACTCCACAACACAGTACTGTGATCACTCCGGCCTGCAACATGCTGATTGACTAGATCATTCAGTACAGAATGCTTGAAGTAACCGCATTGAGCGACGGCACCGGTCATGAGCGCTTCCCGGACACGTCCGGCGAGCGGCCCCCCCCGCAGCCACGATGCCAGCGGCACGCTGAAGCCCATCTTGGGCCGGTATAACACCTCCTTGGGCAAATCCGCTTCAAGGGTCTTCTTGAGAATATATTTGCCCGTGCCACGCTTCAGCTTCAATGCCGGCGGCAAACCCGAGGCCCATTCCACCAGGCGGTGATCGAGCAGCGGCACACGGACTTCCAGGCTGTGGGCCATAC
Organism: Gammaproteobacteria bacterium; assembly: GCA_027315405.1. Lineage (GTDB taxonomy): Bacteria > Pseudomonadota > Gammaproteobacteria > Natronospirales > REEB76 > REEB76. The sequence goes on along the minus strand of DAHUYB010000087.1, from coordinate 43,082 downwards.
TGGCTCGATCCACTTTAGTCAGAATATCGCCCGGCAAATAGGTCTTGAAGTCGAGATATTGAGCCAGCAGCAGCGGATCATCCGGTGCATGTTCGGCGTGGGCGCGGAATACTTCCAGGGCAGTGTATCCCTGAAGCTCGCGCCTGAATGCGGCACTGTACAGCCCGTGCCGCAGCGAGGCAGGTATCACGCTGACGCTATGGAAATAAGCTTCCACGTGGTCACGCCCCAGGGCCTGAAGGGTGGTTTTGGCGCGCAGCACGCGCGGTGCCCAATCCGCCTTTGGATAGCACCGGCCCAGTAAGCCAAAAACCGGTCGCCGAACGGAAAGCGGCATGCTGTCGCGGATGCGGCTTTCAAACGCATGCCAGCGGTAGCGGCGGTAACCGGCGAAATTCTCATCACCGCCATCACCGGAAAGTGCGACCGTGACATGCCTGCGCGCCAGCTCGCAGACCCGATAGGTGGGCAGCGCGGAACTGTCGGCGAAGGGCTCATCGTAGATTCCCGCCAGGGTATCCACCAACGAATAATCTTGCGAACTGACGCGCTCCTCAAAGTGCCGTGTATGCAGGTGGTTGGCTACGCGTCTTGCATAAATTGTCTCATCAAATTCGCTATGGTCGAAGCCAATGGCACAGGTGCTGACCGGCTCGCGCGTCACCCGGCTCATGCTGGCCACCACGGCGCTTGAATCCACCCCGCCGGAGAGAAATGCGCCCAAGGGCACATCGGATATGAGCTGGCTCGCCACCGCATCATCGAGCAGCTCGCGGAGTTGCGTGGAAGCCGCGCTCAGATCCCATTGGCTATTCACCCGAAATGGTACATCCCAATAGGCGCGCGGAACCGGCGGCCGCTCGTCTGCGCGCCAGCTCAAATGATGCCCAGGCGGCAACTTAAAGATGCCCTGGTAGATACTTTTCGGATCGGGCACGTAGCCGAAGGCGAGATACTCCTCCAGCGCCTGCGGATCAAGAACGCGATCCACACGCGGGTGTGCCAGCAGCCCCTTGAGTTCGGAGGCAAATACCAGATCACCCGGGCGGGTGACCGCGTAGTAAAGTGGCTTGATACCGAGGTGATCCCGCGCCAGATGAATACGCCGGGTTCTGAAATCCCACACCGCAAACGCAAACATGCCCCGCAGCCGCTGGAGGCAGGACTCACCCCAGCACTGCCACGCCCGCAGCAGCACTTCGGTATCGCAATGGCTGGTGAAACCAATGCCTTCGCCTTCAAGTTCCGATTTGAGAACCTGGAAGTTATACAGTTCGCCGTTGTAGATCAGCGCCAGTCCCGCTGCTTCATCCACCATGGGCTGTTGTCCATGTGCCAGATCGATGATGGATAAGCGGCGGTGCGCCAAACCGATACCGCTGGATAAGTAAAGTCCCGCCTGATCCGGTCCACGATGGATTTGCGCGTCGCGCATGGCGCGCAGCACTCCCTCATCCACATGACTGCCCTTGTGCGACAGCACGATGCCGGCTATGCCACACATGGATTAGCGCTCCCTGTGCCCGGCCACGCGCGGATCCACGGCCGTTTGCGGATACCGCGTTGCATCGCTCAGAAGCTCATCATAAAGAGCGGTGTAAGCCGCGACCATGGCAGACAGGCTGAATTGTGTCTCCACGCGCAACCGCCCTGCGACGCCATGGCGCACGCGCAGGGTCTCATCCGTGACATAGCCGGCGAGTGCTTGGGCCAGCTCTTGCGGATTACTCGCAGGCACCAGTATGCCGGTCTCACCAGGTAATACCACTTCGCTGGTACCACCCACTGCCGTAGCCACTACCGGGAGACTGGTCGCCATTGCTTCCAACAAAACGCCAGGCATACCTTCTGCCACGGATGAGAGCGCAAAGATATCGAATTCAGCGAGCAGGGCGGCTACGTCACTGCGGTTACCTAACATACCTACTTGTCCGCCAAGCCCGAGATGTGAGATTCGTGCCTCGAGTTCCGGGCGTTGCTTACCCTCCCCGATGATGACCAGGCGCAAGCGTTCCCGCTCCATGGGAAGTAAGTCGCGCAGACGGTGAAATGCGGACAGCAGACCCAGCTGATCTTTCACCGGGTCCAGCCGCCCGACGGTCCCGACCAGCACCGTGCCCGGAGGTGCGAAGGTCCCCAGCAGGGGGCGCACCGTCTTTTTGCGCAGAGCCGGTATAAAACGGCTGACATCAACACCGTTGGGAATGCGCACAACCCGCGACGGATCAATGCCCACTTTCCCAGTCAACCAGCCTTCCAGTTCCCCGGACACCGCCAGATATCGGTCAATCCACGGCGCAAGCCAGCGGCGCAAGTAGCGATACTTGCGGCTCTCGCCACGCGGATCCGAGGCATCGCGCCCACGTTCTGCATGCACTATGCGGCGCACGCCCGCCAATCGCGCAATGGCTACGGCGTCAATGGCACCAATGTTGTAGGTCTGCACCAGATCCGGTTTGCAGTCCTTTAGTGCTTTAAACAGCCTGATATAACAACCCCAATCCTTGCCGGGTTGCTTGTGCAGTGCCACGCAAGGTACGTCTGGATCCTCAATCCGTTCCCGGAAAGCGCTGAATCCCTCCAGACAAATCACAGCATGATGGTAACGCTGACACGTTTGGTTTATCAGCGTCACGACGATCTGTTCCATACCGCCGGTATCCAGACGATATAACACGTGGGTAATACGGGGTTTCTCATTCATGGCCGGCTTGCCGCTGAATGCACCCAAACTGATTCATCCGGGTGTGGTCCCTGTCCGATAATGCCGGGGACCGCACGTACGAAAGCCGCCATGCTCGTGCGCAACGCCTGGAGTCCACCCGCATTTTCAACTGCCGAGACCGCCCATACCGAGGAGCGGGAGTCACGTCCTGTCAGTGCATAAAAACCCTGCATCAGCTTCACCAATATGGCGGAAGCTGTGCAGTGGCCATTGACACAGTACCAGTACCAGACGATGCGCGGACCGTTCGCGGTTGACAGACGCAGCTCCCGCACTCGGGCTGAGTGCCCGCTGGCCAGGGGGATCCTTCGGGTGGCAGCGCTCAACACTCTCGCCGTAGCAGGATCATAGACATTGTTGCCGTAGGTAATCAGGTTATGATCGCGGCGCGGGCGACCGAGATACAGTGCATTAAAAACCTCGATGCTGGCGCCGGTGACGCGGTTACGGTACGCCACCTGTATTTCAGCGGCGGCCCCGCGGTAACTCGGATTCCAGCTCGCCGGCGGACTTTCTGGTCCGAGCCAACCGGGCACTGGGGGTGCCGCCAGTTGCGCCTGGTTAACCGGGGCGCCGGGTAATCGTATCCATGCCGCAAGTAGCGGACCGGCAATCACCAGCACGATGGCGATTGCCCACACAGCCCCATGCCAGGGGGAAGCCCTGTGGCCATTGCTTGGTACACGGCGGGTTATGACAAGAGGATCACGAAACAACCAGCCCAGCAGCAACAGGATAACCAGCACGCCGCCGAAAAACTGCCAGCCAAATATCAGATGATCCGTACCGGTGGCGTATTTGAGGCCCCAGGTGTCGCCGATGAGGATGGTAAAAAATACCCTCAAGCCGTTCGCAATAATGGGGACCACCGCCGCCAGCAGCACAAACAGTATCCGCTTCCACCAGCGCTGGTATATAAGGTATGCGTACAGGCAACCTAATGCAGTACAGGCGATAAAGAATTTCACGCCGCTGCAGGCATCCGCCACCATCCAGGTGGCCGTGGGGGTGATTATTTCACGCCCATTGAGAATCACCGGGGTGCCGGTCAATTCCAAGGCCCGCACGCTGAAGTGGGCGGTGAAATCCTGTAATGGGCCCACCAGCGAATCACCCCATGGGATGGCAAATACCAGATATCCCAGGGGAAAGGCCAGTACGCGAACCGCGCGCGCACCCCAGAAAGTCAGCACTAATGCCGGGAACATCGCGACCAGGGCAAAATGCTGTACCAGATTGATACTGACAAGCTGGCCCACAAGCCAGATAAAACCCAGGCCGGCGACTATCGTCAACCCCCAGATACATGGCTTGGGAGTGCCTGCCAGGAGTTCGTGACGCAAATTGAACGCGGTCCAGATGCTCAGCGGAAAAATAAGAAAGGCATATTGGTATGTTCCATCGTGACCCCATACCCATAGCAATGATTCGATGGTGCGCCAGTAACCGGCGCCGAGAATAACCACGACAATTGCAAACGCCCAGACGGCAGCCTGCCATACGGATACGCGGGCTGAATTACCGGATTTCACCACCAGTAGCCGGCTCATCACTGCGCCTCCCGAACCGGTGAAGCCGCAAATCCGGCTGGGCTTTCATCCAGCACGGCTGCATCATTGAGCAGGACATCAAACCGGTCAAAAAGCTTTTGCCAGCTATAAGAGGAAAGCAGCCGCTGCCGAACTGCCGGTACCTCGGCCGGAGTCGGTTCCGCCAGCCAGCGCACGGCCTCCCGCACCAGAATGTCCACCGAGTCACTTACACAGCCCTGGCGTTCCTTGTAGTCCTCAATACCCTCGTATGCCTGCGGTGTTGCCAACAGTACCTTGCCCATGGCCAGCGCTTCCAGCACCTTGTTCTGTATGCCGCGGGCGATGCGCAAGGGAGCGACAACGGCGTGCGCATGGGATATGTAAGGCCGAACGTCCTCGACACGACCGGTTATCACCACTCCCTCAATGCGGGCGAGCGCACTTACCGCCCTGGAAGGATTACTCCCCACAATATAAAAGCGTGCAACGGGAAATCTATTATGTATCTGTGGCCAGACGGCGCTAGCAAACCATTGCGCGCCCTGGGCATTGGCCCAGTAATCCATGGCGCCGACAAATACCAGGGTCCTCTGACCTTGCGCGTAGGGGTTGGGGTAATCGCGCATCGGATCCCAATAATCCGTATCCACGCCGTTGGGGATACCGTGAATCTTGCTCGCAAGGCCGGGAACATGCTTGCGGAAAAATTCCGCTTCAGCTCCAGACACGAATGTGCAAGCGTCAGATTCGGCAGCCACTCGTAATTCAAAGTCGGCGAGGCACTTTGCTTCACGCCGGTAAATCATGCTGGCAATACCTGTATGGGTTTCGGTATATTGGCGCCATTTATCCGAATCCACATCTACAAAATCCATTATCCGGCGCACTCTGCCCGCTCGCAGCATGAATGGGGCCATGCCGGATGAAAACGCTACCACTGCCTTCACCGTTGCCCTCGCCAGGATCCGGTCCACCCAGCGTTGCATCACCCGGTCACGGTAATAAGCCACGGTGAGCGGTTCTGCCCGCCCGAGTGCTGTCAAGACCTTGAGACGTGCCCAGAGTGGATTCAGGGGGCGAATACAGGTCTCGGCACACAGCGTCTTGACCGTCTCGACATACCGCCAATCCGCCGGGTCATCCACAAATGTCCCGAGGTGCAGGCGATATTTCTCGGCAAAATGCCGTAATAAGTGATAGGAGCGAATCTTGTCGCCCTTGTTGGGAGGATACGGAAGCCGATGGCACAGAAACAGCAGCTCCTGCATGCAGCTACCCGAGACCACGTGCAATCCAGGGGCCGATTGTACGGCTGACTGGAAGCGGCAGGTGTTGCCAGGCTTTGATGAAGAAGCGGTATTTCGGATTAACGGGACTTACATCCGGCAGGGTCTTGGCTCGCGCCAGATAATATTCATAATGCAACGGTTCGGGCTCAAAACCCCAATGCTTCTTGAAATGATAGGAACCGGTGTCGCGCTTGCTCCTGCCGTAATCGAAAAGCCGCACGCCTCTTTCCACGGCGCGTTGCATAACAGCCCAATACATGAAGTCATTGGCTTTCATATCCCGTCCAGCAGCGGTGCTCCCCCCATAATAGGGCAGAACTTCATCCCTAAAGTAAAAACTCATGACCGCTGCCACAGGCTTAACGCCGTGGGCAACTACAGTGATTTCGCAGGCATCGGAAAATTCCTCTTGGAGCAGCGCAAAATATTTCTTGGCAAAGACCGGAGTACCCAAATTGCGTACGCTTTCCGCATAAACACCATAGAACTGTCCCAATTCGCCATCGGCATCAGCTTCCAGACCCGCCTCGATGCCCTTGCGAACCATGGCCCGCTGTTTGCGGGGGATGTCTTTGAAATTTGCGTCATGATCCAGATGGATAGTCTTGCGAAAGGTTACATACAGATCCTTGGTGGGCCAGGAGGAAGCGGCGGATTTCCGGTTTCGAAGCTCCAGATAATCCACTGCCAGCTCTTCGGCCAAACTGCTTGCAGCCTGTCTGAGGAGTGCCGCAACACTCTCATGCTCCGCCACAACTCCGCCATAGACGCAAAATGGTGTTGAAATCAGCGAATGGCCGAATAATCTGCTCTTGATTTCAACCAGGGGCAGGATTCCGGCGAATTTCCCGGCGTTCTCGGCATAAAGATAGTGACAGCGATGACCAAATGCCCGTTGAATGACCCTGGACCATCCAAAACGATGGAAAAAGGTTGCCTGGGGTGAGGACAGTGCAAAGGCATCCCACCGGCCCGCATCGGCCGATTCAAGACGTTTAACGAGACAACCCTTAGAGCTGCCGGTGCTCAGGCCATTCAGCATGAATCACGCCTCCCTGGCGCTGAACTTCAGGTTTTCAAGCACCACAACCGGGTAGTGCTGGTCAGCCTTCTCTAAAAATATCCTATCCATGCGATCAAAACGAAAATCCCTGAGCAGCGCACCCAATTTTGTAGCCATGCGATTCAAATTCAGATAATGGCGCACCCGGTCCCTGAAAGGCACATCCGGTACGCGCGGCTGTCCGGGATCAAGTTCCCAAGGGTGAAAATAAAAGACCCCCGGACGTTTATCATGCCGGTTTACATACCGCAGTCCTTTTCTGAACAGCAGATACGGCAACAGCCTGAAGAACCCGCCTCCGCCACATGGCCAATTGCGTCCTAACAAGGCAACCGTGGTAACGGGTATCTCCAATAACCCTACCTGATCCGGGAAAAAAGCAAACCTCGGTGCCTGTGGCATCCCATACAGATCATGACGTATGGGAACAATGCTGGAACTGTAACGGTACCCTGCCATGCGCAATTCTTCATGTGCCCAGAGAGTATCTGGCCCGATTGAATAACTGGGTGCCCTGTACCCCAATACTTCGCGGCCGGTAATGTCTTCGAGAAGCCTCTTGGTGCACCTGATTCCCTCCCGGAACTGCGCATGCGTCAAATTCACAAGCCGTTCATGTCCGTAGCCATGGCTGGCAACCTCATGACCGGACTCCGCGATAGCACGAATCAGGGCGGGGAAATGTTCCGCCACCCAACCAAGAACAAAAAAAGTGCCTTTTACCTTATTGCGCTCGAAGAGTTCTAATATGACTTTGGTATTACGCTCCACTCGTTGCGGCCATCGTTGCCAATCGCCGCGGGGAATATGCTTTTCAAAGGCGGATACCTGGAAATAATCCTCTACGTCCACCGTCATGGCATTGATGATACCGGCATCCTCCGTGAATACGCCTGTCACTTGCTCTCCCGTTTCGATCCTATACGCCGCACACCGGGCGCTGTTGGCCCATCAGGTTGGCTGCCGTGAGCGTTACCGGAACGTGCCATCTCTTTGAGCCTTATCCGTTCACGCATTTGCTTCAAAATATCATTGAGTTTGCTTTCCAATGATGACAACTGCTCCTCTTTTTCGGAGATTGCTGGCGTGTGCTGGAGGTTTGCACTCTGTTGCCCGACAAGCGGCGCTTCAAGCGCGGGGGGTACTCCAGACATCTCCTCCTGAATTTCGTTCAGGACAACGGCGAGCGCATCCCGGCCCAGCTGATGCCGTTCCTCCAGGTAACCGTAAAGCAACAACCGGTCCATAATGAGGTTGATTTTGCGGGGAATGCCTCCGCTGAAACGCTGCACTTCCGGGAAAATGTCAGGTGCGAACTCCGGATCGCTCTTCCAGCCGACTGCATGCAAGCGATGCAAGATGTAGTCGTGACTTTCATCAGGCAGCAAGGGATCCAACCGATAGGAAGCGATGATCCGCTGACGCAGTTGCTCCATATTATGGGAGGTTACGGTACGTCTGAGTTCCGTCTGGCCCACAAGGAATATCTGCAGCAGCGCCTGACCGTTAATCTCGAAGTTTGACAGGATGCGTAACAGCTCCAGCGCCGCAGGAGTGAGTGTCTGAGCCTCATCCACCACCAGCAGAGTACCGGTATAGCGCGCACGCATGCTGATTAGGTGAGCCTTGATATCCTGGAGCAATGCTGCCTTGCTGCGGCCTTCATAGGGCAACTTGAAAGCCGCGGCGGCGGCCGGCAACAGATCCGGCCCATCCAGATTGGCGGAAACCATGCTGGCGGTGGCGATACGGCGGCCGGCCAATTTATCGAAAAGTGTTTGGATGAGGAGTGTCTTGCCAGTACCTACCGCACCCGTGATCATCACAAAACCTTCACCCTGCTCCAAGCCATAGAGCAGATACGACAGGGCTCGCTTATGTCCATTGCTCGGGAAGAGCAGGCGCGGGTCGGGGGTCAGCTGGAAGGGCTTGCCGCGCAGTTTGTAAAACGCTTGATACATGTGATCCTCAGAATAGATGCGTCCACTGTACGAATACCACGTATACCCGATAGCCGTGTGCTCCGGGTGTTCCGGAATAAACGTTACTTGAATCGCTACGTAGTTTAATACTGCCGGTATTATCAGCGCTGAACTGGTGGATGAGCGCCAGTTGCTCATAGGTATTGTAAGTTATCTGACCACTCTGAAACTGGTAACGCTGCCAGCCAATGGTGGGTGTAAGCGTTGTGAATACTCCAATATCGAATAGCCATGATATTTCCGCATTCGCGACTCTTTCTTGACTGCTATTCAAGATGAAATAGGTGCGCAGCTCATCATATAGCGTGACGCTCAAGCTGCTTTTGGCCGTCACGTAAGTTGCCGAAGCAGTGGCACGCTTGCTGAGATAGACTTGGCGTTCCGTTAAAGAAGGAATCCGGGGTATCCCCGGCGGTGAGTTAATCAGCTCCCCCGGATTTTGTCCCAGTAACTGCTGGTTCAAATCGGTAGGACTTTCCGTATAACTCAAATCTGTCGTGAGCAAGGCGGCAATATGAGTCCAGGAAAGCTGATAACTGCGCCCATAAAAGCGATGTCCAATCAGCATCTTCAAGTCATCCAGAGTGTTTGCCCATTCAAAACCGGCATCCCAAAAGCCGGCGCCCAGCTTCTGCACGGTGCCGTTGGGCAGGAATTTATTTTCCTTGCCAATGTCGGCAAGCAGATGGGTGTCCGGAGTCACCTGCAACGAAGTTCCCAGTTTGGCCACCGCATACTGCACGCCCGTGCCAAAATCCGGTTCAAGGCGCTGATCAGAATAACTAAGATTCCAACCCCAGGTAACATCAATGGGACTTACGAGGCTAAACTGCAAACTGTTGCTGGTGACATCGGGTATGCCAGATAGCGTGGCGCTCGACTCTCCCGGAATACCCCCATGGACGTTGTAGACCACCCGCCCGTGGCTGTATCCCAGGGTCGCTATACCTGCGCTGCCGAAATCCTCAACCCAATAGGGGCTCAGCACCCCTCTAGCCGCATTCGCGCGGTTGTTGGTCAGAAAGAATGTACCCGATCCCGCGGGCGCGGCATTGTTGATGATCTGCTGGCCGTAGAGCGCAGTGCCATTCAAAAAGAAATGCTGGGGGAGCAACGTAAGCGTCCCCAGCGCAATGAGGTTTTGGGAAAGCTGATTGTCTTTGGAATGTTGATGATATAGATAACCCGTCACACTGTAATCGAGCAAACCCGAGAACCGCGGCGCACTATAGGCTGACTTTAAAAACGGCTGGATTGAGGTGATGAGATCGGATTGTTTAGGCTTGCCGGACGGCGCCAACGTGAGATTGTTGGTGTAAAGTTCTCCTAAGGTGATACCCGTCACCAATCCGGGCGCGGCAAGCGTCGGCTGGGGAATAACGCCGATTTGGTCTGACTGTGACGTTGCGGTCTGATTCCAAGCCGATGGGCTGCTGTAGTCGGGAATGCCAGTCGGGGTCGCTGGCGCGGTCTGGCTGGCGCCCTGATCCGCCAGCGCGGGTCCACACCAGCCTATTAGCGCGACTATCGCTAACCAAGCCGTCCACCATAACCAGGATTTACGCCCCACGCTAGCGGTCCTTGTAGTAGCGGCTATAGTAATTACCGTAATGATCCTCACCCGCCGGCAATCGCGCACGGTTGAGAATAAGGTTGATGCACTTGCAACCCGTGAGGGTATCAATGGCGGATTTCACCGACTGTTGCTGAGTGCTGCCCGCAGCAACCACCAAGATGATCTGTCCCATGAGTGGGGCCAGTACCTGGGCCTCGGAAGTCGCCAACAGCGGTGGTGAATCAAATACCAGCAATCGCCGCCGACCCTGGCCGCCGAACTCACGCAACACATATTCCATACGCCGGCTGCTGAATAACTCAGCGGCGAGTGGATTGCGCCCTCCAACCGGCACTACCAGCAGGTTAGGCACGTCAGTACGGACTATGACATTTGCAGGCTGGAGTTGCTCATCGGCCAGCACCTCCATCAAACCGGGACGATCTTCCAGCTTCAGGAGCCGTGTCAGATCACACTTGGGGGCATCCCCATCCACCAGCAGCACTTCGAAATCCCGTTCCATGGCAAGACTCAAGGCCAGGTTAAGCGCCGTAAATGTCTTACCTTCCCCTGGCAAGGAGCTGGCGATCATGATCCGGTGGCCATTGTCCACCGGCACGGCTCCATTATTGCCAGTAATATTAGCCAGCAGTGGGCGTTTTATGCGGCGCAACTCGTCTGCCAGCCGAGGCGCTGCTTCCTCCGAAGGCAGTACCCCCACCCACTTGAGAGCCTCGATATCCACGTGCCAAACCGGCGTTTTCTCTACGGCTGCATGGATTTCACCTATGCGCTCCTGCAAGCGTTCAACAGACGATTTTGATGTAACGTACGGCGGCCCCGGCTCTGCAGAAGGTGCCACTTTCAACCCGACAGGCTCCTGCGGTCGCGTGTTCTTGAGCTTTTCTACGGCTTTCTCGACGATGCTCATGCGCCACCCATCACGAAGAAATGTTGCACCAGATTGGTGATATGGCTTTCGAAGGACAGACCGGCGACAAACATCAGCAACAGCAGACACACCATGGCGCTGAAGCCAAGAACCTCTCGCCGGCGGTAACGCAGTTGCGTAGCGGACCAGATTATGGTGAAAGCTCCCAGCACCGGAAGTCCAATGGTCTCGCGCAGGCCCTTGAGGTTGGCATATACAGGTCTGATCTGGTGCAGGAAAAACGCAAAACCACAACCCGCCGCCAAAGAAATAACCAGGACTACTATAAGCAGGAGATCCCGCTTCGGACTGACGGGAATCTGCGGTACCACGGGTGGATCAATGATACGGAATTTGAGATCGTTACCGCTGTTGGACGCGTCCTGCGACATAGTTGCGGTGTCCAGTCGCGCATACAACTCATTGTATTTCTTGAGTGTCACGTTATAGTTACGCGTCAACTGCTGCAAGTTGGCTTGCACGTCGGTAATCCGGTCAACTTTGCTTTTAAGATCGCTGATCTGCTTTCTTTGTAATGCGATCTGGGTCTTCAATGTCCCGATATGCACTTGAGCCGAATACAAGGATTTCTGCATATCCTGATAGACCGGGTTATCCGAGTCTACGCCGACATTTGATGCACTAACCGGTTGTGTCTGAATGGCCTTCCGCTGCGCTTGCAGTTGTTCGATCATGCGCCTGGTAGAAACCACATCCGGGTATTCGTTTGTATAGCGCAACAAGAGATTATTAAGCTTCTGCTGATAATCCCCTATCTGCTTGTCAATTTGCTGTATGCGCGGGTTTATGCTCGCAGAACCGGTGTTGCTTTCCATGTCACGCATCTGTCGTTCGGTCGTTGCGCGACTGGCCTCGGCCGTGTCGAGTTCGTTCTGCAGGCTCTGCAACTGTGTTTCAGTATTCTGCAACTTTGTGAAATAATCACTTCCGCCTTGATTGGGAATGTACCCCACGTTGGCTTTCTCAAATTCCGCCAGCTTTTTTTCAGCCGTATTGAGCCGGTTACTGTAATCATTGACCTGTTGCTGCAAGAAATTCTGTGCCGATTGAGAATTCTGTATGTTGGTGCCCAGCGTGTCGTTCATAAGGATCTGCAGCAGTGCTTGCACCACATTCTTCGCCATCCTTTTATTCTGGTCACTGTATGTGATGGTGTACAGGTTACCTGGCCCGCCGCCGGCAATCTGGACATGACGCTGCAGAGTAAGCAACAGATCATCCTTTGCTTCCGGGGTGGTGGCACGCAAGGAAAGACCTGTCTTATCGGCCACCGTCTCCAGGTTAGGGCGCGACAACAGAGTCTGTGCCATAAGTTGTATACGACTGCGCACATCAGGCTGCACGGCGAGCCCTCTGAGCAGCGGGCTCAGCATGGCATCGGTATCAGCATAAACCCGCGCACTGGATTGATACACGTTCGGTAGACTGTAGACCAGGAACGCCCCACTCATGCCTAATATCCATGCAAACAACAACGCGTACCAGCGAAAACGCCAGGTCGCTCGTACTTCCGCGAGAATGCGATAAAAAAGGTCATGCATGAATGATCACCTCATCCACTCAGGTCATTTTCAGAAATTGGACTGCGGGATAATGAGAATGTCGCCCGGATGTACAACTACGTTGTAGTTTATATCCCCATTCATGAGATTCCCAAGCTTCACCGGAATACTGACCTCGCGGCCGTCAGCCAATTGACGGATAATTTTAGCGTCATTGCCGTCCGCGAACTTGGTCAGTCCTCCCACATCGATCATCAAGTCAAGAAGGGTCATGCCACTCCGGTAAGGTACGGCCTTGGGGGTTACCGCCTGCCCGACAACTCGGACCTGTTGACTGTAGGCACCCTCGAAACGCGTGACGATGACGGTCACCAGCGGGGCACGGATATAGCGGCTCAAGGCTGATTGCAAGTTATCAGCGAGGATGTCAGGTGTTTTACCCGCCGCCATCATTGACTGTACTAACGGGATGGAAATGCGCCCATCGGGGCGCACGGGCACAGTGATGCTGAGACTAGGATTGTCACGCACATAGATTTGGAGCGTATCGCCCGGGCCGATAATGTAGTGCGCGGCGGGGGGCGTACTGGCGAGGTCTGCCGGTGTCGCAACCTGCATAGTGCTGCCACAGCCGTTCAGCACCAAGATAGCGGCCAACAATCCGATCCAACAAATAATCCCGGTATCACGCAACGCGATCTTCATTTTATTCCTCCGCACTATGGGGATACTTAGCGAGCGCCTTTGCCAAAGACCACTACTTCCACGGTCTGCAAAAGAATCAAAAGATCAAAAAACGTATTGTGATTCTTGATATAGAACAAATCGTATTTAAGCTTTTCACTGGCGTCGCGATCCGAAGCGCCGTATGGATACCGCAACTGCGCCCAACCAGTAAGTCCGGGTTTTACCGCACAGCGCTCGCGATAATAGCGGATCCGCTTTTCCAGCTCCTGGGTGAACTCTGGCCTTTCCGGACGCGGCCCGACAAAGCTCATATCTCCACGTAACACATTGAATATCTGTGGTAGTTCATCTATCCGACACTTGCGAATAACCTTTCCCACGTGAGTGATACGATTATCATTGGCCTGTGTCCAACAAGCTCCGCTTGTGCGTTCCGCATCAACGCGCATGCTGCGGAGTTTGTAAAGCTTGAAAGGCAGTCTACCCCTCCCGACGCGGATCTGAGAGTAAAAAACAGGGACATGCAGACCATCTTCCAGTTTGATGGCCACTGCCGCCAGCAATATGACGGGCCAAAACAATACCAGCAGCATGGCGCTCAACAAAATATCGAGGCTACGCTTGATACCAGCCAGCAAGATACCATGCCTGAACCCCTGGCCGAACACCAGCCAGCTGGCATCCACCAATTCTAGGGCTACGGTGCTGGTTTCCTGCTCGAAGAAGGTCGCGAGATCAATTACTTCCACGCCGGCAAGCCGACAGTCCAAGAGATCCTGCATGGGCAGGTTATTCCGCCTGTCATCCACTGCTACCACAATCTGGTCCACGCGACAGCGCTGAATATAATCGCTCAGTGAGCCATCCAGCTTTAGTACCGGTACATCCCCATTGACGTGCCGTATGCCGCCGGTATCCACGAACCCGATCAAGCAAAACCCGCGCCGGTTGGAACGATGGTACATGCTCCGCATGATCCAGGCCGCCTTTTCTCCCGCGCCAAGGATTAGCACCCGTGGTTTCAGGGAATCCAGATCCACCAGACTGTAAAATGCTGGGCGCAGGAACACGACTATCGCTACCGAAAACGCCAGCGACATGCTGGCTACACCGCGGCCGACGTACAACGATGGAATGAGGTAATACAAAACCGCCAGGATCCCCCAGCCCAGCAAGCAACCTGCAAACACTCTTAGCAACTGGCCGAGATAACCTTCGCGGAAGTGAATCTGGTAGAGCCCCATGGCGCCCAGGGACAGAACCATGATACAAGCATAGAACAAGGCCCGATGCAGCAGAGGACCCAGCGTGCGATAGACCTCGCGCAGATCTCCGTCGAAGCGTAAGGAGGCGGCAAGAACGACACATCCAGAAATGAGGCATAACTCCACCATCGCCAGTAGCAGAAACGGCAAAGGAATATTAGTGCCAAACAAACGTATCTTGCCCATGCGACGTCCCTATTATTCCTTAGTCTTGTGGTAACTGGCACCGATCACCCGGTGCTATGCTGGCACGGTCTTAATTGCAATCCATTTACAAGCAGATGACGTTTCATGAGTGCGCTTCGGGACCTAAATGCATGGTTGACTGGGTCATTCGGGATCAACATCTTCGGCTCACTGCAAGACCGCGCGAGTCGAGGTTGGATGCGGGATTAACCAATCAAATTTTAAGACCTCTTGACGCTGATTCAGACTCTCCTGCAACCCGGATTCAAAACTCACCTTAAATGTCCTAAAGAGTCATAAACCCTGCTGATTTCCCTTGTAATCATTCTCGATTATGTCTAATCACATTATTCATTCGAGCTACGACAGCCGACAACACAGGGCCTAAGTGAAGTTATGTTCAGCTAGATTATGTTCATAACAAAAACAGTTGTCAAGTTCAAATCCAGTGAATTTAGCCTTAAGGTATGGCGAATGGCTAAATATCGGTTTCTTGCCCTCGACGGCAACATCGAAAACGCTAACCTAGTCCAATTCGAAGTACAGTCATATTCGTAGCCATATGACCCAAGTAAGCGGGTCTTGAGCTGAGCCTGTTTCATAGTGCTGATGAATGTAAGCACTCAATTTGTTGATATCCATCCAAAACTGACCCTCACCAGTGAGCCGCCTGTAGGTTTTCATCAGTGCTCCCTCGATTTGACGGTCGAAAAAGCCATGCCGCGGCCACAGCTTACCTACTCAGCCACTGCTGATGAGCGCTTAATTAATATAGTGAGAATATCGGCGGCCGCGAGGATTGTCTGTGTGCTGGCGCACAGAACTGGCTCGCCCACAATACCATTTTTGCGATGTCCGGCGCATACCGCCTGAGTTCGCATAGGTATATATCCGCCTGTACCAAGAATAAATCACTGTTCCAGAAATAATCGCTACTCGCGACGTATGCAGCAGCGCTCACCGTGCATTGAGATCGCCACCTATCCCTTAATTCTTATGCCCGAACAGCGCCATGTAATACTCGGCCGCAATATGCAGTCCTTGCTCGATGCCAGCCGTGGGTTCGTACCCCAGCAGTAGTTGTGCCTTGGCAATATCGGCGCGGGAATGTCTGACATCCCCGGGTCGAAACTCGCGATATGTCGGTTCACCCGCAAGCACCGCCATCCGCCGGGCAATTTCCCCGCGAATAAGGTTATACAGCCCTGTCAGTGTTGTGCTTTTCCCAACGGCCACATTGTAGACCTGATTCAACGCTTCAGATCGCCGCGTCCACGCCGCCAGCAGGTTCGCTTGTACGGCATTATCCACGTAGCAGAAGTCACGGCTGGTTTCGCCATCGCCGTTGATGTAGACCGGTTCGCCCCTGAGCAATGCTTTGAACCACAAGGGGATCACGGCGGCATAGGCGCCCTCCGGGTCCTGGCGCGGACCGAAAACATTGAAGTAGCGTAGGCCCACAACCTGCAGGTTGTAATTGCGAGCGAACACATCGGCATACAGTTCATTCACATACTTGGTTACTGCATAAGGAGACAGTGGCTTACCAATATGATGTTCTACCTTTGGCAGCCCCGGATGGTCGCCGTAGATTGAACTCGAGGTTGCGTAGACGAAGCGGCCCACACCGGCATCCCGCGCCATCACCAGCATATTCAAAAAGCCGTTAACATTGCTCTCATGTGTGGCGATCGGATCGGCCAGGGATCTTGGCACGGATCCGATGGCAGCCTGATGCAATACTACGTCAACACCGCGTATCGCCCGCTTACATGTTTCGATATCCCGTAAGTCACCCTCGATGAATTTGAAACACGCCCATTGAGCATCGGATACCAGTCTTTGGACTATGGTAAGATTACCTTGATTACCGGTGCTGAAGTTGTCTAGACCCACGACGGTCTGACCAAGGATAAGCAACCGCTCCAGTAGATTCGAGCCGATGAAACCCGCAACGCCCGTTATCAGCCATATGCGCGGATTGGACTTGAGCTCGGCTTCACACTCTTTAATCCCCATCTTTTCCACTTTTATAACCGCCATACGCGGATACCCGCGGCTTCAAGCGAGTCACGCGGGAATATCGATTTCACATCGATCAGGAGCGGCGGATCCTTAAGCAAACGTCTCAGTTCCATGATACCCAGTGCGCGATAATCGTGGTGTGCCACCGCCACGACCAATGTGTCAGCGGGCCTGAGATCCTTAAAAGGGATCAGAGTCACGCCGTATTCGTGCTGGGCCTCGCTGGGGGAAGCTAGCGGGTCACAGACTTGCACTTGTGCACCGAATTCCCTGAATTCGCGGATGATGTCAATCACCTTGGAGTTGCGTAAGTCCGGACAATCTTCTTTGAAAGTGAGGCCTAATATCGTTACCGTCGCACCGCGCACATCGTGGCCGATTCGGATCATCTCCTTCAGAGTGCGCTGTGCAATGAAACGCCCCATGCTGTCATTGATGCGACGGCCCGATAGGATGACTTGTGGGATATAGCCGATCTTCTCGGCTTTGTGGGTCAGGTAATAAGGATCGACGCCGATGCAGTGACCGCCTACGAGCCCCGGTGTGAAGGGCAGGAAATTCCACTTGGTGCCGGCTGCTTCCAGGACTGCGCGCGTATCGATGCCCAGGCGGTCGAAAATCACCGCCAGTTCATTCATGAGTGCGATATTGAGATCACGCTGTGTGTTCTCAATCACCTTTGCGGCTTCCGCGACCTTAATACTGGCTGCCCTATAAACACCCGCTTCCACAACGCTGCTATAAACCGACGCCACGATATCGAGTACCTCGGGCGTCTGACCTGACACTACCTTACGAATTTTCGTGAACGTATGCTGTTTGTCACCGGGATTTATGCGTTCCGGACTGTAACCCAGGAAAAAATCCACGCCGCATTTCAAACCGGAGGCGCGCTCCAAAACCGGCGCACACTCTTCTTCGGTTGCGCCAGGATAAACAGTTGATTCAAACACCACGATGCCGCCGGGCTTTAATGCCCTGCCGACGCTCTCCGAAGCGCTGAGCATTGGTCCGAGGTTCGGTTTGTTGGCCTCATCCACGGGTGTGGGCACCGCGATGATATGGAAATCCGCCTCGCGCAGCACCTTGATATCGCTTGTATAGACTATATTCGTAGCCGCCAACTCTGCGTCAGCCACCTCACCGGTACGGTCATGTCCGGCCTTTAGCTCGTTCAGGCGCTCAGCACTAACGTCAAATCCAATGACCCGTGCTTTTCTACCGAAGGCCACCGCAACCGGGAGTCCCACATAACCGAGGCCTATCACCGCTATCTTGCGCATATTGCTCCTTGAAATACCGCCGCACGGTTTTGCGCGCTAAAAAGGTTGTGAATTTTACATAGTTTCGACTAGCACTGCACTGACTGTGAGTCAGTGAGAAACCGCAACCCCGGGCGCGGCATTGCCCCCCCCTTACTGAAGACCGGACAAGTTGCACTAGACCTTCAAAGCGGTCAGGGCGGGTAAATGACTGCATCCTGTTGACGTCGCTCAACATCCGCTACTGCGCGAACAATTCGTACGGTTGGAAAGGCTTTGAGTGAAAAATAAAAATCAGCGGATTCCCGATACCCGGGTTGCAGTGCCAGCGGGGTGCATGGTGCCCCAAACGCGCCGCCAAATTCCGCCGGCGCGGGCAAAAAGACAGGCGGGCTACGCAATGATGCACTTAGACGGGGTGAGGTTTGCCTCCTGTGCTAGTAGCTTTCCGGTGTCCTGATTGCAGGCGCCTACAATGATGACGGCGAATGCAGAAATTCCGGCTACCGCTAAAATGACCGGGTGACTGTGGTTTCCGGTTCAGGGATTGCCGGCTTTGCGGGTTGGGCGGGTATTAATGCACAGTCTTTTCCAGCGTGGCCGCCGGATCAATTAAGGTCACATGCTTCGACACAAATGCGGTTGCGTATTCATCAGTTGTCGCATGGACCACTCAACCCAGAGCGCATCGTTTTCCAGCACATTCACCAGGACATTGGTATCCACCAGCAGCATTAATCATTGCCGCGCAGTAAGGCCATAGGGTCATCGGTGCGCCAGGCTATCTGAGCCTTACCATGTGCTTGGCCGAAGCGACTGGGTCGCTGGCTGGCCTTGGCTCCCGCCTGGTGCAGTACCACGTCGCCCTGAGCATTGACTGCGAACTCCAGGCGGGTTCCGGGCTTGAGTTTCAGCGCATCCCGGATGTTCTTGGGAATAGTGACTTGGCCTTTGATGGTGAGTGTTGTCGCCATGCGCTATTCCGTATTACTAATGCAAACATAGCAAAATACCTGCCCGTTGAGACAACCCGCCGATAAAACATCCTGCCCCCCGCGCATGCGGTGCTTCCTATCGGATCTGCCTACCCCGGGCCGAAGACACCCGGTTTTGCACCGGACTTGCGTGACGGCGTATAGTTAACGGTTGGCGATTTTTTCAGGTATTCAATGGACACCATCAGCATCCGTGGGGCACGCACCCACAACCTCGCCAACATCGACGTGGACCTGCCGCGGGACCGGCTGATCGTGATCACCGGCCTGTCCGGCTCCGGCAAATCGTCGCTGGCCTTCGACACCATTTACGCCGAGGGCCAACGCCGCTACGTGGAATCGCTCTCGGCTTACGCGCGCCAGTTCCTGTCCATGATGGAGAAGCCCGACGTGGACCATATCGAGGGTCTGTCGCCGGCCATTTCCATCGAGCAGAAATCCACCTCCCACAACCCGCGTTCCACCGTGGGTACGGTGACCGAGATCTACGACTACTTGCGCCTGCTGTACGCGCGCGCCGGCATCCCGCGCTGCCCGGATCACGGCATCGATCTCACCGCCCAGACCGTGAGCCAGATGGTGGATCAGGTACTGGCCCTGCCCGAGGACAGCAAACTGCTGCTGCTGGCGCCGGTGGTGCAGGAACGTAAGGGCGAGCATCTGGAACTGATCGCGGAACTGCGCGCCCAGGGATTCATCCGCGCCCGCATCGACGGCCAGGTGGTGGAACTCGAACAGGCGCCGAAGCTGGACCTGCGCCGCAAGCACAGCATCGAGGTGGTGGTGGACCGCTTCAAGGTGCGGCCGGACGCGGGCCAGCGCCTGGCGGAATCCTTCGAGACGGCCCTGCGTCTCGCCGATGGCGGCGCACGGGTGGCCTACATGGATGAGCCAAAACGTAAGGAGCTGGTGTTCTCGGCGAAGTTCGCCTGCCCGCTGTGCGGCTACAGCCTTGCGGAGCTCGAACCGCGGCTGTTTTCTTTCAATAACCCGGTGGGTGCCTGCCCCAGCTGCGACGGACTGGGCGTGAAACAATTCTTCGATGCGGCACGCATCGCCGCCCATCCGCATCTGTCGCTGGCCGGCGGCGCGGTGCGCGGCTGGGACCGGCGCAATGCCTGGTACTTCCAGTTGCTGCAAAGCCTAGCCCGGCATTATAAGTTCGATATCGAGACACCCTTCGATGCACTGCCGGAGAAAATTCGCCAGCTGATCCTGCACGGCAGCGGCGATGAAGTCATTTCCTTCCGCTACGTGAACGAGCGCGGCGGTTCGGTGACGCGCCGCCATTCCTTCGAAGGCGTGATCCCCAACATGGAGCGCCGTTATCACGAGACCGAATCGCCGGTGGTGCGTGAGGAGCTTGCAAAATACCTGAGCAGCCGCCCCTGCCCCGAGTGCGGCGGTACCCGCCTGCGCCGCGAAGCGCGCTTCGTATTCGTCGGCGGTGAAAACCTACCGGGCATCACCGGCCGCTCGGTGGGCGAGGCGCTCACGTTCTTCGAACAGCTTTCCCTGCCCGGTTGGCGCGGCGAAATCGCCACCAAGATCGTCAAGGAAATTCGCGCACGCCTGTCGTTCCTGGTGAACGTGGGCCTGGATTACCTGGCTTTGGACCGTAGTGCCGAAACCTTGTCCGGCGGCGAGGCGCAACGCATACGGCTCGCCAGCCAGATCGGCTCGGGGCTGGTGGGCGTGATGTACATTTTGGACGAACCTTCCATCGGCCTGCACCAGCGCGACAATGCACGGCTGCTGGAAACACTTATGCATCTGCGGGATCTGGGCAACACCGTGATCGTGGTGGAACATGACGAAGACGCCATCCGCCACGCGGATCATGTGCTCGACATGGGCCCGGGCGCCGGCGTGCACGGCGGCCAGGTGGTGGCCCAGGGGACCCCGCACGACGTCATCGCCAATCCGGCTTCCCTCACCGGTCAGTATCTGGCCGGCCGGCGGCGCATCGAGTTGCCGAAACAGCGAAAGCCGTTCGACAAGCAGCGCCTGCTGCGCATCCGCAAGGCCCGCGGCAATAATCTCAAGGACATTACGGTGGAAATCCCGCTGGGTCTCATGACTTGCGTCACCGGCGTCTCGGGATCGGGAAAATCCACGCTCATCAACGACACCTTGTATCGTTTCGCGGCACGCAAATTGAACGATGCCTCCGAGGATCCGGCCCCCAGCGACGGGCTCGACGGACTCGAGCAGATCGACAAGATCATCGACATCGACCAGTCACCTATCGGCCGTACGCCGCGTTCCAACCCGGCCACCTATACCGGCCTGTTCACACCCATACGCGAGCTGTTCGCCGAGACCCCGGAGGCCCGTTCCCGCGGCTACACCCCGGGGCGCTTCAGCTTCAACGTCAAGGGCGGCCGCTGCGAGGCCTGCCAGGGGGACGGCGTCATCAAGGTGGAAATGCATTTCCTACCGGACATCTACGTAGCCTGCGACGTGTGCAAAGGCAAACGCTACAACCGCGAAACCCTCGATATCCGTTTCAAGGGCAAAAACATCCACGAAGTGCTGGAGATGACGGTGGAAGACGCCGCGCAGTTCTTCAGCGCAGTGCCGGTGGTGGCTCACAAACTGCAGACCCTCATGGCGGTGGGTCTCACCTATGTGCGCCTCGGCCAGAATGCCACCACCCTCTCCGGCGGCGAAGCGCAGCGCGTGAAGCTCTCGCGGGAACTCTCCAAGCGCGACACCGGCAGCACACTTTATATACTCGACGAACCTACCACTGGCCTGCACTTTCACGACATTGATCAACTGCTCGCGGTGCTGCGTCAACTGCGTGCCGGCGGCAGCACCGTGGTGGTCATCGAACACAACCTGGATGTCATCAAGACCGCCGATTGGGTGATTGATCTCGGCCCCGAGGGCGGCGACGGTGGCGGCACGCTGGTGGCCAGCGGCACGCCCGAGGACATCGCCGTCCACCCGACTTCCTACACCGGCCGGTTTCTGAAACCGGTGCTGGAGCGGCAGGCGCCAGTCAGAGCAAAAAAGCCTTGCGGGCGTGAGGCTGTCCTTTCAGCAGGATGCGCCTGCGCACCGGATAAATGGCCAGGATGGCGTGCATGCCGCAAGGACTGACCGGGCAGTGGGAGCGGCCGTCCCGGCCGCGATTCCTGATGTATCTCGGCGAATATCGCCGCCCCGCCCGAAAAATGTCGGCGCTGTCCGTATTGGTATAAATAACGGCAACTCGGACGTTCTTGTCGAGGCTCAAGGTTGTTGAAGACGAAACCGTGTTGCGAGCCGGCGCGCCGATCCCTCCTGTAATCAGGATATCCATCCTGCCGGTCTCCCGAGGCTAGGCTGCGGGGGCGCCCAGCAACGCCAGAATCTCATCGGTCCTGCGTTTTACCAGCCGTGCATCCCCCCGGCTCTCCACGTTCAGCCGCAGCAGCGGCTCGGTGTTGGAGCGGCGCAGATTGAAACGCCAATCCGTGAACTCCATGCTGACGCCGTCCACGGACGAGATGCGTTCCGCCTCGCCCGCGTACCGTTCCTGAACCTGCCGCAAGGCGGCGTCCGCGTCCGCGACACTGCGGTTGATCTCGCCGCTCACCGGGAATTTATC
The DNA here is from genome assembly GCA_027315405.1 of Gammaproteobacteria bacterium. Classification (GTDB taxonomy): domain Bacteria; phylum Pseudomonadota; class Gammaproteobacteria; order Natronospirales; family REEB76; genus REEB76. The sequence goes on along the minus strand of DAHUYB010000087.1, from coordinate 20,464 downwards.
CTGACGCGCCCGCACCAACTCCGACAGTGGTGCATCGGCGGATGACAGGAGTTCCAGCAGCAGCAGCCATGGAATCATGCCGCTGTCGCAGTAAGCGAACTCCCGGAAATAATGGTGCGCGCTCATCTCGCCTCCATAGACCGCATCCTCCGTGCGCATGCGCTCCTTGATGAAGGCATGCCCGCATTTGGACTCGATGGGGATGCCGCCCAGGCGTTCCACCATCTCGATGGTGTTCCACACCAGGCGCGGGTCATGGATGATCTTCGATCCGGGATACTTGCGCAGGAAAATCCCGGCGAACAATCCCACCAGGTAATAGCCCTCGATGAACTGGCCGTGTTCGTCGAAAAAGAAGCAGCGGTCAAAATCCCCGTCCCAGGCAAGGCCGAGATCGGCCCCGGTTTGTTGCACAACCCGGGCCGTTGCCTCCCGGTGTTCCGGCAACAGAGGATTGGGCACGCCGTTGGGGAAACGGCCGTCCGGTTCCCGGTGCAACCAGGTGACCTGCACGGGCAGGCGTGCAAAGAGTTGCTCCAGCACCGGACCGGCGGCGCCGTTACCCGGATTCGCTACCAGTTTCAGCGGACGCAGGGTGTCCGTCAGGCAACCGAGTAGCTGTTCCACAAACGCATCGCGGGTGCTCACCGGCCGCATCGCGACCGCGCCGGACAGCGTCCCGCGCCGGTCGTTGAGCGCACGCCGGGCAATCTCCTGCAACCCCGTGTCTTCACTCAAGGGGCGCGCGCCGGCACGCACCAACTTGAAGCCGTTGTAGTCGGGCGGGTTGTGACTCGCCGTGACCATGACACCGCCGTCGCACTGCAGATGGTTGACGGCGTGATAGATCTCCTCGGTGCCGCACATCCCCAGGTCCAGTACCTCGGCACCGCCGGCGGCGAGGCCCGCCGACACCGCCTGGGCGAAAGACGGACCGGACAGCCGCACGTCCCGTCCCACCACCACGCTGCGCGCATCAAGATACTCGGCGAACGCCCGGCCGATACGCACCGCCAGATCCATATCCAGCTCACTGGGCACCCGCCCGCGGATATCGTAAGCCTTGAAACATTGGGCCTGCGCGTCGCTCATTGTTTGCCTGTATCGCAGCGGCTCAAACGCGCCCGTACTCATCGTCAAACCGCACGATGTCGTCCTCCCCCAGATACTCGCCGCTTTGCACTTCGATGATCTCCAGCGGCAGTGGACCCGGATTAAAAAGCCGGTGTTTAGTATTAACGGGAATAAACGTGGATTGGTTTTCTTCTAAGGTCAGGTTGTCCTCCCCGCGGATCACCTGCGCCTCGCCCTGCACCACCACCCAATGTTCCGCACGGTGATGATGCAGTTGCAGGGACAGGCTCGCGCCGGGTTTCACCTGAATGCGCTTCACCTGCATGCGCTCGCCCTTGGCAAGACACTCATACCAGCCCCAGGGACGGTGCACGCGCAGGTGGTTCTCGGTCACCTCCCGGCCGCTGCGACGCAGGGTTTCCACCAGTTGCTTAACCTCTTGCACACGGTTCACCGGCGCCACGAACACCGCATCCGACGTCTCCACCACCACCTGATCCCGCAGCCCGATGGCTGTCACCAGCCGCCCGCTAGCATGCACCAGCGAACCCGAAACATCCTGCAGTACCACGTCACCATGGGTCGCGTTGCCCGTCTGTGCATCCGCCCCCACTGCCAGCAGACTGTCCCATGAGCCCAGATCACTCCAGCCGGCGTCCAACTCCACCAGCATGCCGGCTTGGGTGTGTTCCATCACCGCATAGTCAATGGACTGGCTGCGGCAGGCGCTGAAGGCCTCCCGGTCCGGCCGCAGAAACACGCCATCCGGTTGCGGGTTTTCCATGGCCTTTGAAACCGCCAGGGCGATGTCCGGGGCGAGGGCTTTGAGCTCACGCAGATAGACATCCGCGCGCACCAGAAACATGCCGCTGTTCCACAGAAATTCGCCGCTTTGCAGGTAGTGCGCGGCCCGTTCGGCATCGGGTTTTTCCGTGAACCCAGCCACCGCATGCAACCCGTCGCTGCCGGCGGGCGCGCCTTTGCGAATATAGCCGTATGCGGTATGGGCATGCATCGGCACAATGCCGAACACCACTATGGCCCCTGCCCTAGCTGCCGGGATACCACGCGCGATCGCCTGCGTAAAGCCGGCGCTATTCCTTATATGGTGGTCGGCCGGTAACGCCAGCAACAAGGTGGCGGGATGCTTCGCGGCAACGCGCAGCGCGGCCAGCGCCAGTGCCGGCGCGGTGTTACGCCCGACGGGCTCCAGCAGGACCTCCGCGTCCTCGACTCCAAGTTCCGCCAACTGATCCCGGACCAGGAAGCGGTGGCCTTCGTTGACCACCATCACCGGCGTGAGCACGCCCGGCAAGGCCCGTGTCCGCAGCAGTGTGTCCTGGAACAATGAGCGCTCAGAAAGCAGCGGCAGAAACTGTTTCGGGTGCTGCTCACGCGACAGCGGCCACAGCCGCGTTCCGGAGCCCCCGCACAGAATCACGGGCATGAGATCGTTGTCGCCGGACTGCATTCTTCCTTCAAACCTCAGTATGCATTCTTGTTCACGAAGCCCCGGAACGATAGCGTCACGTCGCTCGTGACGGCCGGTACGGTCCCAGTGTCCCAACCACTCGCGCCAGCGACGACTATTCCTTCCTCTGCGGCCACCCTGCGTTCGTCGGCCGGTCGGGGGACGCTGCGCGTCCCCTTACGATGCCTCTACGCCGCAGCGCGGCCTTCGCACCACGCAGACGCGGTGCTTCGTCCGCTGCGGCTACCGCAGGTTCCTTCGCCTCGGCGCTTCGCGCCTTCCTTGGCTTGTACTGTTATATCGGTGTCGATGTGGCCAAATACGAACTCGTGGCGGCCGTCTTCGACCAGGCCGGTGTGACGACGTGCGCCAACGCGCCCGCCGCCGTGAATGCCTGGCTCGCCACCCTGCCTGAGGTGTCCACCTCGGGGGTGGAATCCACCGATGACTACCACCGCTTGCTGGCCGAGCGCGCCCACGCCCGGGGAATCACCGTCTAGGTGCTCAACCCTCACGATGTCCACCACTATGCCCGCGCTGGGGCGCCGCGCCAAGACGAATCGAGTGGATGCGGCCCTGTTGGCGCGCTATTTGGCCCAGGAGCATACCGGCTTGCATCCCTGGCAGCCGGCCGACCCCGGCCCAAGACCGTCTGACCCCACTGCTCAAACGCCGCGCCAAAGTCGTGGTGTCCGGGTATGTTGCGGGCGAGCCTCGCCGGTCTGGACATCCTGCAGGCGCAGCGGGACGCGACCTTGAACCAGCTCGATGCGCTCCTCACTGCCCTGGATCGCGCGTTGCCGCAGGCCGTCAGGGCGCTGCCGCAAGGCCCCTCGCGCTAGGCACACCTGCGCACCATCCCCAGCATCGGACCGCTGTCGGGCGCCGCCCTCACCGAACTGTTCTCGCGCGTGTCCTTCTCACGCAGTGACGCCGTCATCGCCTACCTTGGGTTCGACCCGCGGCCCTGCGACTCCGGCCAGCGTCGCGGTCGCCGCCGGCTGTCCAAGCGCAGGTCCCGCGGAACTGCACCGTCTGCCCTATAACGCCGCCATGAGTGCGGCTAAGACCGCCACGTGGAAACCCTGCTACGAACGCCAGCGCGCCAAGGGCCTGTCCACCTCCATCGCTCTCGTGGTACTCGCCCGCAAGCTGGTGCGCGTAGCCTTTGCACTGTATAAACACGATACCTGCTTTGACCCCGCGCTCATCGGGGCTTGACCAGAACCTTAGAATCTCATCAATTGAAATACGACTTTGCCGCTAACAGCTTTTGTCTGAACGATTTCTGGGCCACGGAAGCGTGCCTGAACACAGCGTTGCTGGCTTATAACTTGATGGGCCTGTTCCGCCAGGCGGTACTCAAAGCCAGTGTGATTCAGGGTAACGGCCAGGACGTGCAGCACACCTTGAAAACCCTGCGTTACAAACTGTTCGCCAAGGCCGGCTACACCCCCCCCCGCGAGGGCCGCCAGGACATCCTCAAACTCTGTGTCGCGATGCGCCAACGACAATGGATTGAAGGCCTCTGGGATCGATCCAAAACCTTCTCGCTGCCGGTTCGGTTTACGCCCACATCCTCCATCGCGTAGGTCCTAATGGAAAATCTGGGTTGATTATAAGCCACTGATAAGACTATTCAAAGGAACAGAAATGCCATTCAACGCCTGGATCACGGTGGCCGTAACCATACTCTGCTTGCTCACCCTGGCGACCACACAGATCGGCACCGATCTGGTGATGGTGGCCGGGATAACCTTACTGATGCTTCTCAGGGTGGTGAGCCCGGCAGACGCCTTGTCTGGATTCGCTAACGAGAGTGTCCTCAGCATCGCGGCACTTTATGTCGTGGCTGCGGGACTGCGGGAGACCGGCGCCCTGAATTATCTCATCCGGCGGGTGTTCGGGCAGCCGCGTTCCGTCACGCAAGCCCAGGTACGCATGATGTTGCCGGTGACTTTCATGGGCGCGTTCATGAACAACACCCCGCTGGTGGCGGCACTTCTGCCGCAGGTTTCTGATTGGGCACGACACTGCCGCATATCACCCTCCAAACTCATGATACCGCTGAGTTACGCGGCCATCTTCGGCGGGAGCTGCACGCTCATCGGCACCAGCACCAATCTTGTCGTGAATGGTCTGCTGACATCCCAGGCACACTTGCCCGGGATGAGCCTTTTTGAACTTGCCTGGGTAGGCGTGCCCTGCGCGCTGCTCGGCATCGGATACGTGCTCGGCATGAGCCGCTGGCTGCTACCCGACCGCATACCGGTCATCTCCCAATTGGAGGATGTCCGCGAATACACGGTCGAGATGATGGTTGAGCACCACAGCCCTCTGGAAAATCTCAGCATCAAATCGGCCGGATTGCGCCAATTGCCGGGACTTTTCATGGTGGAGATTGAGCGCGACGGAAAGGTCATTCCCGCTATCGGCCCGGACGAACGTCTGCGCGGCGGAGATCGTCTCGTATTCGCGGGCGTCATAGAATCAGTCGTGGACCTGCAACGCATAAAGGGATTGACGCCGGCCACTGACCAGGTGTTCAAACTGGAATCACACCGCTCGACCCGCACGCTTATTGAAGCCGTGATCGCGTCCAGCTGTTCAATGGTCGGGAAAAGCATACGCGACGGCAGGTTCCGGTCTGTCTATGCCGCCGTGGTAATTGCTGTGGCGCGTGATGGCAAACGCATCCAGCGGAAGATCGGCGATATCGAACTGCATGCCGGCGACACGCTGCTGCTCGAGACGGACCGGGAATTCCTAAAACGGCATGCGAATTCTCGGGATTTCCTGCTGCTGCGCTCGATCGAAGGTATGGTATTCCCTCGCCACGAACGCAGCTGGGTAGCCTGGCTGATCCTGCTTGGCATGATACTTGCCAAGGGGTTGGGGCTCCTGCCGCTCTCTACCGCCGCTTTTCTTGCCGCGGGCCTCATGATCATCACGCGCTGCTGCACCGCCACCACCGCAAGACACAGTTTCGATATCACCGTGCTCGTGGCCATCGCGGCTTCGTTCGGTATCGGCCGGGCCCTCGAAGTCAGCGGGGCGGCCTCCGAACTCGCGCGTACGCTGTTGTCCGCCACGCACCATGATCCAATGCTGATATTGGTTGCAATTTATGGTATCACCATGCTACTGACGGAGATCATCACCCACAGCGCCGCGGCTGTGATCGTGTTCCCGATCGCGCTCGCAACAACCCACACACTGGGATTGAACTTCATGCCGTTTGTGATCGCCATCGCCATGGCTGCTTCGGCAAGTTTCGCCACGCCCATCGGTTATCAGACCAACCTCATGGTGTATGGCCCAGGCGGCTACCGATTCAACGATTATTTGCGCTTCGGCATACCGCTCAATCTGCTCATGTGGACGGTTTCGATGCTGATCATTCCCCATATCTGGCCTTTGCAATAATGTCGTGGCAAAAAAGCCGGGGTTCCCCCGGCTTTTGTTATTCTGCTCGACGTGTAGCTTAGTCTTTTGATTTGGTTTTCTTGGCCGCCTTGGCGCTTTTCTTGGCGGTTTTCTTTTCGGCTTTTTCCGCCGTGGCTTTGGCCTTTTTGGCGGATTTCGCCGCTTTCTTATCAGTCTTGTCCGGTTTGGCGGGCTTTTCCGCCTTGGCTTTCTTGACGGCCTTGGCGGGTTTCTCGGCGGCTTCGCTCTCTGGCTTCACCGGCCTGGATTTCTTGGCTTTGGCCTGAGCCTCGGCCGCACCGGCCATCTGGGCTTCCCGGTCCACCAGCTGCATCACCGCCATGGGCGCTTTGTCGCCGGGACGGAAGCCGTGTTTCAAAATGCGCGTGTAACCGCCGGGCCGCGACTGATAGTGAGGACCGAGATCCGTGAACAGCTTGACCACAATGGCGTTATCGCGCAGGCGCGCGAACGCCAGACGGCGTTTGGCCACGCTATCCTGCTTGGCGAGCGTGATGAGCGGCTCCACCACGCGCCGCAACTCCTTGGCCTTGGGCAGGGTGGTGCGGATGGTCTCGTAGCGCAGCAGCGCCGTCGCCATGTTGTGCATCAGCGCTTCACGATGCGCACTGTTGCGGCTCAGTTGCCGGCCAGTATTCTGGTGACGCATTCTTTAATATCCAAAATAAGAACGGCAAATGGATTTGCCGTCGTTCAAAAAACACCCCGATATTTCTCGGGACCCGGGAAAGCGCGAATGCACTTCGCACTTTCCCGTAAGCTGGAAACGCCATGCAAGGCGTTTCCAGTTTCTTATCAGCCGGTTTTCTTGAGGCTCGCCGGCGGCCAATTCTCGATCTTCATGCCGAGGGTGAGGCCATGCTGTGCCAGCACATCCTTGATCTCGGTGAGGGATTTTTTGCCCAGGTTCGGGGTCTTGAGCAGTTCTACTTCAGTTTTCAACACCAGATCACCGATGTAATTGATGTTCTCGGCCTTGAGGCAGTTGGCGGAACGCACCGTCAACTCCAGCTCTTCCACCGGCTTGAGCAACACCGGATCGAAGCGTGATTCGCCGCCGGCATGCGCCTGGTCGCGGCCTTTGAGATCCACGAACGCGGCCAGTTGCTCGCTCAAGATGGTGGCCGCGCGGCGGATGGCTTCTTCCGGATCAATGGTGCCGTTGGTCTCGATGTCGAGTACCAGCTTGTCCAAATCGGTGCGCTGCTCGACACGCGCGCTTTCCACCGTGTAGGAGACACGCCGCACCGGGCTGAAGGAGGCGTCCAGTTGCAAGCGGCCAATGGGGCGGCTCTCTTCCTCGAAGTTCAGGCGCTGGTTGGACGGCTGGTAGCCGCGGCCGCGCTTGATTTTGAGCTTCATGTTAAGAGAGCCGACGCTGTTCAGATGCGCGATCACCAAATCCTTGTTGACGATTTCTACGTCATGGTCCAACTGGATGTCGCCGGCGGTGACCGCACCCGGGCCCCTCTTGGCAAGCGTGAGCGTGGCCTCGTCACGGGTGTGCATGCGGATGGCCAGTTGCTTGAGGCTCAACAGGATATCCACCACGTCTTCCTGCACGCCTTCGATGGTGGTGTACTCGTGGAGCACGCCCTCGATTTCCGCCTCCACCACCGCCGAGCCGGGCATGGAGGACAACAGGATGCGCCGCAGCGCATTGCCGAGGGTATGACCAAAACCACGTTCCAGCGGCTCCAGCACCACCCGCGCCTGATGATCCGATTGCGCCTGCACGCCCACCAGGCGTGGCTTCAAAAATTCCGTGACTGAACCCTGCATGGGAAAGTTCCCTCGCGATTAATGACCGTGACTTGAATGATTACTTGGAGTAAAGCTCGACCACCAGATTCTCGTTGATATCGGGCAGGATGTCCGTGCGTTCCGGCACGGTCTTGAATTTGCCGCTCATCTTCTGCTCATCCACCTCAACCCATTCCGGTAGGCCGACCTGCTTGGCAATGCCGAGGGCCGCTTGGATACGCAACTGCTTTTTGGCGCGCTCGCGCACCGCAATCAGGTCGTCGGCCTTCACCGAATAGGAAGGGATGTTGACGATCTTGCCGTTCACCTCGATGGCCTTGTGGCCCACCAGCTGACGCGCTTCGGCGCGGGTGACGGCGAAGCCCATGCGGTACACCACGTTGTCGAGACGGCACTCGAGAATCCGCAGCAGTGTCTGGCCGGTGGCGCCTTTGCCGCGTGAGGCTTCCTGGTAATAACGGCGGAACTGACGCTCCAGCACGCCGTACATGCGGCGCAGCTTCTGCTTTTCGCGCAGCTGCACTCCGTAATCCGACAGGCGATTACGCTTGGCGCCGTGCTGGCCGGGCTGGGATTCGATCCGGCACTTGGATTCCAGCGGGCGCACGCTGCTTTTCAGGAACAGGTCCGTGCCCTCACGCCGGGAAAGTTTGCATTTGGGTCCGAGATAACGAGCCATGAACTGAACCTCTTAGACGCGGCGCTTCTTGGGCGGACGGCAGCCATTGTGGGGAATCGGCGTCACGTCCGAGATATTCGCGATTTTGAAACCGATGTTGTGCAGCGAACGCACCGCTGACTCGCGGCCAGGACCGGGTCCTTTCACCTGTACTTCCAGATTCCTGACGCCGAATTCCTGCGCTGCGTTACCGGCTTTCTCGGCCGCCACCTGCGCCGCAAACGGCGTGCTCTTGCGCGAACCGCGAAAACCGGAACCGCCGGAAGTGGCCCAGCACAGCACGTTACCCTGACGGTCGGTGATAGTGACGATGGTGTTATTGAAGGACGCATGCACGTGGGCGATGGCGTCCACCACAGTCTTCTTGGCGCGCTTGCGCGGAGCCGCGGCCGCCGGTGCGGCAGCCGTGCCCTCGGCTTCGGCCGGGACCGGGGTCTCTTTGGAATCTTTGATTTCGTCCGCCATGTCGTATCCTGCTGTCTTCGATCGGGTTATTTGACGGCCTGCTTGCGGCGGCCCTTGCGGGTGCGCGCATTGGTGCGGGTACGCTGACCGCGCACCGGTAAGCCGCGGCGATGGCGCAGACCGCGATAGCAGCCGAGATCCATGAGACGCTTGATGCTCATGGAGACTTCGCGGCGCAGATCGCCTTCGACGGTGAACTTGGTCACGTTCACGCGCAGTGTTTCCACTTCGGCGTCGGTGAGATCCTTCACCTGGGTCTCGGGCTTGATGCCCGCCACTTGGCAGATGAGCCGCGCGCGGCTTCTGCCGATGCCATAAATACTCTGCAAACCGATGACGGCGTGCTGGTTGGCTGGGATATTGATGCCGGCGATACGCGCCATTACCTGCCTCTCCTGGGAACGCCACCTAGGGCGCGCCAAAACGGGTGATTTTGCCTACATTTCCTAATTAAATCAATCTCTAACCGCCGCTCAACCTTGGCGCTGCTTATGCCGGGCATCGCTGCAGATGACCCGTACCACGCCGCCGCGCCGCACGATCTTGCAATTGCGGCAGATTTTCTTGACCGAAGTCCGTACTTTCATTTTCCACTCCCGCGACGCTTATCCGTCGCACGTCAAATAGAACGCTCAGCGTACAGTGCTGCCGCCGTAACCTTTGAGATTGGCCTTGCGCAACAAGCCTTCGTACTGGTGCGACATCAGGTGCGCCTGCAACTGCGCCATGAAGTCCATGACCACCACCACGATGATCAGCAGGGAGGTGCCGCCGAAATAGAACGGCACGTTCCAGTACAAAATCAGGAATTCCGGCAGCAGGCACACGGCGGTCACGTAGATGGCGCCCCAGAACGTCAGCTTGGTCAGCACACTGTCCACATAGGCCGCGGTCTGCTGTCCCGGGCGGATGCCGGGAATGAAGGCGCCGGATTTCTTAAGGTTCTCGGCCGTCTCCTTGGAATTGAAGACCAGGGCGGTGTAGAAGAAACAGAAAAAGATGATCAAGCCGGCGAATACCACCACGTAGATCGGCTGCCCCGGCGACATGGCCGCGGCAAAACGCTGCAAGGCCGTGGCCAGCCAGCCGCCGGACTGTTGTCCGAACCAGTTGCCGACAGTGGCCGGGAATAGAATGATCGAGGAGGCGAAAATCGGCGGGATCACGCCCGCCATGTTGAGTTTCAGCGGCAGATGGCTGGTCTGGGCCGCATACATACGCCGGCCCTGCTGGCGTTTGGCGTAATTCACGGTGATGCGCCGCTGGCCGCGTTCCACGAATACCACGAAAGCGGTCACGCCCAGCACCAATACCAAAATCACGATGGCGATGAGCGGATTCATCTGGCCGGTGCGCACTAGGTCCAGGGTTCCGCCGAAGGCCGCCGGCAGACCGGCGACAATGCCGGCGAAAATAATCATGGAAATACCGTTGCCGATGCCGCGCTCGGTCACTTGCTCGCCGATCCACATGAGAAACAGGGTGCCGGTCACCAGGCTGACGGTGGCCGTGAACACGAAAGTGAAACCCGGTTGCACCGCCACGCCTTGACTCTGGAGCGCCAGGGCCGCGCCCAGGGACTGGAACAGTGCCAGCACCACCGTCCCCCAGCGGGTGTACTTGGTGATGATACGTTGGCCGGATTGGCCTTCCTTGCGCAGCTTCTCCAGGCTCGGCACTACCACCGCCAGCATCTGCATGATGATGGAGGCGGAGATATACGGCATGACGCCGAGCGCAAAAATGGACAGGCGCTTGAGCGCCCCGCCGGAGAACATGTTGAACATGTCTAGCAGGCCGCCGGAATGTTGCCCGAAGAGCCGCGCCAAAGCCGCGGGGTTAATGCCCGGCACCGGAATATGCGTGCCCACGCGGAACACGATCAAGGCGCCCACTAGGAACAGCACGCGCTTGCGCAGATCGGTGAGCTTCCCGATCTGCGACAGGGAAGCCATCATGTTGTTGCCGCCGCTGCGAGACACTTAGTCCTCCACCTTGCCACCAGCCGCTTTGATGGCCGCCATGGCTCCCTTGGTGGCCTGCACGCCTTTGAGTGTGACTTTTTTCTTGAGCTCGCCGGCCAGAATGACTTTGACCTTTTCGGTCTGCAGCGGCACCAGGCCCGCGGCTTTGAGCGCGAGTATGTCGATCACCTCGGCCTCGACACGCGCCAAGGCTTCGAGGCGCACTTCGGCTCGGGTCGGCTTGAGGTGCGAACGAAAGCCGACTTTCGGCAAACGCCGCTGCAGGGGCATCTGGCCGCCCTCGAAACCCACCTTGTGATAGCCGCCTTTGCGGGCGTACTGACCCTTGTGGCCCTTACCGGAAGTCTTGCCCAGGCCGGAACCGATGCCGCGTCCCAGGCGCTTCTTGCCGGTCTTGCTACCGACGGCCGGCGAAAGCGTGTTAAGACGCATATTCAATTCTCCTCGACCCGCAACAGATAGGACACTTTCTCGATCAGACCGCGTATTTGCGGCGTGTCCTGCACGCTGACGGTGTGATGCAAGCGGCGCAGCCCCAGACCGCGTACGCAATCACGGTGGTTACGCAAGCATCCGAAGGGGCTCCTCACCAGCGTGACCTTGATTTCCTTGCCTTTAGTCTTGGCCATGGCATCAACCCCTGATTTCGTCCAGCGTCTTGCCGCGTTTGGCGGCGACGTCATGCGGCGAGCGTTGTGCGCTGAGCGCATTCATGGTGGCGCGCACCACGTTGATGGGATTGCGCGAACCGTAGCTCTTGGCCAGCACGTTCTTGACACCCGCGACTTCCAGTATGGCGCGCATGGCGCCGCCAGCGATGATGCCAGTGCCGTCGGAGGCCGGTTGCATGTAAACGCGCGTGGCACCGTGGCGCGCATTGATGGCGTAATACAGGGTGCCCTCGCGCAACTGCACGTGATGCAGATTCTTGCGCGCATGTTCCATGGCCTTGGAGACGGCGTTCGGCACTTCACGCGCCTTGCCGTAACCGAAGCCCACTTTACCGGCGCCGTCGCCGACCACCGTGAGCGCCGTGAAACCGAACTGCCGGCCGCCCTTGACCACCTTGGCAACGCGGTTCACCGACACCAGCTTTTCCTGCAGGCCGTCGTTGCTGCTCGGGAGGTTTTCAATCTTTTTTGCCATGCTGCACCTTAAAACTGCAAACCGTGTTCACGCGCGGCGTCGGCCAGAGCCTTGACGCGTCCATGGAAGCGGAAACCGGAACGATCGAAGGCGACCGCCGTGATCCCGGCTAGTTTGGCTTTCTCGGCGATCGCCTTGCCCACCGCGGCGGCGGCAGCGATGTTACCGGTATGCTTCAAGTCTTTCTTGACCGCGCTTTCCAGGGTGGACGCCGCGGCCACGACCTTGTCACCCTCGGGCGCAAGAATCTGCGCGTAAATGTGGCTGGGCGTGCGATGCACACATAGGCGATAGGCCCGTAGTTCGCGGATCCTGGCGCGCGCGCGGCGCGCGCGCCGCAGGCGCGCGAGTTTCTTTTCCATCGGTTTCTTATCCATCGCTCACACCATCCGTTATTTCTTCTTGGCCTCTTTGAGAACCACGCGCTCATTGCTGTAGCGCACACCCTTGCCCTTGTAGGGCTCCGGCGGCCGGAAGCCGCGAATATCGGCGGCCACCTGGCCTACCCTTTGACGATCCGTGCCCTTGATGATGATTTCCGTCTGGCTCGGGGTTTCAATGCTAATACCGTCCGGCACTTTGTAGTTCACCGCATGGGAAAACCCGAGTGTCAGGTTGAGCGTCTTGCCCTGGGTTTGGGCACGGTAGCCGACGCCCACCAGCTCGAGTTTCTTCTGGAAGCCCTGAGTCACGCCTTTCACGGCGTTGTTCAACAGCGCACGCACGGTGCCGGCGCAGGCATCCGCTTCCGGATGGCCTTCCTTCACAGCCACGTGCAGCACGCCGTTGTCGTTCTTCACCACCACCCCCGGATGCACGGCCAGTATCAGGCTGGCCTTGGCGCCTTTAATGGTCACGGCACTGGCGGACACCATGGCTTCAACCCCCTTGGGCAGCGGAATCGGTTGACTGGCAATTCTGGACATGGCAAAAATCCTTAAGAACCCGTTATGAGACGAAGCACAACACTTCGCCGCCCTGGCCGGCGGCGCGCGCGGCACGGTCGCTCATCACGCCCCGGGGCGTGGAGACAATGGCTACCCCTAAGCCGCCCAGAACGCGCGGCAGTTCATCCTTGCGCTTGTACACGCGCAGGCCCGGTTTGCTGATGCGGCGGATGTGGTCAATGACTGGACGGCCCTGGTGATATTTGAGGGTCACCACCAGCTCGAACTTGCCGTCCTGTTCGCGGCGTACAAAATCCTCGATGTAACCCTCGTCCTTGAGTACGCGCGCGATTTCGCACTTGATGTTCGAGGCGGGCATGCTCACGTCCGTGCGGCCCACCAGCTGGCCGTTGCGGATGCGGGTGAACATGTCGGCAATGGGATCAGTCATACTCATATATCGATATCCCTCAATGAATCCTTACCAACTGGCCTTGTGCAGGCCGGGTACATCGCCGCGCATGGCGGCTTCGCGCAATTTGCTGCGACCCAGGCCGAATTTCCGATAGTTACCGCGCGAACGCCCGGTCAGCGCACAGCGGTTACGCTGGCGCATGGGACTCGAATCACGCGGCAGTTTGGCGAGCCTGGTGACTGCCGCGTGACGCTCTTCGTCACTGGTTTCCAGGTCGCGGATCACGCGTTTCAATTCCACACGCTGCTTGGCATAGCGCTTCACCAGTTTGGTGCGTTTCACTTCACGGTTTATCATGGATGTCTTGGCCATATAGTTAGGTCCTCAATTCCTGAATGGAAAATGGAACGCTTCCAGAAGCGCCCGGGCTTCGGCGTCGGATTTGGCGTTGGTGGTGATGGTGATGTCCATGCCACGCAACGCATCAATCTGGTCGTATTCGATTTCCGGAAAAATAATCTGTTCCTTCACGCCCATGCTGAAGTTGCCGCGGCCATCGAATGAACGCGCGCTCACGCCGCGGAAATCCCGTACCCGCGGCAGTGCGACGCTGATCAGCCGGTCCAGAAACTCGTACATCTGCGCGCGCCGCAAGGTCACCTTGCAGCCCACCGGATAATCCTCGCGGATCTTGAAGGTGGCGATGGATTTCTTCGCCTTGGTGACCACCGGCTTCTGGCCCGCGATCTTGGTCATGTCCGCGACCGCGTTTTCCATGACCTTCTTGTCGGCGGTAGCCTCGCCCACGCCCATGTTGAGCGTAATCTTGGTGATATGCGGCACTTCCATGGCGTTCTTGTAATTGAACTTCTGGGTGAGCTGCGGCACCACTGTTTCACGGTAAAACTTTTGCAATCTCGCCATGCGCGCCGCCCTCAGACGTCAACCACTTCTTTGTTGGACCGGAAGAAGCGCACCTTGCGGCCGTCCTCCAGCTTGCGGAAACCTGCGCGATCACCCTTCTTGGTGACCGGATTGAACAGCATCACCTTGGAGATGTGTATCGGCATTTCCTTGTCCACAATGCCGCCGGGGACGCCGGCGTTCGGATTCGGACGCACATGGCGCTTCGCCATGTTCACGTTTTCGACGAGCACCCGGTCATTCTCCAACACCTTGAGGATGGCGCCGCGCCGGCCCTTGTCCTTGCCGCCGGTCACCACCACTTCATCGCCTTTCTTGATCTTGCTCATAGTCTTGTTCTCCCGGCGCTCACAGCACTTCCGGCGCCAGTGAAATAATGCGCATGAAGCGTTCGGTACGCAGTTCGCGCGTCACCGGCCCGAAGATGCGTGTGCCGATGGGCTCAAGCTTGTTGTTGAGCAGCACCGCCGCATTGCTGTCGAAACGGATGACGGAGCCGTCCGGGCGGCGCACGCCGCTGCGGGTGCGCACCACCACCGCGTCATAGACCTCGCCCTTCTTCACTTTTCCGCGCGGAATGGCGTCGCCAATGCTCACCTTGATGACATCGCCGATGCGCGCATAACGGCGCTTGGAACCGCCCAGCACCTTGATGCATTTCAGGCTTCGCGCGCCGCTGTTGTCGGCGGCATTCAGGACGGTTCGCATCTGGATCATGACTGCACTTCCACCGTTGCTTCATTCCGCCGGGGTCGGGGCTGCACCGGCGCGTCCGACGATTTCCACCAGCTTCCAGGACTTGTGCCTGGAAAGCGGGCGGCATTGGCTAATCACCACCGTATCGCCTTCCTGGCAGGCATTCTGCTCATCGTGTGCCTTAATCTTGCTGCGGCGCCGCATGATCTTGCCGTAGGCGGGATGCGTAACGACGCGTTCCACCAGAACGGTGATGGTCTTGTTCATCTTGTTGCTGACCACCTTGCCGGTCAGGGTGCGCGTTGATTTGGTCGGTTCGTTCATTTTCTGCCTGCCTTCTGGGCCCGCTCCACCAGCACGGTCTTGGCGCGGGCGATGTTCTTGCGCACGTTGCGTATCTGGTGGCCGCGCGGCATCTGGCCGGAGGCCTGCTGCATGCGCAGATTGAACTGCTCCTTGCGCAGCGCAATGAGCTCATCGCGCAATTCCTTGTCGTTCTTGCCGCGTAATTCTTTTGCGTCCATCACATCACCTGCCGGCTGACGAAAGTGGTGGTCACCGACAGTTTCGCGGCGGCCAACCGAAAGGCTTCGCGCGCAATCTCCTCGGTCACGCCTTCCATCTCATACAGCATCGAGCCGGGCTGCACTTTGGCGACCCAGTACTCGACGTTGCCCTTGCCGTTGCCCATGCGGACTTCCAGCGGTTTCTTGGTCACCGGCACGTCCGGGAACACCCGGATCCAGATCTTGCCGCCGCGCTTCACGAAGTGCGTCATGGCACGGCGCGCGGCTTCTATTTCGCGGGCCGTGAGCCGGCCGCGGTCGGCGGCCTTGAGCCCGTACTCGCCGAAGGCCACGCTGTTGCCTGACTGCGCCAAGCCGCGATTGCGGCCCTTGTGCTGCTTGCGGAATTTGGTGCGCTTAGGCTGCAACATCGGCTTTCACTCCGGCTTTTGCCTTGTCGGCGGCGATTTCCCGGCCGACGCTGATTTCGCTGGCATCCAGGATTTCGCCCTTGAAGATCCAAACCTTGACGCCGATGATGCCGTAGGTGGTGGCGGATTCCGCAAAACCGTAATCGATATCGGCACGCAGGGTGTGCAACGGCACGCGGCCCTCGCGGTACCACTCGCTGCGTGCGATTTCCGAACCGTTCAGGCGGCCCGAGACGCGCACCTTAATGCCGAGCGCGCCCAAACGCATGGTGTTCTGCACGGCGCGCTTCATGGCGCGGCGGAACATGATGCGGCGTTCAAGCTGCTGAGCGATGCCCTCGGCCACCAGATAAGCATCCAGTTCCGGCTTGCGGATTTCCTCAATGGACACGTCTACTTCAATACCCGGCATCATCTTCAAGAGTTCGGCGCGCAGCGCATCAATGTCCTCGCCTTTCTTGCCGATCACCACGCCCGGACGCGCGGTGTGTATAGTGATGTGGCATTTCTTCGCCGGCCGCTTGATCTCAATGCGGCTTACGGAGGCCTGCGCCAACTTCTTCTTGAGGAACTCGCGTACCTTGAGGTCGGACAGCAGGTTCTCGGCATACGCACCCTTGCTGGCGAACCACTTGGAGTTCCAGTCGGAGGCGATGCCCAGACGGAAACCAATCGGATTGACTTTCTGGCCCATGGTTAGTCCTTATTCGTCCGCCACAGTGAGGGTGATATGGCTTGTACGTTTCAGAATGCGCGCACCGCGGCCCTTGGCGCGGGGCATCCAGCGTTTCATGCGCGGACCATCGTCCACGCAAATGCGCGCCACCTTGAGCCCGTCGATGTCCGCGCCGTTGTTGTGCTCGGCATTGGCAATGGCAGACTCCAGCACTTTCTTGAGCAGCTGCGCAGCACGCCGCGAGCTGAACTCCAGTATCTGCAGCGCCTGGCTCACCTGCTTGCCGCGGATCTGGTCGGCTACCAGCCGCGCCTTGTAAGGAGTGACACGCGCGAATTTATGTGTTGCGGCTACCTGCATGTTGCAATCCTCAGGCCTTGGCTTCGGTGGTCTCGGCGGCGACCTTGCGCTCGCCGTGGCCCTTGAACACGCGGGTGGCGGCAAATTCACCGAGTTTGTGGCCCACCATGTTCTCGCTGACCAACACCGGGATATGCTGATGGCCGTTATGCACCGCAATCGTCAGGCCCACCATTTCAGGCGTCACCATGGAACGCCGTGACCAGGTCTTGATGGGGCGCCGGTTATTGCTGGCCACCGCTGCCTCGACCTTGCGGGCCAGATGCGGATCAATAAACGGGCCTTTGCGAATCGAACGTGGCACTGCATTAACCTCGATAATAATTTTCAACTTTCAAATTAAAAATATTTCCCAGCTTCACTGTGTTTACTTGGCCTTGCGGCGCCGCACG
Source organism: Gammaproteobacteria bacterium (assembly GCA_027315405.1). GTDB lineage: Bacteria > Pseudomonadota > Gammaproteobacteria > Natronospirales > REEB76 > REEB76. The sequence continues at coordinate 3,146 of DAHUYB010000087.1, read as the reverse complement.
ATCATATTATCGGTGCGCTTGTTGGCGCGTGTCTTGTAGCCCTTGGTGGGCTGACCCCAGGGCGATACCGGATGCCGGCCACCCGAGGTTTTGCCTTCGCCGCCGCCGTGCGGATGGTCAATGGGGTTCATGACCACGCCGCGCACCGTGGGACGAATGCCCTGCCAGCGCCGGGCGCCGGCCTTGCCGTACTGTCGCAGATTGTGCTCGCCGTTGCCCACCTCGCCGATGGTGGCGCGACAGTCAACATGTACTTTGCGCATCTCGCCGGAGCGCAGGCGCACCGTAGTGTAAGCACCTTCGCGGGCCACCACCTGCACCGAGGCGCCGGCGCTACGCGCCAGTTGCGCGCCTTTGCCCGGCTGCAATTCTATGCAGTGCACCTGGGTGCCTACCGGAATGTTCCTGAGCGGCAAGGCATTGCCCGGTTTGATGGGCGCGTGACTGCCGGAAATAATTTCCTGCTGCGGCTGCACATCCTTGGGGGCAATGATGTAGCGGCGTTCCCCATCCTTGTAGAGCACCAGAGCGATGTGCGCCGTGCGATTGGGATCGTATTCGATGTGCTCCACACGGCCACTGATACCGTCCTTGTCGCGCTTGAAATCCAGCAAACGGTAATGCTGCTTGTGCCCACCGCCCTGATGGCGGGTGGTGATGCGGCCCATGTTGTTGCGGCCGCCGCGCTGATTTTTGCGCTCCAGCAGCGCCGCATGCGGCTTGCCCTTGTACAGGCCCGGCGTGGTGACGCTCACCACGGCACGGCGTCCGGGGGATGTAGGTCTGGCTTTTTTCACTGGCATGTCGTTGTCTCCGGGTACACAGGCTTACGCCTTGTCACCCACGAAATTGATGGCACTGCCCGGCGCCAGACGCACATAGGCTTTCTTCCAGCTGCTGCGCACTCCGGTGCGCTGGCCGAAACGCTTGTTCTTGCCGCGCACATTCACGATTTGAACGGCGGCGACTTTCACTTCGAACATCTTTTCCACGGCGCGTCGTACCAAGTCTTTGTCGGCATCGCGGCGCACACGGAAAACCACTTGGTTGTGGGCTTCCCCCACCTGCGTGGCTTTTTCCGAGACGTGCGGCCCCAGCAGCACGTGCATGAGTTTTTCTTGGTTCAGGTTCATGCCAGCCACTCCTCGAGGCGGCGGATGGACGGCACCGTCATCAACACCTTCTCGTAGCCCACCAGACTCACCGGATCGAGCCCGGTGACGTCGCGCACGTCCACGTTCGCCAGATTGCGTGCGGCCAGATACAGTTTTTCATCCACCTGTTCGGTGACGATGAGCACGTTGTCGCTCAGACCCAGTGACTTGAGCTTGTCGATCAATTGTTTGGTCTTGGGCGCTTCCACGCCGAATTCCTGCAGCACCACCACGCGTTGCTGGCGGATCAGCTCTGAGAGGATGACGCGCATGGCGCCCTGATACATCCGGCGGTTGACCTTCTGGCTGAAATCCCGCGGCACCGCCGCGAAAGTCTTGCCGCCGCCGCGCCACAGAGGGCTGCGAATGCTGCCGGCGCGCGCCTGGCCAGACCCTTTTTGGGCCCAAGGCTTGCGGCCGCCGCCGCGCACTTGGCGGCGGGTCTTCTGGGCCTTGGTGCCGGCACGGCCACCCGCCATATAGGCGTTGACCACCTGGTGCACCAGGGCTTCATTGAATTCACGTCCAAAGGTCGCGTCCGAGAGGGTTATGGACTGACCGCCGGTATTGCTGTGCAACTGCAGTTCCATGCCGCCCTCCTCAACCACGGACCGCGAGCCGGATGATGACGTTGCCGCCCTCGGAACCGGGTACGGCGCCCTTCACCAGCAACAGGTTCTTTTCCACATCCACCTTGACCACTTCGAGATACAAGGCAGTACGGCGCTTGTTCCCCAGGTGGCCGGCCATTTTCTTGCCAGGGAACACGCGCCCCGGTGTCTGGCGCTGGCCAATGGAACCCGGCGCGCGATGCGACAGAGAATTGCCGTGGGTGGCGTCACCCATGGTGAAATGGTGGCGCTTGATGGTGCCCTGGAAGCCTTTGCCGATACTGGTGCCGGTGACACTGACCTTCTGCCCGGGCTTGAAGATATCCACCTTAATTTCGCTGCCAGCCTTGAGGTCTGTGCCTTCGCTATCGCCCAGACGGAATTCGCCGGATAGACGGCCGGCGCCGGTACCCGCCTTGGCATAGTGGCCGGCCAGGGCTTTGGTGACACGTGCAGCACGCCGAGTCCCGGTGGTCACTTGTACGGAACGGTAACCATCCGCTTCCGCAGTTTTCACCTGGGTGATGCGATTGGGCTCGATTTCAATGACCGTCACGGGTACGGACACGCCGTCTTCAGAGAAAACACGGGTCATGCCGCATTTGCGACCGATTACACCGATACTCATACTTCTAACCCTCGTTACACCACGCCAACTACGATTGGTTGACGCTGTAAATCGCACGCGGCCCGGCAGGGTTGCCCCATCCGGGCCGCAGTGAGCCGGGGATTATACCAGTCCGACCGGCCGCTGCAACAGAGAGGGGGCAGGGTCGCTAACCCCACCCTAGGACGGGTTAGCCTGTTAAAACGGGGGTTGTTGGATTAACCCTGCGACACGAGGCTTTAAATTTAAACATCGTCTTACCCGGGCCCTCACCGGCCGCAGGTATCCCAGCCTGTAAGGCTTCAATTCAGCTTGATTTGAACGTCAACGCCCGCCGGCAAGTCCAGTTTCATCAGGGCGTCCACGGTCTTGTCCGTAGGATCCACGATGTCCATGAGCCGCTTGTGGGTACGGATTTCGTACTGATCGCGGGCGTCCTTGTCCACATGCGGCGAGACCAGGATGGTGAAACGTTCCATCTTCACGGGCAGGGGGATCGGTCCTTTGACTTGGGCGCCGGTGCGCTTGGCGGTCTCAACAATTTCTTTCGCCGACTTATCAATCAGCCGGTGGTCGAAAGCCTTCAAACGGATACGGATAGTCTGGGTTGCCATGATAATTTACTCGATGATTTTCGCGACCACGCCGGCGCCGACGGTGCGGCCACCCTCGCGGATGGCGAAGCGCAGGCCGTCTTCCATGGCGATCGGGTTGATCAGGGACACCACCATCTTGATGTTGTCCCCGGGCATCACCATCTCCACGCCCTTGGGC
>DAHUYB010000078.1 GCA_027315405.1 Gammaproteobacteria bacterium | reverse complement strand
CATCTTCAGGCTGCGACCGGATTATTTCAGTCATCTTGTCTTTAGTGGTAGACATCCGAATCTCCTGTCAGCTTGCTCAGACAACAAAATCAGGATCATTAATTGCTTCAGTAAGTATCACGCGCAAGGATTCCAGCAGTTCCTCGCGGGTGGCTTCCTGGCAGTTCACGCCGGGTACTTCCTCCACCCAGCCGAACCACCATTTACCGTCTTGTTTCACAACTGCCGTATATGAAGGAGCCATTAAGTTCATCCTCTGCATTTCCATGTTCATTCCCTTGATTTAGCTTGTCCAGCCAGGTCAAAAATACTCTTTTCCGCGGTGGCTATCCAGCAGCCCCGGTTATCCCCGATGATAGATATCGTCGCCCCGCTCCCGGAATTCCTTGGATTTCTCCTGCATGCCCTTCTTCGCATACTCCCGCACATCCTGTGTAATCTTCATGGAGCAGAAATGCGGACCGCACATGGAGCAGAAGTGCGCGAGCTTGGCGGAATCCTTGGGCAGGGTCTCGTCGTGGAATTCCCGGGCCTTGTCCGGATCCAGCCCCAGATTGAACTGGTCTTGCCAGCGGAACTCGAAGCGCGCCTTGGACAAGGCGTTGTCCCGCAACTGCGCGCCGGGATGGCCTTTGGCCAGGTCCGCGGCGTGGGCCGCGATCTTGTAGGCGATGATGCCGTCGCGCACGTCCTGTTTGTTGGGCAGGCCCAGGTGTTCCTTGGGGGTGACGTAGCAGAGCATGGCGGTGCCGTACCAGCCGATCTGGGCGGCGCCGATGGCGCTGGTGATGTGGTCGTAACCGGGCGCAATATCGGTGGTCAACGGCCCGAGCGTATAGAACGGTGCTTCGTAGCATTCCGCCAGTTCCTTGTCCATATTCTCCTTTATAAGCTGCATGGGCACGTGGCCAGGACCTTCGATCATCACCTGGCAGTCATGCCGCCACGCGACCTTGGTCAATTCGCCCAGAGTCTTGAGTTCCGCGAACTGGGCTGCGTCGTTGGCGTCGGCGATGCAGCCGGGCCGCAGACCGTCGCCCAGGGAGAACGACACATCGTAGGCCTGCATGATCTCGCAGATGTCCTCGAAGTGGGTGTAGAGGAAATTCTCCTGATGGTGGGAGAGACACCACTTGGCGAGGATCGAGCCGCCGCGGGAGACGATGCCGGTGACGCGCTCGGCGGTCAGCGGAATGAACGGCAGGCGCACGCCGGCGTGGATGGTGAAGTAGTCCACGCCCTGCTCCGCCTGTTCGATGAGCGTGTCGCGGTAGATTTCCCAGCTGAGTTCCTCGGCCTTGCCGTCCACTTTTTCCAGCGCCTGATAGATGGGCACGGTGCCGATGGGCATGGGCGCATTGCGGATGATCCACTCGCGGGTCTCGTGGATATTTTTGCCGGTGGACAGGTCCATGAGGGTGTCGCCGCCCCAGCGCGCCGACCACACCATCTTCTCCACTTCTTCGGCGATGCTGGAGGTGACCGCGGAATTGCCGATGTTGGTGTTGATCTTCACCCGGAAGTTGCGGCCGATGATCATGGGCTCCAGTTCCGGATGGTTGATGTTGGCGGGGATGATGGCGCGGCCGCGGGCCACCTCCTCGCGCACGAATTCGGGCGTGATCACGTCGGGTCTGATGCCACGGGTCGCTCCCGGCGTCCTGCCTCCCGCGACATTCGCACGTCCCTGTGCATCATGCTGCTTCAACAGCTGTGCATAGCGCGCATCACTACGCAGTTCATCCAGCCGCAGGTTCTCGCGGAGGGCGATGTATTCCATCTCCGGCGTGACCACGCCCCGGTGAGCGTAATGCATCTGGGTTACATTGGCGCCGGCTTTGGCGCGGCGCGGCTTGGGCGGCGCCGGGAAACGAATGTCGGCGAGCTTGGCGTCTTTATTCCTGCGGCGCGTGTACGCGGAAGTGAAGTCGCTCAACTGCTGAGTATCGCCACGCTCCGTAATCCAATGCGCCCGCAGCGCTGGCAGGCCGCGCACCAAGTCAATATGCGCTGCCGGATCGGTGTACGGGCCGGAGGTGTCATATATAGGTATAGGCGGGTTGGATTCGGCGCCATGCAGGGCCGGGGTGTCGGACTGCTGCACTTCGCGCATGCCGACCCTGATGTCGGGCCGCGAACCCGCTGCGAACAGCTTGCGGGAATTGGGATACGGCCGGGTGGCGTCTTCGGAAAGTTGCGCGGTGCGGCGGATGAATTCTTCGGGGATGGCGCTCATGTTTCGTCCTCAGGGACCGAGCGCAGCAAGAATGGGGCGACAGTAGCACCGTCGGAGCATTCCCTACGCCGGTGTTATCCAGGTTCAGGTTCCAAGGGTTCGGATCTTCCGGCATCGCCGGATGCTCCTGTCTCAGCCCTTTCGGGGCACCCCCAGCTCGACAAACGCTACTATATCAAAGATGCCGGCCATGGGCGGATGCCTCAACGAGCACCTCCAACCCCGTTCCCCTCTCCCCTGGCGGGAGACAACTGCATGGATGCAGGAGCTAGGGCAACCCAGGGAGCGGTTGCCGAGGGTTAAGGTGAGGGGGATGAAGCGAGATTGTTTTTGATCGTTTCCAGCACTGATTGAATCTGTACCAGTACCTCATTGTTCCAGAACCGCAGCACCGTGAACCCTTGTGAATGTAACCACCTGGTTCTTGATTCATCTTCTTCCCATTGCTCCATATGTTGGCCCCCATCCACTTCAATGATGATGTTCGCTTCAAAACAGATGAAATCAACAATGTAATTGCCGAGCGAGACTTGGCGGCCAAATTTATGACCCCAAATCGGCGGTTTCGCAAATGCTTCCATAATTACCGCTCCGCATCGGTCTCATGAACCCGCAGGTATCGCCTGAATCCCTTCACTCACCCTCACCCCTACCCTCTCCCATCCAAGGAGAAGGGGTCAAAAATTATGTTTTCCGAAACGTCTGGGTCCCTTGTCGCTGCGAGCATAGTAGCAAAGTAACTGTTGCCGCCCGGAATTTCTTCATGGACAGCGTGGGAGTTTTTCGACTTCTTGCATTTACTGCCCAGCTTGAGCGCTATTTCAACTGGCGCCACACCTGGTCGGCAAATATGACTCCGTGATAGGAAACCGGCAGACCGGCAACCTGCAGCGCTTCGGCGGTCCAGGTATTGCAGGTGTGGAACGCGTCATAGGAAAGCGGCGAAGCAAAAAACTCACTGCCCGCATCGGGCCCCGGGGCCAACGGCCTGAAGCTGCCCCGTGTGTTTCTTTGCAGGGACCGGTCCAGAAATCGGTCCAGCCGGCCGATGCCTGCGGTGCTCACCGCGAGGAATTGCAGCTTGACCTGCTTGGTAAAACAGGCGCGCGGCGCCACCGTACAGGTGTCCACCAGCACCACACTCCGAGACGGGAACAGGGCGCCGAGGTGCGCAAACACGGACGGACGTGGCGCCATGTAGAACTTGCGGTTGCCCCAGCCGAACACAAAATACTGGGCGGCCGGCAGGTCCTGAACGAGACCCGCGAGCGGCACTCCCAGCTCGCTGCGCGGCAGGATCAGACCGGTGTGCCATCCGGAATCCAGAACCCAAAGCCGATCGGGAGTCTTCGGGTTTGCGGGCGCTGCCGTGGGCCTGCTCGCCGGGGACGGCACGACGCAGCCGCAGAGCAGCAAAATCAAACCGATGAGCGCACGCCGGCTTTTCATGGCCGCACCATTATCGCGCCGTTGGGACCTGAACCGCGAGCAGCACGCCGCAGGTGCCTGGGTTACATTTTTGCCAGGGCTTTCTTCGCCTGCTTGAAATCTGGATCGATTTTGAGCGCCGCTTTGAGCTGCGACTTCTCGTCGATCTTGTTACCGGCAATGCCATACAACATGCCGAGCCGGTAATGCGCCCATTTATAGGTCGGGACATCCGGTTGCCAGCCATGCGGCATGGTCAGGTATTTCTGCAGATAGACGATACCCTCATGGATATTAATTTTGCCAAGCAATGCGACATGACCAACTTGATAGTAATTGCTGCTGTCCGCCGGATCTTTCTGGATTCCGTCCTCGAAGGCAGCGATCGCTTCAGGATAATGCTTCTGACTCCCGAGAACTAGACCCAATTGGAGATCGCTGTTACCGGTCTTGTCGAGTTTTACCGCGCTCCTAAGATATTCTTCAGCTTTCTGATAGTCCTTATGCTGTAAAGCAATATTAGCGCGCGCTTGCGGCCTGAATGGGGGCAATCTTGTCCAGTATCGCAATCTGTTCATTGGCTTTATGTGTACTGCCGCCGGCCATACCCGGCGCCACGATGTAATACGAGGCTAAGGAAGAGCGTGCATCAGCATTATTGGGGTCCAACTGCACGGCCTGTTGATACGCCGCGAGAATTTTGTGTGCAACACCGAGTTTGCTGAAAAAACCCACATCATTGATGTAGATTCCATAGGCATCACCCAGCAATAATCGATACGTGGCATCTTTGGGTGCCAGCGCTACGGCCTTCTTTGCCCATTCCACGCCGGTTTTATTCTGTCCCTGCGCCAGGTAGACCTTGGCCATATCCGCCGTAGCGGCCGCATCATTAGGGTCCTGTTGCAATTGGGTTTGGAAGTAAGCTTGCGCGCCAGAGTAGTTCTCCACACCCAGCATCTGCATACCTGGATCAATTGGTGCCTCTGCATAGGTAAAAATCGATGCAGTGGTAATTACAAAACCAAGCATGGTCGATGCAATCCGCTTCATAACGCACCCTCTCTATAATTTTCCATCAAAACAACTTATCACCTAAGCTATATATATCACGTCTCCCGCAAGGCCGTGGCCACCGGTAGGCGCGCGGCGCGGATCGCCGGGAACAGTCCGCCGATTAAGCCCATGACCAGCGACAGCAGCAACGCGGTCGCGATCAGCGCCGGTGTCACCGAAAAGCTGAACGCCATCATGGCGCCGTTGGTGTTGGTGCTGGCCTGGTAATTGTTGAAGATGAGATAGGCGATCAAGGC
>DAHUYB010000076.1 GCA_027315405.1 Gammaproteobacteria bacterium | reverse complement strand
CACCACCAGCACCGCCTTGGCGGCATTGATTTCGGCGTCGATCTGGTCGTCGAATTCCTGTCCGGGCGTGATTTCGGGGTCCCACCAGACCGACCAGCCCTTGGCCTCGATCGCCGCCACCAACGGCGCAACACGCGCCTTATCGGCCCGGGCATAGGAAACAAAGACGTCAGCCATACCAATTAACCCCTCGAAACGGGTCGCGTCCCGCAACCGCCCAATTATCAGGCATACCGTAGCGGCCTGGATAGTAGTGGGCACGGCAAATAACGATCCAATCTCCGCCGCGTGCCTCTGGGTATTTACCGTTCCTCACACTGCTTGCTGAAAGAGTCCTGTTCCCCATACATTGCTTGGATACAGGGGGTGGGACAAGGGCTGGCTCAAGGGACTTTGTCCCACGCCGCGCGGGGTTGCAAAACGAAATTCATTGCCCCTTTTTGCTTCGCAGCCGAGTTGCGTGCTCAAGCTCCGGGCAGGCACCCTAGACAGCCAGTTTGGCGCCGCGCCTCCTTATTGCTGATAGATATCGCGTACGAACAACGGCCAACTCTTTGAGTTCGGCGGGCGTAAAATATCCCGATATCTGCGGGCAGCCCTCGCGGGAGGTAACGGCGATGGCCACACCGGCTCTGGCATTGGATCTCTATACGTCGCTGGAAGACGAAACCTGCGACGCGCGCATCCGTGCGGCCAAAGAAAAGCTCAAAGGCCGCGCCGTGATCCTCGGCCACCACTACCAGCGCGAGGAAGTCTATCGCCACGCCGATCTCACCGGGGATTCCCTGAAACTAGCGCGCTTCGCTTCCCAGGTGGATGCCGAAACCATCGTATTCTGCGGCGTGCACTTCATGGCGGAAGTGGCGGATATCCTCTCGCGGCCCGAACAGAAAGTGATCCTGCCCGACCTCGCCGCCGGCTGCTCGATGGCCGACATGGCCAATCTCGCCAAGGTGGAAACCGCCTGGCGCGAACTGGCCACGGTGCTGGAACCGGATGCGGATATCACGCCCATCACCTATATCAATTCCGCCGCGGACCTGAAAGCCTTCTGCGGCCGCCACGGTGGCATCGTCTGCACCAGCACCAATGCGCGCGGAATTTTGGAATGGGCGTTCAAGCAGCGCGGGAAGGTGCTGTTCTTCCCGGATCAACACTTGGGCCGCTGGAGCGGCCACAAGCTGGGAGTGCCCCTGGACGAAATGGCGGTGTGGGATTTCAACCGATCCATGGGCGGGCTCACGAAAGAACAGATTCGCAAAGCAAAGATACTTTTATGGAACGGCTTCTGTTCCGTGCACCAGATGTTCCAGCCTGAACACATCAGCAACTTCAAGAAAAAATACCCGGATGCCAAAGTTATCTGCCACCCGGAATGCGCCTTTGAGGTGTGCCTGAAGTCCGACTACGTGGGTTCCACCGAATTCATCCAGAAAACCGTGCACGCCGCCGCACCCGGCTCGCGCTGGCTGGTGGGTACGGAACTCAATCTCGTCAACCGCCTGCACGAGGAAGTGAAGCACAAAGGCATCAACGTGCATTTCATGTCGCCCATGGTGTGCATGTGTTCCACCATGTTCCGCATTGACCCGCAGCATTTTGCCTGGACCCTGGAGAATCTGGCCGAAGGCAATGTAGTTAATCAGATCAAGGTGCCGGAGCCGGATGCGTCTCAAGCACGCATCGCCCTAGAACGGATGCTGAGTGTAAAGACTGTGTAGGTCGGGGTGAGTCTTGCGAACCCCGACATAACAGAATGTATAAATTGTTGGGTTTCGGTCTTCAACCTCAACCCAACCTGCATGTACTACATTTTCAGGCAGTAAAAGAGGAATTCTTATGAAATACAAGTGTCCGCTTTGCGGGAGCCCTCTTACGGAGAGTCATTTTCATAAAGTCATCAAGATTCAGGAGAAAAAGGAGAAGATACAAAAGGGAGAACTTGGGAAACTGAAGGAACAAGCGGCAGCAGCTCAAACAGCTGCCGTCGCTGCGAGGCGGAAAGAACGCGAGACCCGGGCCGAATCAAAACAAAAAATAGATGCCGCAAAAAGAGAGGCTGCCGCCAAGGAACGCAAGAAGACCGCAATTCGAGATAAGCGGATGGCGGCACGAATCAAAAAATTAGAAGAAGAAAGGAAGATGCTTAAAAGAGGTACATCTCCTCAAGAGATCGGGCTTGCTGACGAACAGGTTCTCGTTAGGCGGCTTCGAGAAGAATTTTCAAGCGATAAAATCGAGCGTACAGAAGGAGGAAGAGGCGGCGATGTTCTCCACGAGGTAATTTTTGGTAAAGAGACAGCCGGCCGCATCATTTACGAATGTAAGCATACTGATAAAATTGCTGCCGATCATATTAATCAAACAGCTCTAGCCAAGAAGACGCGAAACGCAGATTATGGGATACTCGTAACGACGGGAACAAGAAAGAAGTTTTCAGGTCTCGACCAGGATTCTGGAATATTCATAGTGTCTCAGTCAGGTGTACTAACGCTTGCGCATATCTGTCGGGATAGTCTTATCGCCATGGCGAAGCAGCGACTTGATGCGGCCGCAAAAGAAGCGGCGGCAAAACGGCTCATGGATTATGTAACTAGCCCCGTGTGTAAAACTCCCTTGGAAGAAGCTATTCCACACACTGAACGTGCTCACAAGAATTTATTAAAGGAAATGGAACAACACAAAAAAATCTGGGAAGAGCGGCATACGTTGTATCAAACCATTCACTATGATATTTCGCATGTTCGGAATAACATGGAGCGCGTTCTTGATGGTCACGATCCGCTAAAACTCGAGAAACCGAAATTGGAACCCTTGACGCTTCCCTTACAACGGGATTTGTCCTGATGCAGCAAGCCGGCCGTCGGAGAGGTCCGGAGTTTGGGGGTGGGCGCAGCGAACCCCAGCATTATCAAGCTCATAAATTGTTGGGCTTCGGCTAATGCCTCAGCTCAACCTACATACGGCGCGTCTTAAATAACGAACGAACGTGAGGTGATGTGATGCATCGCATGCTGAAAATAACGGCTGTTTTGTTTGCTGTACTGTTGATCGGCGCGCCAGGATGGGCGGCATCCAATCAAGCGCCCGAAAACCAGGCGACCATCGCGTTGCATAAGCTGTTCCAGAGCGCCTGGCAACGCGAGATGCGGGAGCACCCGCTGGAGGCTTCGGCCGATGGCTTCCACGAATATGACGGCGAGTGGGCGGATATGAGCCTTGCAAACATTGCCCATGAGAATGATGAGGATATCCAGACCCTGAAAGATCTGGCGGCCATCGATCGCAGTCAGCTGTCCGGCGAAGACCGAATCAGCTACGACCTGTTCAAATACCGTTATGAGAACCAGGTGGAAGGCTATCGCTTCGGTGGCTACCTCATGCCCATGAACCAGCTGGAGGGCATCCAGACCCTGAGTACCCTCACCCAGACATTGCGATTCGAGAATGCCCAGGATTACGAGAACTACATCAAGCGCTTGCAGACCTTCAATGTTTATATGGACCAAACCATCGGCTTGCTCAAGGAAGGCGTCAAGCGCGGTATGACGGAACCCCAGCTGGTGATGAAACGCATTCCGCACCAGATCGCCGCCAACATCGTCGCCAAGCCGGAGGACAGCGCGTTCTACGCGCCTTTCAAGCAGATGCCCGACATCGTCCCGGCGGTGCAGCAGGCGCGGCTGCGTGCCGCAGCCAAGGCCGCTATTACGGATGTGTTGGTACCTGCTTACCGCAAATTTCAGCAATACTACGACGCCGATTATCTGCCCCACTGCCGCACCAGCATCGCCGCCGATGACCTGCCCGATGGCAAAGCGTATTACGCCTTTCAGGTACGCCTCTACACCACCACCGACATGACGCCGAAGCAAATCCATCAGCTGGGGTTGCAGAAGGTGGCGCAGATTCATGCGCAGATGGAAAAGGTTTTCAAGCAGGTGGGCTTCAAGGGCAGCTACCAGGATTTCCTGCACTACCTGCGCACCAATCCGCGTTTCTATTACAAGAACCCGCGGCATTTGCTGGAGGCCTACCGGGCCGCCGCCAAGCGCGTGGATCCGTTGCTGGTGAAGTATTTCCCCATCTGGCTGCTGCCACGGGTTACCTACGGCGTGTATCCCATTCCGGCGGCACTCGCGCCCGACACCTATCCGGCCTATTCGGTGCCGCCCGCGGGTGACGGCAGCGTCGCGGGTTACATGGCGGTGAACTTGTACAAGCCCTCGAGCCGGCCGAAATACGACATCCAGGTGCTCACCTGTCACGAAGGCCGGCCGGGCCATCAGCTGCAGATTCCCATCGCCATGGAACTGAAGAACCTGCCGGACTTCCGGCGCTTCGATTACTACAGTTCCTACGGGGAGGGCTGGGCCTTATATACCGAGAGCCTGTGCAACGAGATGGGGCTATACAATAATCCCTACTCGAAGTTCGGCTATCTGGATTGGCAGATGTGGCGTGCGGTACGGCTGGTGGTGGACACTGGTATTCATTCCGAGGGCTGGACCCGCGCCCAAGCCGTCAAGTATTTCGAGGACAACACCGCGCTCAGCATCCAGAACATCAACACCGAGGTGGATCGCTATATCGCCTGGCCGGGACAGGCGTTGTCCTACATGATCGGTGAGATTGAAATCCATGATCTGCGCAAACAGGCGGAGAAAGAACTGGGTCCGAAGTTCGACATCAAGGCTTTCCATGCGGCGGTGCTGGAACACGGCAACCTGCCGCTCAAGGTCCTGAAGAAAGTGGTGGATCAGTGGATTCAAGACAGTTTGGCGGGCAAACCCCAGCCTACGCATACCTGAAGTCTCAGCGCAGTCGCCCGGATGGGAGCGGTCGCTCCGACCGCTCCCATCATAGACAAAGCCTGGTCATAAAATAAATGCCGGAAACAGCTTTGTGACCTGTAGCCGACCGGCAGCCCGCTAAACGCGCGCGCACGACAGCCTGCGTGGTACAGGCCGGGGGTTTCCGGTATCATTTTGCGGCTCCGCGGGCGGCAGTTGCCTGCGGAACAACCCTTTCACCTGATCGATGGTCCGCGGGCGGTGGGATTACCCGCCGCCCTTTGATTTTCAGTCACCTAAGGTTTCCGTCCACATGGGCAAGCGCACCGCTTTATATGACACCCACGTTGCCGCCGGCGCCCGGCTCGTGGATTTCGGCGGTTGGGACATGCCGGTCAATTACGGCTCGCAAATCGAGGAGCACCACGCGGTACGCCGCGACGCCGGCATGTTCGACGTATCGCACATGACGGTGGTGGACCTGGACGGCGTGCAGACGCGCGCGTTCCTGCGCAAGCTGCTGGCCAACGAGGTCAACAAGTTGCACGAGCCGGGCAAGGCTCTGTATAGCTGCATGCTCAACGAGCGGGCCGGCATCATTGACGACCTGATCGTGTACTACCTGCGGAATGACTGGTTCCGCATGGTGGTGAACGCCGCCACCCACGACAAGGATCTGGCGTGGATCGGCAAACAAGCACAACCCTTCGGCGTGAAAATCAGCGAACGGGACCTCGCCATGATTGCGGTTCAGGGGCCGAACGCCCGTGAGAAAGCCGTTCGGGTGCTGCCGGCCGATGCGCGTGCGTCGGCGCTGGCGCTCAAGCCGTTCACGGCGCTCAAATACGGCGGTTTCTTCATCGCGCGTACCGGTTACACTGGCGAGGATGGTTTCGAGATCATGCTGCCGCCGGCGCAGGCAGCGGAACTCTGGCAGGCGCTGGTACGGGAAGGCGTGGCTCCCTGCGGTCTCGGGGCGCGCGACACGCTGCGCCTGGAGGCCGCCATGAATCTGTATGGCCAGGATATGGACGAGAATACAACGCCGCTGGAATCCGGTCTTGGCTGGACCATCGCCTGGGAACCGGCGGAGCGGGATTTCATCGGCCGCAAGGCCCTCGAAGCCCAGCGGCAAACCGGCACTAAACGCAGATTCGTCGGCCTGCTGCTGGACGACAAGGGGGTGATGCGTGCTCACCAGAAAGTGATGGCGGATGGGGCCGGCGAAGGCCAGATCACCAGCGGCACCTTCTCACCCACCCTGGAGCGTTCCATTGCCCTGGCGCGCATACCCGCGGCCAGCGGCGATGCGGTGCAGGTGGACATCCGTGGCAAACTCTGCAAAGCGCAGGTCGTAAAACCGCCGTTTGTGCGCAACGGCAAGATATTAATAAAGTGAATGTTTCCTTACTTCCCCTCACCCCTTGCGGGAGAGGGCAGGGTGAGGGGGTAAATTTCAAAGTATCTCGGAGAACCCATGAGCAAAGTCCCGGCCGACCTGAAGTACACCAAGAGCCATGAATGGATCAAAGATGCCAGTGACGGCAGCGTGACCATCGGCATCACCGACCACGCCCAGGAAGCCCTCGGTGACATCGTGTTTGTGGAAGTGCCGCAGAAAGGCCGCAAACTGGCGGCCGGTGAAGCCTGTGCGGTGGTGGAATCCGTCAAGGCGGCTTCTGATATATACAGTCCGGTAGCGGGCGAAGTGCTCGAAGGCAACGCCGGGTTGTCGGACGCGCCGGAGAAAATCAACGCCGACCCCTACGGCACCTGGATCCTGCGCATCAAGCCCGCTAACCCGACGGATTTGAAAGCGCTGCTGGATGCCAAGGCTTACGAGCAGATGTTGAAGGACGAGGCCTGAGGGCGAAAGGTCGGGCCTTGGCTTGCAGGCAGACACCTCTATCGCATCCGCACACGTTTTTTTGTGAGACTTTCCAGGCATGAACGCGGTGACTGAACTTAACACGACTACCCAGAGCCCCCTGGCCGAGCTGGAGCAGCACGGCGCATTCATCGGCCGGCATATCGGCTCCGACGCTGCCGAACAGCAGCGCATGCTCACGGAGTTGGGTTACGCCACGCGTAAAGCACTCATGGAAGCAGTGGTACCGGCCACTATCCGGCTCCAGGCTGCCATGCCCTTGGGCCATTTTAGCCAGCCGAAATCCGAGCAGGAAGCACTGGCGCAGCTCAGAACGCTGGCCGACAAGAACCAGGTGTATAAATCATTCATCGGCCAGGGATACTACGGCACCTATACGCCCGGCGTGATTCTGCGCAACGTCTTCGAGAATCCGGCGTGGTACACCTCCTACACGCCCTATCAGCCGGAAATTTCCCAGGGCCGTCTCGAGGCGCTCATCAATTTCCAGCAGATGGTCACGGATCTCACCGCGCTCGACATCGCCAATGCCTCCCTGCTGGACGAGGCCAGCGCCGCCGCCGAGGCCATGACTCTGGTGAAGCGCGCCGGCAAATCCAGCTACAATGTGTTTTTCGTGGCAGACGATGTGCTGCCCCAGACCCGTGAAGTCGTTCAAACCCGCGCCCAGCCCCTGGGCATTAGCGTGATAGTCGGCAAGCCCGACGCGGCTGTGCAGACGGATTGCTTCGGCGTGTTGCTGCAATATCCGGGCGTGAATGGCGAGCTGCGTGATTACCGCGGGCTTGCGGAAAAATTACACGCCAAAGGCGCGGGCGTAGTGGTGGCCGCCGACCTGCTGGCGCTCACGCTGCTCACGCCACCGGGGGAGTGGGGCGCGGATGTGGCGGTGGGCAACAGCCAGCGCTTCGGCGTGCCCATGGGTTTCGGCGGTCCGCATGCTGCCTATCTCGCCACCCGTGACACCTACAAGCGCTTCATGCCGGGGCGTCTGGTGGGCGTGACCGTGGACTCCCAGGGCAAACCTGCCTACCGGCTGGCGCTGCAAACCCGCGAGCAACACATCCGTCGCGAAAAGGCCACCTCCAACATCTGCACCGCCCAGGCGCTGCTCGCGGTAATGGCCAGCATGTACGCGGTGTATCACGGTCCGCAAGGCCTGCGGCGCATTGCCGAGCGCGTGCATCGGCTGACCGGGATGCTCGCCTCCGGCCTGAAACAACTCGGATTCACGCTGCAGAATGCCGGTTACTTCGACACGCTTACGGTCAAGACCGGCAAACACACCGCAGCGATCCATGCCGCGGCGCACGCGCACCACATGAATCTGCGAGTAGTGGACGGCGAGTATGTCGGCGTGTCGCTGGATGAGATCACCACCCGCGACGACCTGCACGATTTATTGGCGGTATTCGCCGAACCGGCCGGCCGCAAGGGCGACACCCGCAGTATCGCCGTGCTTGAGAAACAGGTGTTGAGCGGTTTACCGGCTGGATTGCGCCGCACCAGCGCTTATCTCACGCACCCGGTGTTCAACCGCTATCACTCGGAACACGAAATGCTGCGCTATCTGCGCAGCCTGGCCGACAAGGACCTGGCGCTGGATCGCAGCATGATCCCGCTTGGCAGCTGCACCATGAAACTGAATGCGGTGAGCGAGATGCTGCCGGTGTCCTGGCCGGAATTCGCGCACATGCACCCGTTCGCGCCGCCCGAGCAGACCGCCGGCTACCACGCGCTGATCGCGCAACTGGAACAGATGCTGGCGGCGGTGACGGGTTACGCGGCCGTGTCCCTGCAGCCCAACGCCGGTTCCCAGGGCGAATACGCCGGCCTGCTGATCATCAAGGCCTATCATGCATCCCGCGGCGATGCGCGGCGCAATGTGTGCCTGATTCCATCCTCGGCCCACGGCACCAATCCGGCATCCGCCATGATGGCCGGCATGCGGGTGGTGGTGGTGGCCTGCGATGAACAGGGCAACGTGGATATCGCTGATCTCAAGGCCAAGGCCGAGGAGCATACGCACGATCTGGCCGCCATCATGATTACCTATCCTTCGACCCATGGCGTGTTCGAGGCGGGCGTGCGCCAGCTCTGCGAGATCGTGCACCAATATGGCGGCCAGGTGTACGTGGACGGCGCCAATCTCAACGCCATGGTGGGGCTGGCGGCGCCCGGCCAATTCGGCGGCGATATTTCGCACCTGAACCTGCACAAGACCTTCTGCATCCCTCATGGCGGCGGTGGACCGGGTGTGGGGCCGGTGGCGGTGGCGCCGCATCTGGCGAAATTCCTGCCCAACCTGCGGGCCGTGGGTTACGAGCGCAGTCGCGACGGCATCGGCGGCATCACCGGCGCACCCTATGGCTCCGCTTCGATCCTGCCCATCTCCTGGATGTACATCGCCATGATGGGCGCACCCGGACTCACCGCCGCCAGCGAAGTGGCGATCCTGAACGCCAACTACCTGGCGAAAAAGCTCGCGCCCCATTATCCGGTGCTCTACACCGGTCCCCAGGGGCTGGTGGCCCATGAGTGCATTCTGGATCTGCGGCCCTTGAAGGAGACCAGCGGCATCAGTGTGGACGACGTGGCCAAGCGCCTCATGGATTACGGCTTCCACGCGCCCACCATGAGTTTCCCGGTGCCGGGCACGCTCATGGTGGAGCCTACCGAATCGGAATCCAAGGCGGAACTGGATCGCTTCGTGGAAGCCATGATTGCCATCCGCGAGGAAATCCGCGCGGTGGAGCAGGGCGAACTGGATCGCGAGGACAATCCGCTCAAGCACGCGCCGCACACCGCCGAAATGGTTACTGCCGACAAGTGGCCGCACAAATACCACCGCGAGCAGGCGGCCTATCCGCTGCCATCGTTGCGCAAGCAGAAGTACTGGCCGCCGGTGAGCCGTGCCGACAACGTCTACGGCGACAAGAACCTGATGTGCGGTTGCCCGCCGGTGAGTGCGTACGAATAAGCGAAGCATCGCGGTCGATACGGCCGCTCCCACCTTCAGTACCATGGGAGTGGCGATGACCGCCAGGGATGGCGGAAATGCAGATTTTGCAGGAGCAAAAATCTGCCTCGCCGCGATTATGAATGCAAGAGGTAGGAGCGACGATCCTCGTCGCGATTCTTTGATGAATCACTGTTAATTCGACGAGAGGAGGATTCAACCATGGCCAAGATCACATTGCGCGGCAATCCCATCCATACCAGCGGGGAATTACCGAAAACCGGTAGCCAGGCGCCGGATTTCAAGCTCACCACCAAGGACCTGAAAGACGTATCGCTTGCCGATTACAAAGGCAAAAAGAAATTGCTCAACATCGTGCCGAGCCTGGACACGCCGGTGTGCGCGCTGTCCACCAAGAAATTCAACGATCATGCCAAAACCCATAAGGATACGGTAATGCTGATCGTTTCCGCCGATCTGCCGTTCGCCATGGGCCGCTTCTGCGGCCTCGAGCATCTGGACAACGTGGTGCCGCTGTCGCTCATGCGCGACAAGAAATTCGCCCAGGACTATGGTGTGCTTATCCAGGACGGTCCGATGGCAGGGATTACCGCGCGCGCCGTGGTGGTGCTGGATGCCAACGACAAGGTGATGTATACGGAGATGGTCCAGGAAATCGCCAATGAGCCGGATTACCAGGCCGCCCTTAAGGTGCTGGGTGGCTGATCACAGCCAATGAATGTGGCGCGCGCTACGGATGGAATCACCGGTGTCAGGCGACTGTTGCGCGCTGCGCGTGTGGGAGTGAAGGTGCTGCACTGGGGATTGCGAAATGAAGAAGCTCTGCGACTCGAGATGTGTGCACTGGTTCCCGGCATCCCGCTGGCGATATGGCTGGGATCCACGGGCGTGGACCGGGCGCTGCTCATCAGCAGCCTGTTGCTGGTGTTGTTGACCGAATTGCTCAACACCGGAATTGAAATCGCCGTAGATCGCATCGGTAAGGAACCCCATGAACTCTCCGGCCTTGCTAAAGATCTCGGCTCGGCGGCGGTGATGATCGCGTTGCTGAATGCCGTGCTGGTCTGGGGTTTCATCCTAACCTGAATCGGAGCCAACACCCATGTCGGCACTCATCTGCGGTTCTATAGCTTACGATACCATCATGGCGTATCCGGAGCAGTTCAAGAACCACATACTGCCGGACAAGATTCACATCCTGAATGTGTGTTTCGAGGTGCCGGAGATGCGCCGGGAATTCGGCGGCACGGCCGGCAATATTGCCTATAACCTCAAACTGCTGGAAAGCGATGGTTTTCCCATGGCAACTGTCGGTGAGGATTTCAAGCCCTATGCCGATTGGATGGATCAGCATGGCGTGAGCCGGGAATACATCAAGCTGATCCCCGGCACTTATACCGCCCAGGCGTTCATCACCACCGATACGGATAACAACCAGATCACCGCTTTCCATCCGGGCGCCATGCAGCGCGCCCACGAGCAAGCCGTACCCACCGACAAAGGCATGACCCTCGGCGTCATAGCGCCGGACGGTCGCGAGGGTATGCTGCAACATGCGCATCAATTTTATGACGCTGGCATCCCGTTCTTGTTCGATCCGGGTCAGGGCCTGCCATTGTTCTCCGGCAAGGAACTCAAGGAATTCATAGAGATGGCGACCTGGGTGGCGCTGAACGATTACGAATCCCAGATGTTGGAACAGAAAACCGGTCTTAACGCTTACGCGATCGCTGACCAGGTGGTCGCCTTGATCGTTACCTGGGGCGCCAAGGGCTCCGTGATCTACAGTAAACAGCGCCGCATCGACGTACCCGCGGCCAGCACCGCGGAAGTGCGCGATCCCACCGGTTGTGGCGACGCCTATCGCGCGGGCCTTATCTACGGCCTTATGCATGACAAGGACTGGGAGACCATCGGGAACATCGCTTCGCTCATGGGCGCCATCAAAATCGCATCCCGCGGTACCCAGAACCACCACTTCAGCCACGCAGAATTCGTGCGGCGATTCGAGGAGACCTTCGGTTACAAATTGTAGGGATTCAGGCGCACGCCCTCAGACATATCTTCTGCCATTCACCGACGGATCCAGCTATGCCATCTAAACACCGCGTCTCGGCCTTGCTCCTGCTAGTGTGTAGCGCTCCGGTGTTTGCCGCCGACACCGGCAGCGATCAGCGCTGGGCTGACACCATTGCGCGCGTGTCACCCGGCATTGTATCCATCCGCGTGGACGCCACCCGCGCTTTCGATACCGACTGGAATCTCAGCGGCCAGGCCACGGGTTTTGTGGTGGATGCACAACGCGGCATCATCCTCACCAACCGCCACGTCGTCACCTCCGGACCGGTGGTGGCGGAAGCAGTATTCCAGGATCATGAAGTGCTGCCGCTGACACCCATCTACCGGGATCCGGTGCACGATTTTGGCTTTTATCGCTATGATCCGAAAGCCCTCAAGTACATTCACCCGAGTGCGCTGACGCTGGCACCACAGTCTGCGCGCGTGGGCGAGGAAATCCGCGTTATCGGCAATGATGCCGGCGAACAGTTGTCCATCCTGAGCGGCACGCTGGCGCGCACTGACCGTGCCGCACCCGAATATGGTCCGGGTGTTTACAATGACTTCAATACCTTCTATATGCAGGCGGTTTCCGGCACCAGCGGTGGCTCCTCCGGTTCACCGGTGATTGACATCCATGGGGATGTGATCGCCCTGAATGCGGGCGCGCGTGCCGATGCCGCTTCCAGCTATTTCCTGCCGCTCGAGCGGGTGCTGCGGGCGTTGAAACTCATCGAGGCCGGTAAACCGGTAACCCGCGGTACCCTGCAGACCGTTTTCGGTTTTCAGTATTACGACCAACTGGAGCGCCTGGGTCTGCCGGCCGCCGACGAAATACTGTTGCGCACGCATGACCCGCAAGCCAGTGGCCTGCTGGTGGTGGATCAGGTACAACCGGGTGGTCCGGCGGACGGCACCCTGCAAACCGGCGATATTCTGTTGAGCGTGGATGACCACCCCATATCCGATTTCGTATCATTGGAGGAAATCCTCGACACCTCCATAGGCAGAACCCTGACTCTCCGGCTCGATCGCGGCGGCCTACCGGTTTCCGCACGCGTCAGGGTGCAAAATCTGGACAGCATCATGCCGGATAATTACCTGGAATTCGGCGGCGCGGTATTGAACGATCTTTCCTATCAGCAGGCCCATAGCTTCAATGTGCCGGTGCGCGGCGTGTATATCGCCAATCCCGGTTATGTATTCAGCACCGCCGGCATCGAACGCGGCAGTGTCATCACCGACTTTGACGGTGTGCCGGTGCATGATCTGAACGAATTCCAGAAGGTACTTACGACACTGCCGGACCGCGCCCAGGTGACAATGCGTTATTTCAGTTTGACGGACCCCAGTCATTCCATCCTGGGGATCATCAGCATAGACCGGCGCTGGTATCCGGCGGATCGTTGCCGGCGTGACGATGTTACCGGTAACTGGCCATGCACACTTTTGCCGCCGCCGCCCGTAGCGCCGCCGCTGCTGCCGGCGACGGTAAGTTTTCCGCATTACGACGACCCGCGCATGCAGCGGCTGGCGCCGTCGCTGGTATTTGTGAATTTCGACATGCCTTATCCCATCGACGGCGTGAGCGAGACCCATTACATCGGTACCGGTGTTATCGTTAACCGGGCGCGCGGGCTGGTGGTGGTGGACCGGGACACGGTACCGGTGGTCATGGGGGACGTGCGCTTGACGTTCGCGGGCTCTCTGGAGATTCCCGCCAGGGTCATTTACGTCAATCCCCTGCATGATTTGGCGGTGATCCAGTACGACCCGAAGCTCATCGGTCAGACGCCGGTGCACGCTATGCGCTTCAGCTCCCGGCCTGCACGCCCCGGCGACGCGGTCTGGGTCGTGGGTTTGCATCCTAATCAGGCACTCGCCAGTCAGGAAACCCGGATAGCTTCCCTTGACCCGGTGATGTTTCCGCCTTCGCGTACCTTCCGTTTCCGCGACACCAATCTGGAGGTGCTGAGTTTGGTGAACCCGCCTGCCAATATCACCGGCGTGCTCACGGATCGCGACAGCCGCGTCACGGCGCTGTGGGCGAGCTTTGCTTACGATGTAGACGGCCACACCCGCGAAATTCAGCGCGGCATTCCCGCGGCAGTGGTGCAGGACATGCTGCGCACGGTGGAAAGCCACAGCCTCGGGGTGCAGACACTGGATGTGGAGTTGTATCCGATACCGCTGGCGGAGGCGCGCAAACTGGGTTTGCCGCCGGACTGGGCCAATCGGCTGGAAGCTGCCGAATCGCAGCGGCGCCAGCTGTTGGCGGTATGGCGGCTGACAGCGGGAACGCCGGCCGCGAAGCTGTTACAGACGGGCGATCTGTTGCTGACGGTGGAAGGCAAGCCTGCCACCGGTTTTCGCGCGGTCGCGGAAGCCAGTCAACGGTCGCGCGTGGTGCTCACGTTGCTGCGCAACGGTCATGTCATCAGTGTGACGGTGCCCACCGTGACCCTCAATGGCGAGGGTACGCAGCGCATCCTGATGTGGGCCGGAGCCCTTTTGCAGAAGCCTCAGCACGCCGCGGCTCAAAGCAATGTGCCAACCGCGGGCTTGCTGGTGAATTATTACAATTTTGGTTCGCCCGCAAGCCGCTACGGCCTGACACCCGGTCAAACCATCCTGGCCGTGGATGGCCAAGCCACGCCAAACATGGACAGTTTCATTGCCGCGGTGAAAAACAAACGGGATGGCGCTACGCTGCGCCTCAGCGTGCGCACCTGGGATGGCATGCGGCAGATCATCACTCTGAAGCTCGATCTGCGCTACTGGCCGACCTACGAAGTGATACACACGCCACAGGGCTGGCAGCGCAAAGAGTTATAGGTATTTCCGCGCGCGGGAGCAGCAATATTCGATTGCGGGAGCGGCGGGCTCCGCCGCGATTCTTTACGGCTGCAAACAAAGAACACCCCCAACTCCACCGCAGTGGAGCTGGGGGTCAGTTTTGGGTGTACGCCGTCATTATGGGGTATGCAGAGAGATGTTGCCGCTCAAAGTGCGGGCGTTCACCTGGGCGTTGCCGTGGCCGCTCACGAAATGCAGTTCCACACCCGGACCATACTCGCTGGTGCGTTGCGGCTTCGGTCCGAAGTTGTTGTCAATGTCGCCGCTGAAACTGGAGATGTCGAAACGCGCATCGGGCGTTCCCTGGAACAACAATGTCAGGTTGCCACTGAGGCTGTGGAAGGTATAGCTGCCGTTTTTTTGCACCCCGCCGTTGAAATCCACATTGCCGGACGTTGACAGCAAGCGTGCGCGTTTTACTTGGCCCGTGATTGCCCGCACGTTGCCGCTGACACTCTCCGCCTGCAGATCGCCGACAACGCCCTGTACCTTCACGTCGCCGCTGATGCTGTGGGCGTCAACGTGGGCATCGCCGGCGGATCCGCCGATGCTTACCTCACCGCTCACGGATTTGGCGGTGATATCGCTGTCAGTGGATTTGAGCATCACGTTGCCGCTGACACTTTCCAGTTGTGCCGTGCCATCGAGCCCACGGGCGTCAATGCCGGCACTCCCGGTATTGACCGACAGGCGGCTGGCATCCGGCACCTGGATCACCAGATCAGTGCCCTCACTGTTACTGTGGGAGTGTTCCGGCAGGATCACGCGGATGCTGTAGCCATCGCCATAAGGAGTGATCTCCAGGCGCTTCGCGTCGGGGCCGAGGGTACCGCCCACGTGGATTTCATTTCTGTGCCAGCCCTGCACGGTCACCGAACCGACCAGGTTGGAGATAGCCACGGTGCCGTTGGCCTTGGCGCTGCGGGTTTCGTTGATGGGTGTGCCGATGCCTGTGGTATCGGCATAGGCGGAGTTGGCGGTCAGCAGCATGGCCGAGAACGCAACGCCAATTCCAACCAGTGACAGCAGCACGTAGGAGGCAAAAATCAATGCGCGTTTCATAAAGTGGTCCTCACGGTGGTTTGAATCTGGACCCGCTGGGCTTCGCCCATCAGTTGGGATTCCTGCTGATAGAGATCAAGCAACAGGGACTGCAGGTTTACATCGTTGGGATATTTTTTGACGGCTGCCTGGGTGCGCTGTATTTCATCCTGCAAAAATCGCAGGTTGTTCACGAACGCCGCGCGGGAAGCCGCTGGCAGCCCGGGGTCGGCGGCAATTCCGGCGGCGAATTGGGCGCGAATGTCGGGTGCGCTGGCCGGAGCAGGGGATGACGGCGGTAGCATGCGGGCGAAGTTGGAATTGACTGGGGCCGGTGTGTGCAAGCCGAACATGGCCCAGGCGATGACCGCAGCCGCCACCATGACCGCCGCTGCCGCAGCACCATAACTCCAGCCATGATGCTTTTGATCACGGCGCCGGTTGATGTTCGCGGCAATAGCCGGCCAGAGATCATGCTCCGGCTCAATGGATTTTGGCAGCCTGGTCAGGGCCGAATCCAGTTTGTCATCGGGCTTGCCATTCATGTTTTAAACCTCGCTTGCAGCAATTGCCGTGCCCGGTGCACGTGTGCCTTGCAGGTACCGACCGCCGTGCCGGTCAGCTCCGCAATATCCTCGTGGCTGTAGCCCTCGACGGCATGCAGCACGAAAACCGCGCGGGCAGCGGGCGGCAGGGTGGCAATCAGTCGTTCCAGGTCCATGTCCGCCTCGGGGGTTTCCGCCGGCGCCGGCAGGTTATCCAGCATTTGCTCACTGGCGGGCTGGATCAGCCGCAGGTGCCGCCGGTCGAGCGTTAGCCGTCGCAGCGCCACATTGATGGCGATACGCGTCAGCCAGGTGCCGAAACTGCTGTCGCCGCGGAATTGAGCGAGCGCTTCCCAGGCCCGCACGAATGCGTCCTGGGTGCATTCCTCGGCTGTGGGCCGATCGGCGGTGATGCGCAGGCATACCGCATACACGCGGCTGGCATGCTGGTGGTAGAGCCGTTCGAAAGCGGCTATATTGCCAGCCTGGGCTCGGCTCACCAGCCCGGCCGCTTCATTGGGGATTTCGTTCCAGGCTTCTGAAGCAGTCATGGACGCAGTCGCAGTTCCCATATCCTTGATAGATGCGGGTGAGGCAGGATGGGTTTAGGGGGGATGGGAAATATAGCCGATCCAGACCGGCCCCGCCGGTTTTGCCTATCCGGTGCAAGGGTGGATTTGTAGGAAGGAATCTCAAATCATAGTATGCGAGGTTTCCAAACCCCGACTATTGGCAAGTTCATCGCCGGAATCTGCGGATACCATGGCATCCGGATTCGGCATGGCTTTCAGGAGAAAACCGTGAAAAAGATTGCCGTGATACTGCTGGGCATGGGTTTGCTATGGACAGGTTTTGCAGCGGCGCAGCCCAGCCATGCAAAACTCGTCTATCCAGCCGCTGCCCGCGACAAGGTGGTGAACAACTACTTCGGCGCCCAGGTCGCCGCGCCCTATCAGTGGATGGAAAACCTGGACAGCCCAACAGTCAAGCAATGGGTGGACGCGGAAAACAAGCTCACATTTTCCTATCTGGACAAAATTCCCGAGCGCCAGGCGGTGCGTCAGCGCCTCAAGCAATTATGGAACTATGAAAAGCTAAGCGTGCCGCAGATGCAAGCCGGCCGATTGTTTTTCAGCAAGAATAGCGGTTTGCAGAACCAGTCGGTGGTTTACGAGCAGCACGGTGCCAGCGGCAAGCCACGGGAATTGCTGGATCCCAACAGCCTCTCCCCCAATGGGGATATTGCGCTCCTGGACTACGCACCTTCGGACAATGGCCGCTTGCTGGCCTACGCACTTTCCCAAGGTGGATCGGACTGGGAGACCCTACACGTGCGCGATCTCGCGGACGGCAAAACCCTCATGGACGAGGTGCGCTATGTGAAGTTCTCCGGCATCTCCTGGACCAGGGATGACAAGGGTTTCTTTTATTCCCGCTATCCAGCGCCGCCGCCCGGCCAGGCCATCAGCGATCGGGTTCGTGATCAGGTGCTCTATTACCATCGCATCGGCACGCCCCAGAGCCAGGACAAACTCATCTATTCACGCCCGGATCTGCCGGAATGGATCGTCGGAGGCGAAGTTTCGGAAGATGGCCGCTATCTGTTCGTGGTGCTGGCGAACGGCACCTCTCCCAACAACGAGCTTTACTACGCGGATCTGGGTGATCCGGAGCATCCTAATGTCGCTGCCGCCATCCAGCCGTTGTTCACCAAAAATGACGCCGCCTATTCCCCCATCGGCAATCTGGGCGACATGCTGTTTCTGCAGACCACCCGCGATGCCCCGCGCGACAAGATCGTGTCATTCAAACTCGCCGACCCGGAACACTGGCGCACGCTGGTGCCAGAAACCCACAATGTGATCCAGAATTCCCTCATGGCACACCACCAGATCGTGGTCCAGTATCTGGCGGACGTAAAAAGCAGGCTGCAACTGTTTTCCAGCAGCGGCAAGCCGGAAGGCCGCGTATCACTGCCGGGAATCGGCTCGGTGGCAGGCCTGAGCGGGCGCAACGATTCCAAAGAGTTGTATTACGGCTTTACTTCGTATCTCTATCCCACCACGGTTTATCGTTACGATCTCGCCAGCGGCAAGCAGGCGGTGTTTTTCAAGCCGCGGCTCACTTTCGATCCCTCGCGTTACCAAACCCGCCAGGTGTTCTACCATTCCAAGGACGGCACCCGTATTCCCTTGTTCATCACCTACCGCAAGGGGCTCAAGCTGAACGGCAAGAATCCCACGCTGTTGTATGCCTACGGCGGATTCGACATCAGCATTACCCCCGGCTTCAGTCCGCTGGTGCCGGTATGGCTGGAGATGGGCGGCGTGTATGCGGTGGCCAACCTGCGCGGCGGCGGTGAATATGGCGAGGCCTGGCACCAGGCCGGCATGCTGGGCAGGAAACAGAATGTATTTGACGATTTTGTCTGGGCCGCCAAGTATCTGATCGCTCAGAAATACACCTCACCCAGGAAACTCGCCATTTGGGGCTATTCCAACGGCGGCTTGCTGATCGGCGCCACCATTACCCAGCACCCGGAGCTCTTCGGTGCGGCCTATGCCGGCGCCGGCGTCATGGATATGTTGCGCTATCAGAAATTCTCCGGCGGGGCCCTGTGGGCGCCGGAGTACGGCACGTCCAGTGATCCCAAAGCCTTCAAGTGGCTCATCAAATACTCGCCGCTGCAGAACGTGAAAGCGGGCGTGTGTTATCCGCCCACCATCATCACCACCTCCGATCACGACGACCGGGTGGTGCCGAGTCACTCTTACAAGTTCGCCGCCGCCATGCAGCACGATCAGGGTTGCGGCAATCCGGTATTGATTCGCGTGGAAACCCAAACCAGCCACAATTACATGCCCACGGACAAGCGCATCATCCAGTGGTCGGATATATGGGCGTTTCTGGCTTATAACCTAGGAATTACCAGGGCACCGGATCGCAAATAGTACGCATGGATTTAGTGCTGCTTAGGGTTCGTAGTGCGAACCCTAAGCAGCATACCTGGGTATTTAGACACGCCAGTGACCGCGAACCCAGACTGCACCGTATACGCCCCGTACCCAGTGACCACGAACCCAGACTGCGTAGGGCGCTGGCCGGGCTGGCACCACCACGCAGCCCGTGGTGACCAACATAATGGCGAGCATCATTGCAGAAAAAATGTGACAAAGCGCACGTTTCATGACGAATACTCCGGTTATTCCCTTTGAGGGAAAACGCGGAATCCTGACCTGCGTTGACGGTTACAGATTCCACAGTGACTGATTGAACCACGGACGTAAAATTAAGTGACAAGAAATTTGTCAGAGCCTGGCAGCGAGCATTATCTTCCATGGCAAACATAAGCGCAGATGTTCTCGCGTAGTTTGCGTTGTGCTAACAAGCCTGTGAGGTTAGCAGCATCATGGGGAATCGCCAGCACAACCCGCCGTGGATCGGAATTATGATTTGATACTTTTTGCCATTTTCGATAGTTTCTTTTTCTTGCCACGTAATTCCAGCATTGTCGTCGGTTCAAGTTCGTCTTTGCGGTGCCAGCAGTATGGTGACATAGAGATTGGATAGCGCGTTATGCTGGGCATGGTGGCTTTGATGGTGCGTTCGGCTGCAACCGTCTTTTACACTATGTGCACGGCATACCCACATATCACCACTGCAGCCGGCAACAACAGCGGGTCGCCCTGGCTCACGCGTCACCTGCTCATCAGCTGAGTCTCGCCAGTTGCTTCACGGTCAGGCACCAGGCGATGCGGGCTTCGCCCGGCAGGGCATGATCCGGCATCTCCAGGCGGCAGACACTGCCTTTCTTCATGTGCACCAGGCTGTGGGAGTTGCCGGTGGTCAGGTAGCCGATCCATTGGCTCAGGTCCGGCTCGTGACCAACCAGCGCGATCACGGCAGTTTGGCGTACGACCCAATGCAGCAATTTACCGGGATCGAACCCCGGAGCGAGACGCGCATGCTGCAGGCGTTTTGCCCGCGGGAATTCCACCGACAGAATTTCAGCGGTCTGAATCGCACGGGTCAAGGGGCTGGATAAGATCAAGGCTATTTCATCAACCTGAGTAGCGAGCCCGCGGGCGCCTTTGTGCATCTGTCGTCTGCCGGCTTCGGTGAGCCTGCGCTGCGCATCCCTGCGTCCGGCTGACGCGGCGTCCGCCGGTTCTTCCGCTTCGGCATGCCGCACCACCAACAGCTGTCTCATGGCGGCAGAGCCATGGCCAGATCATTCAATGACGTTATCGGCAGGGAGCAGGCGGTGCCGCGACACACGTAGGCGCAGACCTCGCCGCGCGGCGCACACTGGGCCAATAACCCGCTCAAACTGGCGTCAGCATTCGGGATGGCCAGCTCAATCCGGCGCGCATCAAATTTTTGATTCAATGCCAATCGCCATTCCGGCAGCGTCTGGTTGTTGCCCCGCAGGATGACCATGGCCGGCGGCTGCAGCGCGTCGCTCAGCGCCGTGAGTGTGGACAAATGACCGTCGGGGTAACGCGAGGCAGCGGAGAGCGCGGCTTTGAGAGCACGTTCGCCGGCGCCAAGGTACCGCGGTGCGGCGCACAGGTGGCCGAGAGCTAACAGCGCGCGTGCGGCCACGGCATTACCCGCCGGCATGGACTCCTCGCCAAACGTCTTGGGGCGATGCAGCGGCGTTGCTTGGTCATTGGCCGTGAACCAGAAACCGCCCCGGGTCTGGTCTTCAAAATGCGTGAGCAGCGCATCCGCCAGCGCTTGTGCCCAATCGAACCACTGTGCGTGCCAGCGTGCCTGCACCAATTCCAACAGGCCATGCAGCAGGAAGGCGTAATCGTCCAGATAGGCGGGCAGTTCGGCGCGTTGCGCGCGCCAGCTCGCCAGCAGCCGGCCGTCATGCCACAGATGCGCGTGAATGAATTGCGCGGCGCGTGCCGCCGAATCAATCCAGTCGTCATGCCCGAGCAGGCGGCCGGCGTTGGCCATGCCGGCGATCATGAGGCCATTCCAGGCGCTGAGCACTTTGTCGTCCAGGCCGGGGCGTACACGCTGCGCGCGCGCGGCCAGCAATTTGCTGCGTGCGGACTCCAGCAATGCCGTGGCCTGGGTTGCCGTTATACCGGCGGCCTGCGCCAGATCCGGAATGGGTTGACGCACGCACAGGTGCCAGAGCCCCTCGAAGTTGGGCGGGCCATCGAGTCCGTAGTGCGGCGCGAATAGCGCGTATTCCTGCGGCGTGAGCCGCGCACGGATTTCTTGATTGTTCCAGACGTAATACCGGCCTTCATGGCCTTCGGAGTCGGCGTCGAGGCTGGCGTAATAAGCGCCTGCCGGTGCTTGCATTTCACCCATGACCCAGCCGGCAATGCCTTCCGCCACCTGTTTGAACAGCGGCTCGGCCGTGAGTTTCCAGGTGTGCGCGTATAGGCCCAGCAACGGACCGTTGTCGTAGAGCATTTTCTCGAAATGTGGAATGTTCCATTCCGCGTCCACTGAATAGCGGCTGAAACCGCCGCCCAACTGGTCATAAATACCGCCCTCAGCCATGCGCGTGAGGCTGGTGGTAAGCATGTGGCGGGCACCGGCGCCGGAATCCGCGTCCAATGCGGCACGTCGCAACAGGAATTCGAGAGCCGGGGCGTGGGGGAATTTTGGCGCCCGGCCGAAGCCGCCGAAGCGCGGGTCAAAACTCTCCGCCAATGCGCGCTGCGCGGCTTCCAGAGGTGCGGAATCCAAGGTCTCTGCCGGCCTGGTGTTTTCAGTCTCGATGCGCCGGAATAGCTGCTGCAATGAGGCGTTCTGCTGCCGCAGCTGCAGCTGTTGTCCATGAAAGAAGGCGCTCACGCGTGTGAGCACCTCTCTAAATGCGGGCATGCCATAACGTGCCTCAAGCGGGAAATAGGTGCCGGCAAAGAAGGGCGTCAGGTCGTCCGGTGTGAGGAACACGGTCAGTGGCCAACCACCGCCGCGCTGCGCCAGGATTTGATGCGCAAGTTGGTAAACGCGATCCAGGTCCGGCCGTTCTTCCCGGTCCACCTTGATGTTCACGAACGCCTGGTTCATGAGCGCGGCGGTGTTAGGGTCCTCGAAGGATTCATGAGCCATGACGTGGCACCAATGGCAGGCGGAGTAGCCGATGGAAAGCAGGATGGGTGTGTTGCGGGTACGCGCGAGCGCCAGTGTGTCGTCGGCCCAGGGATACCAGTCCACGGGATTGTGGGCGTGTTGCAGCAGGTAGGGACTGGTCTCGCCCGCAAGGCCATTGTTGTGTGAGGTGTCACGCATGTCGGGGGCGGCTGGTAGAATGCCGCCACTATAATCCCCGGCTTGTCATACCGCATGTCGCTCCCGCCGCTGCTGTTGAAAAAGAACGAAGACCGGCGCCTGCGGGCCGGCCATCTGTGGGTGTTCAGCAACGAAGTGGATATCAAACGCACGCCCCTCAAGGCCTTTGCGCCGGGCGAGGTGGTTGAGATTCAGGCGCACAACGGGCGTGCCGTCGGCAGCGGCTATGTGAACCCCAATTCATTGATTTGCGCGCGCTTGCTGTCGCGCGATGCGGCGCATCCGCCGGATCGCTCGCTGCTGGTGCATCGGCTCAACGTCGCTTTAGCGTTGCGCGAGCGCCTGTATGCGCAGCCGTTTTATCGCTTGGTGTTCGGCGAATCCGATAATCTTCCCGGACTGGTGGTGGACCGTTATGGCGAGGTGCTGGTGGCGCAGATTACCACCGCCGGCATGGAAATGATGAAGGCCGACATCGTGGCAGCGCTCATGAAAGTCATGCAGCCTTCCGGGATCCTGTTCCGCAATGACGTGGGCATTCGCGAGCTGGAGGGTTTGCCGCTGTATACGGAATTAGCGTACGGCATGGTAGCGGATACGGTGACTATCGAGGAGCATGGATGCCGGTTCGAGGTGCCGTTGACAGGCGGGCAGAAGACCGGCTGGTTTTTCGACCAGTATGACAACCGCGGCCGCCTGCTGCGTTACCTGCCCGGCAAGCGGGTGCTGGATGTATTCAGCTATGTGGGTGCCTGGGGTATCCAGGCGGCGGCCCGCGGCGCCCGCGAGGCGCTGTGCGTGGACAGCTCTACCCCGGCCCTGGCACTGGCCAGCCGCAACGCGACCCTCAATGGCGTGCAAATCGGCGCGCGCGAGGCCGATGCCTTCGATGCGTTGCATGCATTGCACGCCGCCGGTGAAAAGTTCGACGTGGTGGTGCTGGATCCGCCCGCCTTTGTGAAACGCAAGAAGGATCTGGCGGCAGGGCGGGAAGCCTATCAGCGTCTCAATCAGCTGGGGATGCAGGTGCTGAACAGGGATGGCCTGCTCATTTCTTGCTCATGTTCCTACCATATGCCGGCGGAGGCCCTGCTTGCCGGGATCCAGTCGGCGTCCCGCCATCTGCACCGGGAAGCGCAAGTGCTGGAGCGGGGCGGGCAGGCGGCGGATCATCCGGTGCATCCCGCGATTCCTGAAACCGCCTATCTCAAGGCGTTCTTTGTGCGTGTTGTGGACGCCTGAAGGCTCAGCCGATAAACTGCCCAACCATGCTGACCTATCCCGATTTCAACCCTGTCGCCCTGAATCTCGGAACTTGGCACCTGTTCGGGCAGGTGTTCCAGCCCGCCATCCACTGGTATGGAATCACTTACCTGGTGGGTTTTCTCGGCTGCTATCTGGCCGCCTACCTGCGCGCGCGCAAACCCAACAGTGGCTGGACCAAGGAGCAACTCGCGGACCTGCTGTTCTATGTGGCTCTGGGGGTGGTGCTGGGTGGGCGCATCGGCTACACGCTGTTTTACGCCTACGACAACCACGGGCACTGGCTCGAGTGGCAGAATCCGCTCTACCTGTTCCAGGTGTGGGACGGCGGCATGAGTTTTCATGGCGGCTTGCTGGGCGTGCTCGTGGCTTTTTGGTTATTCGCACGCAAATACCATAAGCGCTATTTCGATGTGGCGGACTTCGCCGCGGTGGTGGTGCCCATCGGGCTGGCGGCCGGGCGTATCGGCAATTTCATCAACGGCGAGCTGTGGGGCAAGGTTTCGACGCTGCCCTGGGCCATGCGCATTCCCTGCATCAATAACCGCTTCACCGGCAGTGAATACTGTCGGCAGATAGTGAATGGCTACAGTCTGCCGCGTCAGCCGTCGCAGCTCTATGAATTCATGCTGGAAGGCGTGGTGCTGTTCGTGGTGCTGTGGGTGTTCACCTTCAAACCGCGGCCGCGCATGGCGGTTTCGGCGCTGTTTGCGCTGCTGTACGGCATCTTCCGTTTCCTGGTGGAGTTTGTGCGTCTCCCGGATCCGCAGTTCGGCTATCTGGCCTTCGGCTGGCTCACCATGGGCCAGATTCTGTCGTTGCCGCTGATCATCCTTGGCGGCGTGACACTGGTGCTGGCCTACCGCCGCAAAGAGGGCCCGGGGGCTGCCTGATGCGCCAGTATCTGGAGTTCATGCGCCAGGTGCGTGAGCACGGCACACGCAAGAACGACCGCACCGGCACCGGCACCCTCTCGGTGTTCGGTTATCAGATGCGTTTCGATCTGACTGAGGGATTTCCGGCCGTCACCACCAAAAAACTGCATTTCCGCTCCATCATCCACGAATTGCTGTGGTTCCTGCGGGGGGAAACCAATCTCAAGTACCTGCATGACAACCAGGTCAGCATCTGGGACGAGTGGGCGGATGCTAACGGCGATCTGGGGCCGGTTTACGGCTATCAGTGGCGATCCTGGCCGGCGCCGGACGGCCGGCACATTGACCAGATTTCGAAGGTGCTGGAACTGTTGCGCAAGAATCCGGATTCGCGCCGCATCCTGGTGAGCGCCTGGAACGTGGCGGACCTGGACAAAATGGCATTGCAACCCTGCCATGCGTTCTTCCAGTTCTACGTGGCGGATGGACGGCTTTCCTGCCAGCTCTACCAGCGCAGCGCCGATATCTTCCTGGGCGTGCCGTTCAACCTGTGCTCCTATGCGTTGCTTACACACATGCTCGCGCAACAGACGGATTTGCAGCCCGGTGAATTCATCTGGACCGGCGGCGACTGCCACCTGTATCTGAATCATCTGCAACAAGTGGACCAGCAGTTGTCCCGCAAGCCCCATCCGCTGCCGCAACTGATTATAAAGCGCAAACCCCCGAGTCTGTTCGATTACACATTCGAGGATTTCGAGATTGCCGGTTACCAGAGTCATTCCGCCATCAAGGCGCCGATCGCAGTGTAAGCACAGCCCATGAATACCATCAGCTGGCAGGATTTCGAGAGGCTAGCATTGCGTGCCGGTACCGTGATCAAGGCGGAAATATTCCCGGAAGCACGCAAGCCTGCTTACCAGCTGACGGTGGATTTCGGTCCGGAAGTGGGCGTCCGGAAATCCTCGGTGCAAATCACCGTGCATTACAAACTGGAGGAACTGGTTGGCAGGCAGGTGTTGGGCGTGGTGAACTTTCCGCCCAAGCGCATCGGTCCGTTTTTATCCGAATGCCTGGTGTGCGGCTTCTACCGGGAGGACGGCAGCGTGGTGCTGGCAGTGCCAGACAAGCCGGTGCCGAACGGCGCGAAGCTGGGCTGATGCTCTCCCTGATCGTCGCCGTCGGCGAGCACAACGAGATCGGCCAGGGCGGAACGATGCCCTGGCATCTGCCCGCCGATCTCAGGCACTTCAAGGTGCTGACCCTCGGCAAGCCGGTACTCATGGGCCGCCATACCTTCGAGGCCATCGGCAAGCCATTGCCGGGCCGGCGCAATATCGTGGTGACCCGCAATGCGGCGTATCGCGCCGCTGGCTGCGAGATGGCGAATTCATTGACGGATGCGCTGGTGCTGGCGGCCGCGGTGCCGGAGATCATGCTGATCGGTGGGGGTGAACTCTACCGCGAAGCGCTGCCGCGCGCCCAACGGATATATCTGACGCGGGTGCATGCGCATTTCGATGCTGACACGTTTTTTCCTGCTCTCGATCCAACGGACTGGCGGGAAACGGCGCGTGAGGATCATGCGTCCGATGCGCGGAATGTCCACGCCTATTCCTTTGTCACGCTGGAACGTTTGGTGCCGCACAATCTGGTCTGAACTCACACATGGGGTTGTTCAGTTCAGGTATGCGGCCACAGACGCGAGTGACGGAGTTTCACTGCACACTGTCTCCGCCCACTGTAAACCTGCTTGTATTTCACTCCGGAATTGTTGCCGCGCCATTTGCAGTTCCCGCTCACGCTGAGCCGGATCAAAGTTCTGAGCGGGAATCTTTGAATACGCGCGCATCAACGGACCGCTGCACAAGGACCGGGCCTTATCCTGATCACACTGCAGGCGAAACAGTGCGGCGATGTCGGTGAATTGTTCCGCCGGCCGTTTCAGGAAGTCGTCGAAGTTTAGCAGCCAGACCCGTTCCGGGGCCGCTAATTTTGCCCGGTGGAACAGCAACAGCAGCGTGAGCCACTTGCCCGCTATTTGCTGCGCATCGCCGAGGCCGGCCAGATTGATATCGTTGCGGCCTGTCAGGCGGCAAAAATCCGTGAGCCAAGCGGGAGAATAGGCGTGGATGCTGTCGCGCAGATCCTGGGTCCGCAGCATCAATGCCAGCATTGATTCCAGCCCGATGTACATCATCAGAAGGCGGGAATCGCTGTCCGCCTGCGGGCCGATCACTTCCAGCAAATTGCCGGCGGTGCTGGTGGCCTTGATGATGGCACGGTCGGCGTTGCGATAGGTTCTGGCGAGCGTACGCATGGCCGTTTGCAACAGTTGGTCCCACTGCGCCAGGCTCACCCACGAGCAGGGCCGCCCCAGTTCGCGGCGTGCAACGGCCAGGGTCAGAAGCGCCATGGGCTCCCGCAGCGGCAGACAGCCGGGTAGTTCGGCCAGCAACCGCGAAATCAGGGTCGAACCGCAATGTCCCACGTGGAAAATATAATGTGGGGCAGCCGTTGTCAGCCGGCTTGTTTCCTGCAACACCGATTCCAGTGGCAACCAGAAGCCCTCCATCTGGGGATTGAATAGGCGGTCGTCCAGGAACGAGGCTTCCCGGTAAAGGTCTTCGCTGACGCGCACGATCAGTGCGCGGCGATTAGCCAGGTCAAAATTCTGCAACAGGAAATCAGGGTTGCTTTGCAGGCCCGCTAGGAATGGATGAGTGCTCACGTTGTTATTTTCCTGGTTCCAAGTTTTTCGTAAATCACGGCATCCGCCTGTTTGATATCCACTGCTTCGATGGACCCGATATGCGCGGTCAGGGCGTCGAGAATCTGCTGCTGGATGGCGCCGCGGCGTTGGGCTTCTGAATAGGGCAGGTGGTGGAACATCACCAGGGAATAGCGCGGCACGAATACCCCGGGGTGGCGCTCCTCCAGCAGGAAGCCCAGTTTCTTTTGCAGCTGGAACTTCGGGTCGCGCACTGCGTCACGCATTTCCACGTAGTTTTCCAGCGCCATGGCGGCGATGGCCTCGGCATCGGGTTTGCGCTGGCTTTCAAACTCCGTGAACACTTTCCCCCAGTTGCCCGCGTATTTTTCGATGCAGCGGTCCAGGATCAGGCAGTCTTCGAAGGCACAGTTCATGCCCTGGCCGTGGAATGGCACCATGGCATGGGCGGCATCCCCCAGCAGCAACACCTGATCGCGTACATGCCAGGCATCACTGTGTACCGTGCCCATGAGACCCGTGGGATGTGCATAGAATTCATTTTCCAGATCCGGTAGGAATTGCAGGGCATCGGGGAAGTTGTTTGCAAAGAATGCCCGCAGCGTCGCGGGTTTCTCCAATGAGGCAAAACTGGGTATGCCTTGCGCGGGAAGAAACAAGGTCACGGTGAAGCTGCCATCCAGGTTCGGCAGGGCGATGAGCATGTAACCGCCGCGTGGCCAGATGTGCAAGGCCTCGCGCTCCATCGGATGCCGGCCGTCTGCCCCGGCAGGAATGGTGAGTTCCTTATAGCCATGGGGCAGAAGATCTTCAACCACTTTCACTCCCAGGCGCTTCACCATGGCCTGGCGCACCGCCGAGCCGCCGCCATCGGTGGCGATGACCGGCGGTGCCTGCACGGTGTGGGAGTGCCTGCCGGAGTCCTCCACGAGCTGCAAATTGCCACTGTCAAAATCCAGGTCATCGCAGCGCTGCCCGAAGTGGATGCGGGCACCGGCATTCTCCGCTGCATCCATGAGCAGTTTGTTCAGGCCGGGACGCGAGATGGAGTGAATCACTTCCGTAGGTGTGCGGCCATAGGGCGTCAGAGCCGTGCGGCCTTGCTTGTCATGCAACATGCGGCCGCGCATGGGAATCAGCAGTTTGGAAACCTGCTCGAAGATGCCCACGTGCTTGAGAGCCCGGATACCCCGATGGGCCAGGGCCAAGTTGATGGAACGGCCGGCAGGGATGGTGTGATGCCGCATATCCGGCTGGCGCTCGTACACCGTCACCTTGAAGCCGCGTCTGGCGAGAAAAATGGCCAGCAGGCTGCCAGCGAGACCGGCGCCGATCAATGTAATGTCTTTTCCAGTATGCATTTGGAATAAATACCGTTGATGGCGCTGCTATCTTCGTGCTGCGTGCAAGCAGGAGTTTTATCTTGACGCAGCCCTCAGCACGCAGTACTCAGTACCTGTGCCAATTTTTCCACAAACTGGAACACGTCGGTATAGGTGTTATAGAGCGGCACCGGCGCCACCCGCAGCACGTCCGGTTCGCGCCAGTCGGCGGTCACGCCGGTCTGCTCCAGGCGCGTGAAGATTTCTCTTGCCCGGCTGCGGGTGCCCGTAATCCGCAACGATAGCTGGCAGCCGCGTTCCGCGGGATTCCGCGACGTGATGATTTCAACCGCTTCGGCCAGTCGTTCATCCAGCAGGAATTCCAGGTAGCCCGTGAGCCGCAGGGATTTTTCCCGCAGCCGCGCCATGCCGGCAGCGTCGAAGATTTCCAGCGACGCCAGCAACGGTGCGAGCGCCAGGATCGGCGGGTTACTCACCTGCCAGCCTTCGGCGCCCGGCATCGGCGCGAACTCCGGCTGCATGCGAAAACGCGTGGCCTTATCGTGTCCCCACCAGCCGGCAAAACGCGGCAGCGCGAAGGTGTGGGCGTGGCGCGCATGCACGAAGCAGCCGGCCACGGCGCCGGGACCGGCGTTCATGTATTTGTAATTGCACCACACGGCGAAGTCCACGTCCCAGTCATGCAGCTGCAGCGGCAAGTTGCCGGTGGCGTGCGCAAGATCGAAACCAGCCACCGCCCCCACGGCGTGGGCCGCGTGGGTGAGGCGCTCCATATCGAATGCCTGACCGCTGTAATACTGCACACCGGGGAGCAACACCAGCGCGAGCCGTTCGCCCTCGGAGCGGATGACGGCTTCCACTTCATCCATGTCCAGGCCGCCATGACCCGCCGATGGGGCAAGTTCCAACAGGCTGGTGTCCGGATCGAAACCATGAAAACGGATTTGGGAATTCGCTGCGTAACGGTCGGATGGGAAGGCGCTACCCTCGATGAGGATGCGGTGACGCGTAGCTGTGGGCCGGTAGAAACTCACCAGCATAAGGTGCAGGTTGACGGTGAGGGAGTTCATGTTCACCACTTCCTGCGGCCCGGCGCCCACCAGCCGGGCTGTGCGCTCGCTGAACAGCTCGTGATAGGGCATCCAGGGGCGGCGGCCGGCGAAATGACCCTTCACGGCGAGACGCGCCCAGTCCTCCAGTTCCTCGCGCACATAACGCTCCGTGGTTTTCGGTTGCAGCCCGAGGGAGTTGCCGCACAGATAGATTTCTTCGCCGTCCCGGTATCGTGGAATATGGAATTGCCGGCGGTAACTTGCCAATGGATCGCTGCGATCCAGTTCGGCGGCGAAATCGGCAGCGGGGCGAAAGCTCATTTTATTTCTATCGGGTAGATGACGGGTCGGCTGGGTGCGGCATCGCTCACGAATGCCGGGATCTGCAGGTCCAGCAGGTAATAGCCGTCCTTCACCTGCTCGGGAACGTAAATCATTTCGGTCACCGTGGCACGCGGTCGTTTGGCATCGACCTGCCGGCGGCTGCCGGCCGGCAGACCCCAAAAGACGTGGTGTGCCGCCAGCCGCCCTTCATCGTGCATGGGGTCGAGAGAAGGCAAATCCACCAGCACGTGTTCCACGCCGGCTTCCACCAGCAAGGTGGCGGCTTCTTCGGCCAGGTGCGCGGGTGGCACAAGGTCGTATCGGTGCGAGAGTTTTTCTCTGGTGTTGGGCAGGGTGCGGATGATGAAGGCGGTATGCATGCCCCGCAAAGGATGGTGTTGCAGACCCATTTTTATCAGCGCTGTATCGATCACATTGTGGCGCGGTGCGACAGTGACCAGCGTGGCCGGCAACAGTGAAACCCGCAGTTGCTCGCTTACCGCCATGGCATCGGCCACCAGATGACCGACACATTCCGTGTGGGTGCCGTTGCAGTGGGGCACCAAGCGGTATTGACTGACATTGCAACTGCCGCCCTGTCGAGTGTCGCCGGTAAAGCTGGCTATTTCCAGCGGCGCGGCGCTGGCGGACGGCGCAGCGAAGAAATTCGGCTGTGGGCCGTTGAATTGCAAAGGAATCGCCAGCGATATCCCGCGCGTGGGGTCGAAGCTGCAATGATGATTGTCCATTTCAAAGCGCAGGAGGTTCACAGGAAATGTACCTTGTCGAGCTTGAGCCACTCCAGTGCCGTGCCGTGCAGCAGTCGTTCCTCGGTGTTCGCGTCCAACTGCATGGATTCGATAAGTTGACCGGGCACAGGTTCGCCCAGGGGGAAGGGGTAGTCGCTGCCCAGAGCGATGCTGCTTGCGCCCATGAGCTCGAGCATGTAATTGAGCATGCCCGCGTGATGTACCAGTGAATCCAGGTAGAACCGGCCCAGATAGCTCATGGGATTGATATTGTTATCCACAGCGCACAGGTCCGGACGCACCTGGAAGCCGTGTTCGATGCGCCCAATGGTGGCCGGGAAGGCACCGCCACCGTGGGCGAAGCACACGCGCAGTTTCGGCAGGCGCTCGAACACACCGCCGAAGATCATGGAACACACGGCCAGGGAGGTTTCTGCCGGCATGGCCACCAGCCAGGGTGTCCAGTATTTCTGCGTGCGTTCTTTCGCAAGCATGTCCCAGGGGTGTACGAAGATTGCCGCGCCAAGTTCTTGTGCGGCCTCGAATACCGGAAACAGCGTGGGATCATCGAGATTCATGCCATTCACATGGGAGCCGATCTGCACCCCGGGAAACTTCAGTTCCTGCACGCAGCGCTCCAGCTCCCGGATGGCTAATTCCGATGACTGCAACGGCACGGTACCGAGGCCCACGAAGCGGCGCGGTTGTTCCGCCGCCACGCTGGCGATGTGGTCATTGAGCATCCTGGCCAAGTCCAGCGCGTGCTGCGGTTTCGCCCAGTAGCTGAACATCACCGGCACGGTGGACAGCACCTGCACGTTGACGCCGTGGGCGTCGCATTCCTTGATGCGGGTTTGCGGGTCCCAGCAATTCGCCTGGATTTCACGGAACAACTGGCCGTCGCGCAACATGCGCGCGCAGCCGGGGCCGTGGTGCTGCAACTGAATGAAGCCGCCGTAGCCGTAGCGCTCCTTCAGGTCCGGCCAGTTCTCCGGCAGGATGTGGGTGTGGATGTCAATCTTAAATGTCATGGCCTTGTTTACTCTGCCCTCTGATGGGAGAGCCTAACTGAGGGGCTTGTATATTCTGACCCTCGCCCCTCTGAGGGGAGAGGGGAGGGTGAGGGGTGGTATTTTGCAGGACCGTCAAGATGTTTTCCAATACCGCCTGTGTGTTGTGGATTACTTCGTTATTCCAGTACCGCAACACTTTGAAACCACGGCTTTCCAGAAGCCCGGTTCGTTGCCGGTCGTTTTCGGTCATCGTATCTTTGGCGTGCTGACCGCCATCAAGCTCTATGACTGTGCGTTTTTCAACACAGATGAAATCCACAATGTAGTTTTCGATCCAGTATTGTCTCCTGAATTTGAACCCGCCCAATTGGCGGTTACGAATGTGCCGCCATAAGAGATTTTCCGCGTCAGTCTGATTGTGACGCAGGTTTCTTGCAAACTGTTTCATATCAACCCTCACCCCCACCCTCTCCCTTCAAAGAGAGAGGGTATCCAGGAGGTACGCATCTGGATTATTGAGCGAGCAATGTCCTGCTTCCCGCCTGTCAATCGCGCTCTCCTGCTGGTATGAGAGCGGGGTGAGTATTACGGGCGAATCCTGCCATGGCTTATGCTCCGAAAGCCGCCAGGCATTACGGTGCCAAAACCGCAACGGCAGCATCGATTTTCTCGCCCGGTACCAAAGGTACGATAGTCACTGCGGAAATATTCAGCGATATTGCACTCAATCCCATCATGGTCAATAGCGTGATCAGAGTCTTGAATTGCACGTGTGAGGTCCTCCTTTAGTCTCAATCTTATACCTCACTTTTTTGTGACGCGACCGCTTATGGCCGGAAGCTTCACTTCAAAAAGTGTCCCGTGCTCTTGGCGGAAAGCGGACAATTTAATCGCAACCGTCGGGGTAGCATTCGGGCAAAATAAGCCACATTGCATCGACCTTTCCAGCAGCGTTAAAACCTACCCTCAACGTAAAGTCCCAAGACTGCCATTGTATCGTGGCTACTTGATACTCATTTTTATCCTGAACCCCGGTGAATGATTCTCGCACGTCAGATGGGTTCTTATTTGGCACTGAAAGCTCGAATAATGGCCCATAAATACGCTTCAGGTCGGCAAGTGTGTCACCCATCTTTAGTCCTTGCCCGGTTAAACCCGCTTCAGCCTCAGTTGTTCCGGCAATATAAACGTCAGTAATTTCTGCTCCCTTTGGACCTTCCACCACGCCAACCTCAAGCTTTGCGTGAGATATCTCCCATCTATATCCGGACCAGGCTGGATTGTTCGGCACTTTCAACTTTTGTGCCGGTTGGCCATAGCGGCGAATGACATCGTCAAGCTTGGATTTTTCCAGATTGATTCCCGCCAATTCGATTTCCGGCTTTCCCTTTGCAAGCAACGCATGGGGCAAGTGATCCGCATGCGCGCTTCCAACGGCCAAAAGCAAAGCAAGCAGGAGCGAATACTTGGAATAGTTGCGAATCATAGGGATCCTTGCTTCGTTTTCTACGTCCAGCTACTAGCTGGTAGCCGCACTTCACGTGGTATCGATTCTAATTTATATCGGCTGATTAAGGTCAGACCAGGCGGTGGCGGGTTTCGAACGGCATCACTGGTGGTTTTCCTTCCGGAAAAGGCGGCGGATTTGAGACCGGAACAGGCGGCAGTTTTCACGGGAATAGGCACGGAGGGTGAGAATGGCTTTACTGCTGCTTTTTTCTGGGGGCTTCCATCACTGCCCCGCATTGCTTGCAGGTGCGGTGTTCCAGGCTCCCAAAGAACCGGTCGAACACCGGCGGGAACTGGGTTTCGATGTTTTCCAGTTGAAAGTATTCCTCGTACAGTTTGTGGTGGCATTTTTCGCAGAACCACAGCAGGCCATCTTTCTCATCCCGCAGGCGCGGCCGTTCGATGACCAGGCCAACGGTATCGGCGAAGCGCTGCGGCGAGTGGGGTAAATGCGGCGGAATCAGCAGGATCTCGCCCTCGCGGATGGGTATGTCCACCGGTTTGCCGTTTTGCACTGTCTTGAGCAGCATGTCGCCCTCGATCTGGTGGAAGAACTCCTCCCCCGGGTCATCGTGGAAATCCTTGCGGGAGTTGGGGCCGCCAACTACCTGCACCACAAAACCGGTTTCCGTGTAGATGCGCTTGTTGCCGACCGGCGGCTTCAGGAGGTGCCTATGGTCGTCGATCCATTTTCTGAAGTTGATGGGTGTCAGATCCCACATGATTGCATCTCCTGTCGGTAGGTCAGTGCTACTTCCACCCCTCACCCCTCCCTCTCCCGCAGGGGGAGAGGGCGTGTCGGAGTGAAGCTGATTATATTGTGGCGATGCATTTCAATTCGATGGCGATGGGTGTGGGCAGCGCTGCGACTTGCACCGTGGTGCGGCAGGGTTGGTTGTCCTTGAAATAATCGGCGTAAATCCGGTTGTAGGTGGCAAAGTCGCGTTGCATGTCGGTGAGGAACACGGTTACGTCCACCAGCTTGTCCCAGCTGGAGCCCGCGTCTTCCAGAATCAGGCGCACATTCTCGAACACCGAACGGCACTGGGCTTCAATGTCGTAATTCACGATGCTCCCCTGTGCGTTCAGCGTCACGCCCGGGATCTCCTTGCTGCCGCGTTTGCGCGGACCGACGCCGGACAGGAACAGCAGGTTACCCACATGCCGGGCATGGGGGTATAGGCCGACGGGTTCCGGTGCCTGTATGGATTCTATTTTGCCGAAGTCATGCATATTTTATGCACACATTGCGCGCCTCGGTGAAGAAGCGCATGGCTTCCCAGCCGCCCTCGCGACCGGTGCCGGACTGCTTCACTCCGCCCATGGGTACGCGCAGATCGCGCAACATCCAGCAATTGACCCAGATAAGACCGGCTTCCAATTTTGCCGCCATACGATGACAGCGGGAGGTATTTTGGCTCCACAGGGAAGCCGCTAGACCATAGGGTGTGCCATTGGCATAGCCGACGGCTTGCTCTTCGGTATCGAAGGGAATCAATGTGACTACCGGGCCAAAGATTTCCTCCTGGTTGGTGCGGCAGTCAGGCGGCAGATTTTCGATGACCGTGGGCTCCATGAACCAGCCGTTGGCACAGCGGCCATCCAGTTGCGCGCGTCGTCCGCCGCAGAGGATGGTACCGCTTTCTTTTTTTGCCAGTTCGATATGACTCAATACTTTTTGTAAATGCGGCTCGGATACCAGTG
Source organism: Gammaproteobacteria bacterium (assembly GCA_027315405.1). Classification (GTDB taxonomy): domain Bacteria; phylum Pseudomonadota; class Gammaproteobacteria; order Natronospirales; family REEB76; genus REEB76. Next base: position 40,943 of record DAHUYB010000076.1, on the reverse strand, counting down.
CTCCTTGTTCGGTGCGCTCGTCCAGCGGATCGCCCAAGCGCAGTGCCTGGACACGCGCCACGAAGGCATCACGAAAGCGTGTGTACACACTACGCTCGACGAGGATACGTGAACCACACAGGCAGATTTCGCCTTGGTTTGAAAATGCCGCACGCACGCTTTCCGATACACTGGGTTCGAAGTCACAGTCGGCAAACACGATAGTAGGATTCTTGCCGCCCAATTCCAACGAGAGTTTCTTGAATTTCGGTGCGGCGCGGCTGGCGATATCGGCACCGGTGCTGGTGCCGCCGGTAAAGGAGACGGCTTTTACATCCGCATGCTCCACCAGCGCCGTGCCGGCTTTTGGGCCGAGACCGTGCACCACATTCAATACACCCGCCGGCAATCCTGCTTCGATGCACAGTTCTGAAAATAGAAAAGCGGTCATGGGCGTTATCTCGGAGGGCTTCGCCACCACGCAATTGCCGGCAGCGAGTGCCGGCGCAATCTTCCAGGTGAACAGATAGAGCGGCAGGTTCCAGGGGGAGATGCAGCCGACCACGCCGAGCGGCGAGCGCAGCGTGTAATTGATGGCGCCGGATTCCATGGCATGGGATTCGCTGGCGAATTGCGATGCAGCGGCGGCGAAAAAGCGCAGATTGGCCACGGCTCTTGGGATATCCAGGCTGCGCGCGAGCGCGATGGGCTTGCCGGAATCCAGGCTCTCGGCGTGCGCCAATTTTTCCAGATCCCGCTCCAAGAGTATCGCGAGTTTGTGCAGCCATGTGCCGCGTTCCACGGCGGGGGTGGCTGACCAGTCTGGAAATGCGTGCTGGGCGGCGACCACGGCGTTATCTATGTCGGTTTTGTGGGAATCGGGAATGCGCGCGTATGCCTCACTCGTCGCCGGTTCGAAATCCTCCAGCCAGCCGCCAGCAGCGGAGGAAACGAGTTTGCCGCCTATGTAGTTCGAGAGATTTTTCATCTTATAGGCTCTGGCTACGGCCGCCGTCCACCGGCAGGTTGATGCCATTGATGTAACTCGCGGCGGGCGAGGCCAGAAATGCAATCGCGGCGGCGGTTTCTTCCGGCTCCGCGAAACGTCCGAGCGGAATGAGCGCCATGGCTTCCTTTTCGATGTCGGCGACGGAACGCTGCTCTTTCTCAGCGCGCGCCTTGAACAGACTCGCGATACGTGGAGTGCGGGTGAAGCCGGGCAGCACATTATTGACAGTGATGCCATGCGGAGCGAGTTCACCGGCCAGGGTTTTTGCCCAGCCGGCTACCGCCCAGCGCACGGTGTTCGACACACCCAATCCCTTGATAGGTTCCTTCACCGAGGTGGAGATCACATTTATAATGCGGCCGTAGCCGGATGCTTGCATGCCGGGCAGCAACGCCTGCACCAGCATTTGGCCACAGAGCATCAGGCGCGTAAAAGCCTTTTGATATTCCTCCACGCTTGCGGTATGCGCGGGGCCGCCGGGCGGGCCGCCGGAGTTATTGATCAGGATATTTGCCGGCTGGTGGGTTTGCAACCATTGACCGAGCGCGGTCGCGAGTGTTTCAGGCTGGTCGAAGTCGGCGGTGAAATAACCGTGTTGCTGACCATCGCCGGTGATGAGTTGGGCCAGGGTCGTCTTAAGTTTATCCGCCGAGCGCGCCACCAGGGTGACATTGGTGCCCAGTTCCGCCAGGGCGCGAGCGGCTGCAGCGCCGATGCCCTGGCTCGCGCCGCAGACTAGCGCATGCTTGCCGTCAAGGCGCAGATTCAGGAGAGGCGGGCTGGAAGTCATGGTCAGATTCTAAAGGAGTGCGGTTCAATCCGCTGCCGGCCGCCGGGCACCGGGACAGTCCACGCAGTACCAGCTGCCGCTGTCATCACCGTCGAGCCGCAGGGCGGAAAGCTTGCCTCCCCAGACACAGCCGCTATCCAATGGATAGACGTTGTGTCCCTTGACTTCGCCGAGGGCCGACCAATGGCCGAAGAGAATATGCAGCTCGGCGCTGGCGCGGCCCGGAACCGTGAACCAGGGCAGCAAACCCCGTGGCTGTGTTCCCGGCGCACCTTTGGATGTCAGGTCCAGTTCGCCTTCCGGCGTGCAGTAACGCAGGCGTGTAAAGCAGTTCACGATGAAGCGCAGCCGTTCTATACCTTGTAGGCTCGATGACCAGCGGTCCGGCCGGTTGCCATACATATGCTTGAAGAATTCGAGGTAATCATGGCCGCGCAACACGTATTCCAGTTCGTTCGCACAAGATTGCGCGGTGATAGTATCCCATTGGGGCGGCAGGCCCGCATGGATCAGTGTGTAACCCAGTGTCTCATCCTGGTGTAACAGCGGCCTGTGACGCAGCCAATCCAGCAATTCATCCCGATCTGAAACAGTCAGCACCGCATCCAATGTATCTGCGGGCTTGGGGTCGTTGATGCCGGCGGCCAGCGCCAGCAAATGCAGATCATGATTACCGAGTACGGACACGGCGCGCTCACCCAGATTCTTAACGAAGCGCAAGACTTCCAGTGATCGCGGTCCGCGGTTGACCAGATCGCCGGTGAACCAGAGTGTGTCGTCGGCGGGATTGAAGTCGAGCCGCTCCAGCAAACGTCGTAGATCGTCGTAGCAGCCCTGCACATCACCAATGGCGAAGACTGCCATCAGTGCAGCAATCCTGGCACTGCCAGGCGGAACGGTGCAATGGGCGCATCGAAATGCTCGCCTTGGTCGTTCACCAGTTGGTAGGCGCCCTGCATGGCGCCCACCGGGGTTTCCAGCACTGCGCCACTGGAATAGCGAAAACCTTCTCCAGGTTTCAAATGCGGCTGTTCACCGACAACGCCTTCACCGCGCACTTCCTGCACCTTGCCGTTGGCATCGGTGATGAGCCAGTGGCGGGTCAGGAGTTTGGCCGGCAGCGAGCCTTGGTTGCGGATGGTGATGGTGTAGGCGAATACAAAGCGGTTCTGGCCAGGGTCCGATTGGGCCGGCACAAAGGCGGTCTCAACGTCCACATGGATATTATTGGCGGGCATTTCGGTCATGAATAAGGAAATGAGCTTGAGGGGACAAGCCTTATTTTATCGAAAACCGCCGGCTTATCGGCAGGCAGATAAAACTGAGGCAAATGCGGTCAATTCAGCCGTACCGCCAAAACATCGCAAGGTGCCTTATGCAGCAGGGATTTCTCGGTGGAGCCCAGCAACAGTGCCAAACCGTGGCGTCCGTGGCTGCCTAGCACCAATAAATCGGCTTGTTCCTCGACTGCCACCCGCAGAATCTCGGCCTTGATATTTCCCACTTCCACCCGCCGGGGGGCGGATTTCAGACCCAGGCTTTCGCATAGGGCATCCAGCCGCTGGCGGGCGCCTTGTACCAGCTCCCCTTCCAGGTCCACAGGCGGCGGCAGCAGGGCTTCACCGGCGGGGTCCACTGGAATGAACTCCACGACATGCACAAAGCTGAGCTTGGCATCGCAGCGGGCAGCCAGGTCATGCCCACGGCGGCCCACGGCTGGGCTGTCCTCGGATAGGTCCACGGCTATGAGAACATGGTTATAAACACTCATAAAAGCACTTCCTGAGTGGCGGGTAGCGACGTTTTAAGCGCTCGCTGCGGACATTGCAAGGCTCCAAGCTTTGCAGTGCCTTTATACCCCATCCGCCAAACGCGCGTAATCCGCGGCCCTCAGGGTTTCGGGACGGGCTGCGGGGTCCAGGCCGGCGCGGCGGATGGCGGATTCGTCCGCTAGACCCCGCAGTGCGTTGCGCAAGGTCTTGCGTCGCTGGCTGAAGGCTTGATTGACCAGCGCGCTAAAGCGTGTGGGATCGCCCAGCGGAAACGGCGCTTGCGAGTGGGGTATCAGGCGCACGAAGGCGGATTCCACCTTGGGCGGCGGTGTGAACGCGCCCGCGCCGATGTTGAACAGCGGTTCCACCCGGCAGCGTGCCGAGAGCATGACGGTGAGCCGTCCATAGTCCTTGCCACCCGGGCGCGCCGCCATGCGCCGCACCACCTCCTTCTGCAGCATGAAATGCATATCTGCAATCACCTCCATTTGATCCAGGCAGTGAAACAGCAGGGGTGTGGAGATGTTGTAGGGCAGGTTGCCCACCAATCTGAGTTGGCGCCCTGGCGGGCTGAGGGCGCGAAAGTCGGTTTTCATGGCGTCAGCCTGAAGGATATGCAGTTCGCCTTTGCCTTCGGCAGCTGCCTGTAGAAGAGGGATCACATCCCGGTCCAATTCCACAGCAGTTAATCTTCCACAACGTTCCAGCAGCGGCAAGGTAATGGCGCCCAGGCCCGGGCCGATCTCCACCAGGAAATCCTCCGACCGCGGATCAACGGCCAGTAGAATTTTGCTGATGATATGGCGATCGTGCAGGAAATGCTGACCGAAGCGTTTGCGCGCTTGATGACGTCGCGGGGTGCCGGGTTCCATCACTTCCGTTGGCTTAATTCGATGGCCATGCAAAGTGCGGCTTCGAGGCTCGTAGGCTGGGCCCGGCCGGTACCCGCTAGATCCAGCGCCGTGCCGTGGTCCACCGAGGTGCGGATAATGGGCAGCCCGAGGGTGATATTCACCGCGTCACCGAAGCCGACATGCTTCAAGACCGGCAATCCCTGATCGTGATACATGGCAAGCACGGCGTCCACGCTTTTCAACCGTTCTTTGCCAAAGGCGGTGTCGGCAGCCACCGGGCCGATGAGTTGCATACCTTCGGCGCGCAATTTGTCACAAACCGGAATGATCACTTCGATTTCCTCGCGGCCCAGATGACCACCCTCGCCGGCGTGGGGATTGAGTCCAAGTACCAGAATGTGCGGCGTTGATATACCCAAACGTTTTTGCAAATCGGCATGCAGTACGCGCAGCGTATGAGTGAGTTTCTCTTTGCTAAGGGCGCGCGGCACTGCGGATAAAGGCAGGTGGGTGGTGGCGAGCGCCACCCGCAGTGTACCGGCGGCGAGCAGCATTACCGGTGCAGGTGCGTGGCAGCGTTCCGCCAGGTATTCGGTATGGCCGGTGAAGGTAAAGCCGGCGTCGTTGATGACACCCTTGTGCACCGGCGCAGTCACCATGGCATCGAATTCGCCGTTCAGGCAGCCGTCAACGGTGCGGTCCAGCGTGTTCAAGACGTAGCGTGCGTTCACCGGGTTGAGCTTTCCGGGGGTAACCGGTGCGCGCAGTTTCACCGGCAATACTTTCAGCCGGCCTGCGGTTTGGGCAGAGCGCTGCGTGGGGCTGTAATCGTCCAGGGTGAGCGGCAATCGCAACTGCCGCGCACGGGTAGCGAGCAACTCGGGATCGCCGATGGCCACGATATCCGCATCGTGAGCCGTCTGTGCCAGCGCTATGCAGATATCCGGCCCGATGCCCGCCGGCTCGCCGGTGGTGAGCGCAATGCGTAGTGGCGGGGCAGGCATGATTGTTGAGCGTAATGCGGTTAAATTTCCAGATGGTATTCGATGTAGGCGTAACTTTTGAGCGAGCTCAACCACTGCTGGATGATTTCCTCGGATTTACGCGCATAGATGGCCTCGTAAGCCTTGTTTTTTGCGTAATCTGCGGTTTGGTCTGTTTTACGTCGGCCGAGGACTTGCACGATGTGCCAGCCGAATTGGGTCTTGAACGGCTCACTGATCTGGCCCACCTGCAGCTTGTCCATTTGTGCCTGGAATTCCGGTACCATAGCGCCCGGATCCACCCAGCCCAGATCTCCACCGTTGCTGGCGGAGCCGGGATCATCGGAATACTGCTTGGCGAGCTTGGCAAAGTCCGCCCCCGCGAGTATTTCCTTGCGCAGTTCCCCCAGTTTTGCCTGCGCCTGTGCATCCGTCATGATGGCGCTAGGCCTCAGCAGGATGTGGCGCGCATGGGTTTGGGTCACCAGCACCTTATTGTCGGCACGTTTCACATCATCCAGTTTCAGAATATCAAAACCGCCGGGGGCCGCCAGGGGTTCGGTAATGTCACCCGGCTGCATCCGCTGGATGACAGCGGTAAAAATGGTTGGCAGTTCTGAACCTTTACGCCAACCCAGGTCTCCACCCTTGAGGGCCTGTTGGCCTTGTGAATATTCCACGGCCATGGCCGCGAAGTCCGAACCCTTTTTGAGTTTCTGATAAATTTCCTGGGCTTTTTTGCGCGCTTTCGCCACCTGTTCGGGGCTGGGATCCGACGGCATCGAGATCAATATCTGTGAAATATGGTATTGGGAGTTGGCATTGCTGTTGGCCGCATCCGCTTCGATCTGCGCTCGCACCTCGCGCGGCGTTATATGCATCTCGTTGCTCACCAGTTGCTGCTCCAGGTTGCGGATAATGAGCTGATTGCGCAGGTTCTGGCGGAAATCGGCATAGTTGATACCTGCCTGCTGAAGTTTTGCCGGCAACTGACTCAGAGTTATGCCGTTGCGTTCAGCGATACGGTTGATAGTCTGATTGAGCACATCATCGCTCACGCTGATATTCTTGTTGGCGGCCTGCTGTAATTCCAGTTTGGTCATAATCATCTGATCCAGAACCTGTTTGCGCAGGACGTTCTTGGGTGGTAGTGCCGTACCCTGTTGCTGGATTTGCTTGGTGATTGCAGTGACCTGTTGATCCAGCTCGCTTTTGAGGATTACCTGGTCGTTGACCACCGCTACTATCCGGTCCAGCAGCACGCCGGTGGCGGATGCCTTGGCAATGGCCGCGGCGGTGACAGTTGACGCCGGCGGTGCGGGATTCATAACCGCAGTGGGGCTGACGTTGGGGTTGGTGTGGGGCGTGGAGGCGCAGGCTTGGCATAGCAGCACGGCCGCAGTCAGCACCGCAGGCAGTCGGAGGGCGTATTTCAGCATGAACCGGGAACCTTGTTTACTGTGGTTGAGTGGTGTCGGAATAGCCTAGGATACCATTTTGCAGGAAGTCACTGAGATGGCGGCCGATGGTGGTAAGGCCTTTGAACTGCAACTGGAAGAAGATCATGGTGTCGGCCTGTCCGGTCTGGGTGATATAGCGGCGATGCACGACCTGGAAAGCCCAGCAGCAACTATCGTATTCGAACCCCGCGAAGCTTTCCAGGGTGAGCTTATTTTGCACGTCGTAATTCCAGCGCCCCACCATGCTCCAGTGGGTGCTGAGGGGCCAGGAGAAAGACAGATCCGTTTGCTTCATATTCAGCAGCCGATTGAAGCGGTAGGCCAGGTTGATGACCTGGTGAAAAGCCGGTTGGTATTGGGCACTGATGGAAGCAAGATCCGTCTGCCGCGTGGTTGGATTCCATTGTTGGCCATAACTGGCGGACCAGTTGTCATTGAGGTTCAGGGTAATATCCCCTACCACGTCGGAAAACAGATTGGTGTGTGGTGCCACCCCCGGTAACTGCACATTGCGGTTACTGAAATAGCGGATCTGGCCGATATCCGCCTCCAGCAGTTGCGAACCATTGGAGGCATCCAGTAAGCGGCTGGTGAGGGCATAGCTCAATTGGTTGGCATCGCCTTGACGGTCGGCGCCGTAGAAACGATTGTCCGTGAACAGCTGCAGGAAACTGAACTGCGGCTGCAGCGTATCGAAAATCGGAATCTTCGACTGATCGCGGTTTGGCACATACAGATAGAACAACCGTGGTTCCAGGGTCTGTATATAGTTGCCGCTGTCGCCCACGTTGCGCTGGAAGAACAACCCGCTGTCAAGGCTTATGATGGGGGTAACGCGGGAAAGTTCTGTACCGGAGCCAGCGGGCACATTCTGATCGAGGTTCCATTCAGTGACACGCAGCGCCGTGGTGGGTGTGAAGTAATAACCGGCGTTGCCGAAGGTGTAACTGGCGGTGGGTTTCAGATCGAGGCGTAGGGCGCCTAGCCGTTCATCCTGCTGGAACTGCACCAGCTCGCTGTTGAACGCATATTGAGCCCCGCTGTTTTCTGGATCGCTCTGCCAGCTGAACAGCGTTTGAGGAAGGAGTTTGTAAGGGTAATTACTGGGCGGAATTGTGGGATCCACTATCTGCCACTCCTCTATTTGAGTCGAGAAATTCAGGTTCGTTGTTGTATAGCCCAACTGAGCGTGACGTTCCTGGTTGGTGGTGGCAATCGTGGCCAAGCTGTCCCCCAGATCCTGGAAATACAGGTTGTCCGATACCCAGTTGTAGGCAGTATTGAAACGCCAGTCGTTCCCTAACTGGGTGATATCCGAGAAATTCAACAGTCCGCGCTCCTGGTTGGCTAATTTGTCGTGCGGAAGATAACTTAAATCAAGTTGTCCTTTGCTGCTGTCGGTGAGATAACGGAATTCACCACCTAGATCAATGCCGCGTTTGGTAATGATGCGTGGAATCAGTGTGGCGTCATAGTTGGGTGCCAGGTTCAGATAATAGGGCGTCGTAATATCAGTGCCGGTGAATGTGGAAAAACTAAAGGCGGGTGCCAAAAAACCGGATTTGCGGTCATCATTCAACGGGAAATTGATGTAGGGTGTCCAGAATATGGGCACACCGAAAAAATCAATGGTGACGTTGTGACCGATACCGGTATTGGTCGCCTGATTCAACTCCATATCCGGTGCATTCAGCATCCAGTCATGTTCTCCAACCGGGCAAGTGGTGTAGTGCATATCCGTAAGCAGGTCATGATTTTTGTCCAGGGCTTTTAAAATCTTGGCTGTGCCTCGACCATGGCGCTTAGGCAGGGAGAACTGGGTATCGTTGAACACACCACTCGAGGTATTGAAGTTGTAATCCGCGGACGGTCCCTGCAGCAGTATATTGGATGAACTGAAATGGACCTTGCCCAGAGCATGGGTATTGCCAGTGATGCTGTTGTACTGCATGCGTTCGGCACTCAGCTGTTTGTCTCCCTGGATCGCCTGCACGTTACCGGTAAGCAGCGATTCACCGTGTACATAGCCGGTTAGCCGATCGGCGGTGACCTGCGTGGATGGGTTGAGGGTACTGGCAGCTGGCGCCGCTGTGGGCGGTGGGGAAGGTGGCAAGGCCGGGCAGGTAGCCCACTGATTATAGCCAATAGTACCGGATGGGATATCGGCAAACAGCGGCGCGGAGGCGAGCAGTGCGGCAGCGAGGACAAGCGCGCGGCTCACATTCACCAGTAGACTCCTGCACCGTAGGCAACGCAGGGTACAATCGCATACTTTCATAAGCTGTTCAAACCATGGGAGCTCGATGGGATGTCGGAGAGGTTTGAGCAACTGCAAGCCTGGGTGGCAGGAGCGTTGCAGGTGCAGACGCTGAGACTGGAACCGATTTCCGCGGATGCCAGCTTCCGGCGCTATTTTCGCAGCGTTGTGGGACCACGATCCTACATCGTGATGGACGCGCCGCCACCGCAGGAGGATTGCCAGCCTTTCGTGCGTATTGCCCGGTTGTTACAGGACGCCGGGGTGCATGCACCCGAAGTGCTGGCGCAGGATCTGGCGCGGGGATTTCTGTTGCTCAGCGATTTGGGGCAGAAAACGTATCTGGATGTGCTCACGGCGGACAATGCTGATGCCTTGTTCTCCGATGCCATGGGTGCCTTGATTCGCTGGCAGCTGGCCAGTCGGCCGCAGGTATTGCCAGCCTATGATCGCATCTTGCTGCGCAGGGAATTGAACCTGTTCGTGGAATGGTATGTGACATGCCATCTGAAGATCACACTCACGGCGGCGGAACGCGAAATCCTGGAGGCCAGCTTTGCATTGCTGGAAGACAGCGCTCTGGCCCAACCCCGAGTCTATGTGCACCGCGATTACATGCCGCGCAATCTCATGGTGAGCGTGCCGAATCCAGGCGTGCTGGATTTCCAGGATGCGGTATACGGCCCCATTACTTACGACATGGTCTCGTTGTTCAAGGACGCCTTTATTTCCTGGGATTCGCGCCAAGTGGGCGTTTGGCGGCGGTTATTCTGGCAACAAGCACGGCAGGCCGGATTGGCGGTGCAGGCCTTCCCTGAATTCGAGCGCGCCTTCGACTGGGTGGGCTTACAACGGCATCTCAAGGTACTGGGCATCTTTGCGCGCATTCATTACCGGGACGGCAAGCCCGGTTATCTCAAAGACACGCCGCGGTTCCTAAACTATGTGCGCGAGACCGGCAGACTTTATAAGGAATTCACACCTTTGTTGACGCTGCTGGACGCCATGGAGAGTCGTGCGCAGAAAAGCATGGTTGCCATATGAAAGTCATGCTCTTGGCCGCCGGCCGTGGCGAACGCCTGCGGCCACTCACGGATTCCACACCGAAACCACTGCTGGAGGTGCAGGGCAAGCCGCTGATCGTCCGGCATCTGGAACGGCTGCAGTCTGCCGATTTCAGGGAAATTGTGATCAATATTGCCTGGCTGGGGGATAAAATTAAAAATTACCTGGGCGCTGGTTCGCGCTATGGCGTACACATCCGGTATTCAGAGGAACCCGCCGGGGCGCTGGATACCGGGGGCGGGATTTTCAATGCATTGCCACTGCTGGGCAGCGAGCCGTTCCTGGCGGTGAATGCAGACATCTATACGGATTTCCCATTCGAGAGCCTGAAATCGGTGATCAAACAAGGCGATCTTGCGCATCTGGTCATGGTTAGAAATCCAGCGCACCACCCCAACGGGGATTTTCATCTTGCAGATGATGGGCGCCTGTATGCGGATGTTGAGCCGCGTCTTACCTACAGCGGCATCGGGATTCACGATCCGATGTTTTTCAAGGATTGCAGTCCCGGAAAGTTTCCGATGTTGCCATGGTGGCAGAAAGCCATGCGAACCGGACACGTCGGCGGTCAGATATATCCAGGTACATGGAAAGATGTCGGCACGATTGCGGAATTACGCGCTGCCTCATGATTAATATTGAATAGTTGCCAAGCCAAGATAGGGGCTTGAAGCATTTGCGCCAATCATCACGAACCCATCTGGCGTTATCGGATAAATGGCAAAAGGCAAACTACCGCCGCCGTTGCTGATAAGCGTGGCTGTGCCGCGCACGCCGCTATTCAGCATATAAGTTCCACTGAGAGAAAGCAGGGGCGATACCGAACCATTCAAATTTTCAATTAGATTTCCCGTAAGATTTCCTTGGCCGTCGGCCGACAGAATGCCAAGCCCCAGTAACAGTGATGCGGGACTTGCCTGGCTGATTAAAGCGAATCCGTAATGCGCATGCAAGGAAGAATTGCTGAACGCAGTTCCTTGTGGCTGTGAAGTGATGAAACCCGCTGCTACAATACTGGAATTCATGGTCATGATTTGTGCTTGAGTTGGGGAACTCATGTAAAACACATAAGTTTGTGGAGCATTTTGACCCTGATTATTGATGGTAAGTATCCCGCGGCCGGTGCCCGCAGCATCGAGAGCATATGTGCCGGGTGGAGTGATATTGACCACATCGCCAGGTGTATTGATATCCTCAGTGATGTTTCCGAGATCCCCCTGTCCGTTTGGGTTGAACTGACCCGCCTGCGCGAAGCCCTGTGTTGGGCTAGCACCGCCCGCAAAGAAGACATAACCACCAATGAACGAGGCATTGTTGAAGGCCATTGCCTGTTGGGCTGAGATGCTGCCGCTGATAGGTAGGGAAGAATCAGAAGACAGGATTATTAAATCCGTCGCATCTTGTACGTAAAAACTGTAAGTATATGAATTCGTATTATAAATAAGAGTTAAGGTGCCGTGATTATTGCTGCCGTCGAAGGTGTAACTGCCGGTGAGGCTGGCATTTACAAGTGGATTCGGGCCATTGATATCTACAGTGCCATTTGTAAGTGAGCCGTTGCTGGCAATAAAGCGGCCAAGTTCCGCAAAAGGTTGATTGACGGAATTAGCGCTCCCCAGGCTGAATATGTATGGACCACTAAGGGTGCTTACGCTGCCAGCAGTTTGGCTTTGAGGCGCAAAGTTGCCGCTCGCGATAGTCTGGTTATCAGTGCTGATAAAGTTTGCTTCGCTCCCGGACAACAGCACAAACTGAGTATTGATACCCCCCAGGGTTATGGTGCCGAAACCATTGGGAGTGATGTTATATGTGCCATTGAATGGAATTTTCGTCTGAGCGCTGGATCCATTATTGATATCCTGCAATCCATTGCTGACTTGACCTGCACCATTGGCAGTGAATTCACCGATGGCATTCCAAGGCGTGCCGGAACTCAGCCCACCCATGCTGAACGCATACGCGCCCTTCAAAGAAGCATCGGAGTAACCGATGCTGAGGGCTGCCGTACCTGACTGACTGGTATTGCTCTGTTCAATGACTGTGATTGTGACCTTGCCGCCTGGGGGAGGCAGATCCGGAGCGGTGTATAGGCCCCGCTGAGAAACTGTGCCGATAGTGCTATTGCCGCTAGTGATACCGTTTACCTGCCAGGTGAAGGCTATGCCGCCGTCGGCTGCTGTGGCCGTCATTTGTTGGCTAGCGCCGGCCAGCACCTGGACACCTGACGGAGTTATGGTGATGCCAGAAGATACGGAGGAACCACCCGAACCGCCGCAACCCGCAAGCAGCAACCAAGCGCTCACAAGAAACAGCAGCTTGATGGTTCTTGACATCGCAACATCTCCCTGTCTCAGAGGTTACACATAGTATCGCTAACCTTCTCGGACGTCACATATGCGACCGAATGTGTAGGTTTTCTAAGAAGTTGGATATTTGAAGAAATGAAATTTGCGGAGATCCTGAGAGCGTGGCTTATTTATTCACTGCCAGGAAGCGTTGATGCTTTGATCTTTCGAAGCCCTCGCAGCCCTCATAATTTAAGTTCGGCTGTGTAGGCCACGTTCAGACCGAATAGCCCCAGATAAAGATAGTTTCCGGCAGCACCGCCAAAAGCGCCTGAGACGTCTTTTGAACTTTCATAAGCCAAGCCGTTCATGATGCCTGGACAGCCTGTCCCACTGGTGAGGTAATTTACAAAAAACAAGTTCGTGCCTGGATCCTGCTGCACAAGGCTGCCGCTGATGCTGCAGCCATAGCCATCATTACCAGTAAAGGTGCCATCCGCATTGAGTGTGAGTACCACGGAGGTGGAGGCTTTGCCGGTATAGTAACCATTCCATTGTCCCAGCAAACCTGCGATAGAGGGGGTTCCTGCATACGGCACATCGGTATTCAGGGTTAAATTACCGTTCAGCCCGGTAAGTGCAGCGGTAGTGGGATCAATGCCGGTAAGGGTTGCTTGCATGCTTGTCGCGGTAGCTGTCGAGGTATAGGTTCCGCTGACAGAAAAGGTATCAACGCGGTTACCATCTGAAAATGTCTGTCCCGGCGGCGCAGTACCGATGGCCGTGCTGGTGAACGGCGATTGCCCGGGAACATTCTCGATCAGGAATACATTCCCCTGGTTATCGGCGAAGTAGCCGAAGCCGCCTGATGCTATGGCGCCGGTGACGGCAATCTGGCTGCCGCCATTAAGGCTGTAGATTCCCGACCAAGGGCCGGGAACGACTTGCAGAATAACGGTCGTATTGCTGGAACTGGAGGAACTTGAACTGCTGCCACAGCCAGTAACCAGGGCACAAATAAACATCGAAATGAAAATCGTGGTTTTCTTCAACAACATGGGAAATATTTACTCCTCTGCTGGGCAGCATTATCTGCTACTTTGCGGGAACTTGCCTATAGGGTTATTAGCGGATTGCTGATTTCCGTACTTTGGACCCTGAAATCGGTGAATTTGTCGAGGCCATAAGTGTCAATGCACTTGTTTTTAACAACGTTGCCATATTCAGAAAAATTCTGAAAACACTGCCAAGTATTTATGCGATTTCATCAGATTAAATCAGTCGCAAAATTAAAATTGGCAGTGAAGAAAGCGCGGCCATGATTCATCCATGGCAAACGTGACGACGCGCCCTTGCCTCCAAGCCAGGCACCAACAATTTGTCTGCTGCGACGGGCACTAGTACTGGTAGACCAGTGTGCCGATCACAGGCGAACCGCTTTCCCCCAACAGGATCACCGAACTGTTTGAAATGGGGTAAAAAGCAAAGTTGGTACTTGCCCCGCCGCTGGTGCTCAAAGTGGCAATACCGCGCGTGGAGGTGTTGGTCGTTGGAGGCGTGACTGCATAGGTACCGGTGACAGGCTGCTGGCCAGTGCTTGTGCCGTTTTTATTGGTATTTTCGAAGCCGGCCAAAGCGCCAGTGCCATTTAAGCTGAGGAGACCAACTGCCGATGACGGTACAGTGGAACCTACTAGACTTGTTAACGTGAGAGTGTAGTTTCCAGCCAGGGCAGCGGTGGAATAGCCGCCGCTTTGAAAGAACAACTCTCCACTTGCATTGATATTGGCATCGGTGGTCAACAGAAAGGCGGCGCTGGGGGATATAAAATAATATACATAGTTGGTCGTGCCGCTGCTACCCGTCAGTGTGATGGTGCCTCGTCCGAATGTACCGCTGGTAAAGCCGCCGGTCACCGTGGCATTGGTGGCAATGCCGCCAGCTTCATTAATATCATCGGTACCGGCATTAATATTGCCGCTGCTCGTTGTATTGGTGACAAACCCGCCGGCAACGCCGTAAGTCGCGGTGCCGTTGTTGCCTGTGGCATAAAACACATAACCTCCCGTGAATACGGTTGTAGAGGTCACGGACTGTTGTTGAAACACTGTGCCACTCAAACTGCCCAAGGTATCCGTCTCAATGAATTGAAGCTGGTTGGGTGAAACGATATAAAAATCGTAGGTGCGGGTGCCGATGGAGTCTGTAAAGGTCGCTGTACCGTGCCCGTTGCCGCTAATACTGTAAGAACCGGTAAAAGGCTGGTTTGCCGTCGTTCCCCCATCATTCAGATCCTCTTCTGCATTAGTAAGCGTATTGGATCCATTGGTTACGAAAGTCCCAACGGCATTGAGTAGCTTTCCTGAAGAGTCAGCTCCTGTAAAACTGAAAACATAGGGGGCATTCAGATTCGTTAGAGTCAAGGCCGTCGGCAATTGTGGGTAAAAGGCGCCAGTTGCGACACTGCCGGCATCGGTGCGCGTCGCAACAGCTTGTCCCTGGGTATTCAGTGTCAAAGACATAGTGACACTACCCTGGGCACTGGTGAAAGTAGCAGTCCCTTGTCCATTGGCATCAATCAAATAGCTACCGCTAAAGGGTATGGCTGATGAGGTACCGGAAGGTCCATTGATATCCTCCGTACCGTTACTGACGCTGCCGTCGCCGTTGGCGGTGAAGCTGCCCACTGTCACCCATGGGCTGCCGGCCTGGGTGCCGCTAATGCTGAATACATAGTTGCCGCTGAGAGAAACATTGGCAAACGTGATACTGACGGTGAAGGAAGTGCTGATTACCGGGTAAGCCTGGGGGGAGGCACTGATGAGCACGGAACCATTCTGGGTGGGGACATTGGGCGCGGTATAGAGCCCCCGTGGCGAAATGGTCCCCACGGTGCTGTTGCCCCCCGGAATATTATTTACGAACCACAGTACGGTGGTGTTGTTACTGCCAGCGACTATGGCGCTGAGTTGCAAAGTGGTGCCAGCCGCTATGACGGTGGATACAGGCGTAACTAATGTAATAGTAGGATTGCTGATTTGTGAGCTGTTGCCACCGCCGCATCCCGCAAGGATGAGGATTAAAAATAATAACGGCAGTTTTTTTAGAATCGAAATCATATTGGTCTTCTGCTCCTGATATTCACGCCACCCTCAAAGCGCTTGGCGGCCTGCGTGTCTGGCCGTGCGCGGTCATCATCAAATTCAGGTATTATGCTGCTGTACGCTGAATTACACCGCCGCGTCAGGCAATTTGCATCAATCCTTCTGCCTGTTGATCCGCGTGATAGGACGAACGTACCAGCGCGCCACTGGCCACGTGCTGGAAGCCCAGTGTATAGCCTTCGATCTCGATCTCCTTGAATTCCTCCGGCGTCGCATAGCGCATCACCGGATGGTGAAACTTGCCGGGCTGAAGATATTGGCCGACAGTGAGCATGTCCACATCATGGGCGCGCAGATCCTTCATGACCTCGAAAATTTCGGTAATCTCCTCACCTAATCCCAGCATGATTCCGGATTTTGTCAGCATTGCAGGCTGCATTTCCTTGAAACATTTGAGCAACTTCAATGAGTGATGGTAGTCGGAACCGGGACGCACTTCCCTGTATAGGCGCGGTACGGTCTCCAGATTGTGGTTGAATATATCCGGTGGAGTCTCGTTCATGAGTGTCAGTGCCACATCCATGCGCCCGCGGAAGTCCGGCACCAGCACCTCGATTTTCGTTTCTGGGCTCAACTCACGGATGGCGCGGATGCAGGCCGCAAAATGGCCGGCGCCACCATCGCGCAGGTCATCCCTATCCACGGAGGTGACCACCACGTAACGCAGCGCCATGGCTTTGATGGTTCTGGCGAGATTGAGTGGCTCATCTGCATCCAGCTCGCTGGGGCGGCCGTGGGCCACATTGCAGAAGGTGCAGCGGCGTGTGCAGATATCGCCCATGATCATGAAGGTGGCGGTGCCTTTGCCGAAGCATTCACCGATGTTGGGGCAAGAGGCTTCCTCACAGACGGTATGCAGATGATTATCACGCAGGATTCGCTTTAGCCTTGCCACTTCCGGTGTTGCCCAGGAACGCACGCGGATCCAGGGCGGTTTGCGCAGGGGCGTGACCGTGGGCTCGATCTTTACCGGGATGCGCGCCATCTTTTCAGCGGCACTGAGTTTCTTGCCGGGCTGAAGTCGCAGACGTGCGGCAGGTGTGTCGCTCACATGAAATCCTTCGTGGATTACGGCACTCAAGCCGCTCGGGGGTTGAATAATCAGGTTTTTCAGGTTTTATTGTAACCCAGATATTCAAGCAGATGAGGTTTGAAACGTTGGGCGACCGCATTCACCTCGTTGGGTCCGCCCAGTTCGCTTACCTGGGTCATCTGCAGGCCGGCATAACCACAGGGATTGATGCGCGAAAAGGGTTCCAGGTCCATGGCGACATTGAAAGCCAGGCCATGATAGCTGCAGCCACGGCATACACGCAGGCCCAAGGAAGCAAGCTTGCGGCCATCTTGCGTGTATACACCCGGTGCCTCGCGCTTCGAGAGCGCGGCGATATCGAACTCCTTGAGCGTAGCGATGACGCTATTCTCGATGGCCTCTACCAGGGCGCGTACCCCCAGCCTGAGGCGCTTGAGGTCAATCAACGTATACACCAGCAATTGCCCCGGCCCGTGGTAGGTTACCTGACCGCCGCGGTCAATGTGGATAACCGGAATGTTTCCGGGTGCCAGCACGTGCTCCGCTTTGCCGGCAAGTCCGAGAGTGAACACCGGCGGATGTTCCAGGAACCAAATCTCATCGGGGGTGTCGGCGTCGCGCACTTCGGTGAAATGCCGCATGGCATGCCAGGTAGGCAGGTATTCGACCCGGCCCAGGTCTTTCAACAAAGGCGATGCGGGTCTCACAGGGTCAGAAGCACGTGTGCGCTGCCGGAAAGTTCGGTGTAGAGCGCATCCAGTTGCGCACGGCTGTCTGCAACAATGGTCACGGTGAGGGAGATAAAACGTCCCTCACGGCTCGGCTGGCGGCTGACAGGTAACGTATCAAACGGTGCTGCATGCCGTGAAAAGGCCGCAACTACTGTTTGGTGGAATTCCGGCGTGTCCCGGCCTATGACCTTGACGGGGAATGCACTGGGAAACGTCAATAGCGATTCACGGGTTGCAGGCTGCTCCGGTATGAGTGATGGTGATACTGTTTTCATAAGCGCATCAGATATGGGGGAAATGGAGGTTTTTCAAGTACACTGAAATTCCCATTTATCCCGCTTTGTGGCGCTGGAACAAATCGTACATGCGCCGCCAGTGATTGCCCGGTCTGCCGTCGCCGACCCTACGACCATCCAGTTCCGTCACCGGGTAAATCTCGCGGGTGGAGCTGGCAAACCAGATTTCCTGTGCGCTGCGCAGTTGTGCCAGGGGAATGCGCGCTTCACGATGCTGGACATGGTGCTGTGCGGCGAGCCCCAGGACCAGGTCGCGAGTGATGCTGGGCAGGAGATCGGCGCTTTTGGGCGGCGCGATGAGAACATCCTGGTGCACGATGAACAAGCTACTGGCGGTGCCTTCCGTGGCATGGCCATCCCGTACCAGCACTGCTTCATTACAACCCTGATCCACCGCTGTCTGGCGCAGCAATACGTTGCCGAGCAGAGACACGGACTTGATATCGCAGCGCTGCCAGCGTATATCCTCTAGGGTCACCGCTTTTGCGCCGTGTTCGAGGAGCGTGGCGGGGAGCTCCGCGAGTGGCGCACACATGGCAAACACCGTAGGCGGTACGTTTTTCGGAAAACCGTGATCGCGGCCTGTGTCGGCACCGCGCGTTACTTGTAGATACAGCGCTTGGTTGCCGCCGCCATTCTGCGCGATTAAATTATTGAGTAATGCAGTCCATTGCCGGTTCGTATGCGGATTTCCAAGACGAATACCATCCAGGCTGTATTGCAAGCGCTTGAGATGTGCATCCAGCTGGAACAGCTTTCCTCCATAGGCAGGGATTACTTCATAGACGCCGTCTCCAAACAGGAATCCCCTGTCCAGTGGCGAAATACGCACTTCGCTCAGTGGCAGCAAAATACCGTTGAAATACGCACTCGGCAGCGGTTTTGTCATTCTATTTCTTGACGAACCACAGACGTACGCTGTCTATGATACGCCGGAAAATATTGCCTTCAGGCACCGCCTGCAAGGTGTATAGCGGTGTTTCGATCAACGTTTTGCCATCGTAGGAGACGTTCACCGATCCGGCTGCCGCGCCTGCCGGAACCGGTGCCATGAGTCCCGATGGCGTTTGCACGGAGGCCGAGAGCTGTGGGTAACTGCCTTTGGGGATGGTCACATAGATATCATGTGTGACCCCAATCGGGACATTGCCGTCCGCGCCTTTCCAGACTTTAAGTTTGGTGATGGCGGTACCGGTGGCATACAGTTTGTGACTCTCATAGAAATTGAAGCCATAGTTGAGCAGCGCTTCGTCGTCAATGGCACGGGCTTTTTCCGAAGACGTGCCCATAACCACCGCGATCAGGCGCATGTTGTTGCGCAGCGCCGAAACCACCATGCAATAGCCAGCCTTGTCCGTGTAGCCGGTCTTGAGGCCGTCCACGCTCGGGTCGGTGAACAACAACGAGACGCGGTTCAGCTGGCTGATCTTATCCCAGGTGAATTGCTTTTCAGCGAAGAAGCGCCGGTAGTAGTCTGGAAACTCCCTGATGATGGCGCGCGAAAGCATGGCAAGGTCCAGTGCCGAGACGTAATGGTTAGGGTCGTTGGTTAAGCCTGAAGCATCCACGTAATGGGTGTCTTTCAGGCCGAGTTTCTGGGCGTACTGGTTCATGAGTTCCACAAATGTGTCTTCAGTACCGCCGACTTTTTCCGCCAGTGCCACAGCCGCATCATTGCCCGACTGCACGATCAAGCCCTGTAACAAGTTCTCCACGCTTACCTGGCTGCCGACATTTGCGAACATGCGTGAGCCGCCCATGCGCCAAGCCTTGGCGCTGATAGTCACCGGCTCATTCAGGTGAATGACGCCATCTTTTAAGGCGTGAAACACCACATACGCAGTCATTAACTTGGTCAGGCTCGCGGGCTCACTGTGCATATTCGGATTGCTGGCGGCGATGACCTGGCCACTGTCGGCGTCCATGAGCACGTAACTCTTGGCATTGAGCTGTGGCGGTGCGGGAATGGGGATTGCCTGGGCGGCAACGACAACGCACACGGCGAACAGGCTGAGTGCATAGGCAACGGAACGCTGGCTTCTCAAGGGAACACCTCGGAGACAAATGGAGTTGAAAAAAGCGGACATATGCCGGCCGCAGGCGCGATTTTAACGCGACAATGACCGGAAAAATACCGCCGTAGCCCAGGGAATTACCACCTGGGCATCCGGGAAACCCAAGGCTCCCAACTGCCCGGTGAGCGCGTCGGCGTGGGTTACATCGGGGAGACAGCCGATGCGCACCTTATATAAAGTGATGCCGCTCTGGAGTTCGGCAAGAATGAACGCCGGGCTGATACCGCGCAACCAGTTGAAAACACAGGTTGTCGCAGCACAAAATGCGTATGCCTATCTGGTGTTCCAGGTGGCTCGCGTCAGGTGCCCGGCGTGATCCGGTGCGGTGCATGCGACAGGCCGCGCGCTTTGTAGTAACCTCCGCCGACTATTCGGGGTGCTGTTCGCCATGACGACATTGCCTGCCACGACGGATCCTACACAGGCCTTTGACGAAGACGCCTGGGACGATCTCCTCAATTACATCGAGGAACACCGGGTTATTCCGATCATCGGACCCGATCTTCTGCGCGTGCAGACCGATGCCGGCCTGCGCCCGCTGTACGTGTGGCTGGCCGAAAAACTGGCGACCCACCTGTCGGTGGACCCGGTCGGCCTGCCCCAGCCGTTGACGCTTAACGACGTTATCTGCTCCCATCTCGGCCAGCATGGCCGCCGTGAGGAAGCGTACACGCGGCTGCGCTCGATCATGCGCGAAGTGCGCTTCGAACCGCCGCAGGCGTTGCGGCAGCTGGCGCAGATTACCGACTTCGGCCTGTTCGTCACCACCACCTTCGATCCACTGCTGGAAAACGCGATCAACGCCGAGCGCTACGAAGGGCAGCCAGGCACCGAGGTGATTGCCTATGCACCGAACCGCGTGGCCGACCTGCCGTCCGAGCTCGCCGACCTCAAGCGCACGGTGATCTATCACCTGCTCGGACGTGTGTCGGCCTCGCCGACCTACGTGCTGTCCGACGAGGATATGCTGGAGTTCATCTGCGCGTTGCAATCCGAACATCTGACGCCGGAAAAACTCTTCCATGAGCTCGAGCACAATCATCTATTG
The DNA here is from genome assembly GCA_027315405.1 of Gammaproteobacteria bacterium. Taxonomy (GTDB): domain Bacteria; phylum Pseudomonadota; class Gammaproteobacteria; order Natronospirales; family REEB76; genus REEB76. The sequence goes on along the minus strand of DAHUYB010000076.1, from coordinate 20,142 downwards.
CTGATCGGCAGCGACTTTTCCAACTGGCTGGCGCGGCTGTTTCTGCGCATGGCCAAGCGCAAGCGGCTGTCCGATCCGCGCGATGTTACCGAGGTGTTCGCCGATGACCACACCGCGAAGGACGCGCGGCTGGTGGCGTTCCTGCAGCAGGTCAGCGTGCGTACCCGCGTGTACGGCGGCGCCGAGTCGTTCGTTGCCGAGTTGCACCGGCGCTGGAGCGCGCGCCAGCGCCCGGCGCAAGCTTCGCCGGGCAGCGCCACACCACTGCGATTTCTGCCACCGGCACGCGAGATGCCGGAAAACGCGATATTCATCAGCTACGCGCGCGAGGATCTGCCGGCCGTGCAGCGTTTGAAGGCCGGCATGGACGCCGTCGGGCTTATGACCTGGTTTGACCTCGAGCGGCTGGAAAGCGGCGACGACTACGACCACAAGATCCGCGCCAACATCGCGCGTTGCAGTTTCTTCGTGCCGGTGATCTCGGCCAACACCCAGCGGCGTCACGAGGCCTACTTCCGCCGCGAATGGAGTTATGCCGTGGATCGGATGCGCAACATGGCCGGCGGCGCGGTGTTCATCCTGCCAGTGTGTATCGACGCCACGCCCGAAGCGACCGCGCTGGTGCCAGACAGCTTCAAGGCCGTGCACATGCTGCGCCTCGCCGGTGGCGAGCCTACGCCGGAATTCCTGCGGCGTCTGCAGGAATTGTTCGGCGGGAGAGGCGCATGAACAATCAGCCGGTCGCGAGCGACCATACCGTCACGCTCGACCCCGAAAACCCGTGGCTCGGCCTGTTCTCCTACACCGAGGAGACCCGCGCGTATTTCCACGGCCGCGACGCGGAGGCCGCCGAGCTCGCGCGCCGGGTGCAGCGCACCATCCTAACGGTGCTGTTTGGCCAGTCGGGCCTCGGCAAGACTTCGCTGCTGCGCGCGGGCCTGGTGACGCGTCTGCGTGGCGACGGTTATTGCCCGGTGTACGTCCGCATCGACTACGCCGCCGGCTCGCCTGTGCCCTCCGAACAGATTAAGCAGGCGATTTTCCGTGCCACCGAGGCCGCCGGGCACTGGACGCGGGCCGGCGCCGCGATCGAGGGCGAATCACTGTGGGAGTTCCTGCACCACCGCGAGGACCTGTTGCGCGACGCCCAAGGCCGTACCTTGATGCCGCTTTTGATCTTCGACCAATTCGAGGAAATCTTCACCCTCGGCCAGGCCGACGACGCCGGCAAATTGCGTGCGCAGCAATTCCTCGAAGATCTCGCCGACCTGGTCGAGAACCGCGCGCCCACGGCACTCGAGGCACGGCTCGAGAAAGACGATAGCGCCGTCGAGGATTTCGACTTCACACGCGCCGATTACCGCGTGCTGATCGCGCTGCGCGAGGATTATCTCGCGCACCTGGAAAGCATCAAGGGTGAAATGCCTTCGATTACCCAGAATCGCATGCGTCTTGCGCGCATGACCGGCGCGCAGGCGCTCTCCGCGGTGCTCAAGCCGGGCGGCAAGCTGGTGTCGCAGGAGGTCGCGGAAGCGATCGTGCGTTTCGTTGCGGGCGACGCGGAACTCGCGAACGCCGAAGTCGAGCCCTCGCTTCTGAGCCTGATCTGCCGGGAGCTCAATGCCGCGCGCCAAGCGCAGGGACGCAAAGAAATCTCGACCGACCTTCTGGCCGGCTCACGCGAGACCATCCTGTCTGAATTCTACGAACGCGCGCTGGCCGACCAGCCCGAAGGCGTGCGGCGTGTGGTCGAGGATGAACTCCTGACCGAATCCGGCTACCGCGAAAGCCTGGCCGAAGAGCGCGTCACCAAGGCGCTGGCCGCGGCGGGCGCCGCGCCGGATACGCTGCCGACCCTGGTCAACCGGCGCCTGCTGCGGATTGAAGACCGCCTCGACATGCGCCGCGTGGAGCTGACCCACGACGTGTTGTGCAAGGTGGTGCTGGCCAGCCGCAACCTGCGCCGCGAGCGCGAAGCGCGCGAACAGGTGGAGCGCGAACTCGCCGCCCAGCGCGAGCGCGAAGCCGCCACCCACCGGGCGTTGCGGCGCACGCGCGCCGTCGCCGGCGTGTGTATCGTGCTGATGCTGGTCGCGGTCGCGGGGGCGCTGTTCGGCTGGTACAGCCTGGGGCGCGTGCGCGCCGCTAAGGCCGAGGTACAGGCCTCACGCACCAATGCCGAGAACCTGGTGAGCTTCCTGATCGAGGATTTCTACAACGAACTCGCGCCCACCGGCCGGCTGGAAACCCTGGGCAAGCTCGCGCAGAAAACCGTTGACTATTACAACAGCCTGCCTGCGGACCTGGTGACCAAGCAAACGCAAATCAACCGGGCGATGGCGCTGGTGCGCTTGGGCACGGCCCAGATCGCCGGCGGCGATCAGCAAGCTGCAACGAAGAGTTTCGACGAAGCCAGGGCGGCTTTTGAAAAGCTGCGCGCGGCTGGCGATCACGGTGAAGCGGTGACCTATGGCCTGGCCTTGATTCTGTACAACGAAAATTACGCAGCCGCCGTTAGCCGCGGCGGTAGTTCAGCACCGTTGGATCAGGCCGCCGCCCTGCTGAAACCGCTGGTCAACGCTGTCAATCCGTCACGTCGCGTGCGACAGCTCTATGCCGATGATTTGAACATTCTTTGCCTGGTGCAACCGCCACAGCAAGGTTTGACGACTTGCGACCAAGCCCTCAAAATCCTCGAGGGACTCGGCGCACTCGATCTGTCGGACCTGAATGCGGCTGCGTCCTGGGCCGATACCGCCGACACCAAAGTGGGCGAGTTGCAGGCACTCGGCCGCACGGCAGAGGCGCAAAAGCTGGAGCAGCAGGTGTTCACCATGACCGAGAAGGTCCTGGCGCGCCGCCCCGGCGACCTGCACGCGCGGGAGGACCGGTTTTTCGCCGCGAGCCGGCTCGCGCTCCTTGCCGATAACCGGCACGATGCGGCTGGTGCCATGGATTACGTCAACCAAGCCGTACAGGCAGCCGAGGATTGGGTACGCTTCAACCCTTCCAGCATCGATGCCTGGAGCAGATGGGCGCAGGCTCTAAACCAGGTCGCGATATTCCAATATGAGCGCGGTGAGGTGACCCGTGCGATTGCCACACGACGTTCGGCACTGGCTTTGGCGCAGGATCCGCGCAGTCCGAAAGGCCTCGCTGCTGTGATTTATTACATTTGGCTCGGACTCGCGAACTATCAAGCATCGAGCGGCGACTCGGCAGGCGCGGAACAATCATTGCAGGCCTGCCTGCGCAGCCTGCGCGCGCTCGCTGCGGAACTGCCACCCCATTCTCCCATTCGCCTACTCGCGGGTAATGCGACGAATCAGCTGTTTACGGCCGGCCAACTGAAACTGGACGAGGGTGCTCCGCAGTCCGCGTTGACCGAGGTTACCGCAGCGCTCGCCAAGATCGAAGCGGTCAAGGTGCCCGCGACGGACGCCAGTACAACCACCACGAAGAACCAGATGTTGGAAGCCAGCTTCAATGCCGCTGCGCGTGCGGCAGTGCAGCTCGGCCGCTATGCACAAGCTGAAACCTTGGCGCGCCAGTGGTTGTCGGTCGCGCCGGATGCGGTGGTGCAAACCGACCCGAAACCACGCGAATCGCAGGCTCGGTACATCCTCGCCCAGGCCATCGCCATGCAGGGCCGCAACGCCGAAGCCCGCAAGGTTCTGCAACCCGCGCTCGATTACTACCGGCAGCAGCTCAAAGCCGGCGCCAAGGGCACCACCTTCCGCCACGACTATGCCTACGCACTGTACGTCAGCGCCATTGCCCAGCCTGCCGACGCCGCGGGTCGCAGGCAGCGCAACTTCGACCTCGACCAGGCATCCAAACTGATCGCCGGCGCGTCGGCCGAAGCCCGGCGGCTCACGATCATGCGCTACCTCGCTGGCCTAATCGCCGCCGCGCGCACCGGATCGAAAGGCTGAGGCTGTTTGCCGGCGATGGCCTCGGTTGGGCTTCTCACCGGAAACCCAGCCTGCCGGCTGTTATGCGAGCGGCCCAGGGCCGCGATGGAATTTCGCACCAGCGCGTGATTGGACATTCTGCCGCTATTGACGAGTCATTAACCGCACAACCAGTTGATCGTTTTTTGTCTACGGGATCACCACCTGCGCATTCGGAAATCCCAGGTCGGTCAGTTTGGCAGTGAGCGCGTCCACGTGATCCACATCCGCGATGGGGCCGACGCGCACCTTATAGAAGGTGATGCCGTTTTGGACTTCGGTGAGAATGAAGGCCGAATTGACCGCGGCCGCGCGTAGACGCTGCAATACCCGCGTGGCGTTGCTCTCGGTGGCGAAGGCACCGACCTGTACGAAGAGTTGCGGTTGACTGGCGACACCGGCGGCGGCGTTGACTGGTGGCGCGCCGGTTTGCACCGGCAGGTTGCTGCCAGGGCCGGTGGGCGGTTCGGGTTCGCCGGGGGTGACCGCGGCCACGTCCACCAGCGCGGTGCCGGTACCGAGCATGCCGATGCGGGAGGCGGCCGCGTAGGACAGATCAATGATGCGGTTCGCCACGAACGGGCCGCGGTCATTCACTTTCACGATCACGCTCTGGCCGTTTTGCAGGTTGGTTACGCGCACGTAGCAGGGCAGCGGCAGCACCTTGCTGGCGGCAGTCATGGCGTACATATCATAGGTCTCGCCGTCGGAGGCGCGGCCGCCGTGGAATTTCATGCCATACCAGGAAGCGATGCCGCGCTCGTGATAACCCACGCAACTTGGCAGCACGTAGTAGGTCTGGCCGTTGACGCTATAGGATGCAGGATTACCATACGGACTCCTGGGTTCGTAGCGCGGTATCGCATTCGGCACCTGCGACACATCCACCGGGTAAGCCGGCCCGTGGTCTTGAGTCGGGAATTGCGCGCATGCCGCCACCAGCAGCGTGGCTGCCAATGCGAGCACCGCGCGCATGTCAGGGCAACGCATTCTGTCCCGCCTGTGTGCGCGCATCGGTAATGCGTGTGGCCAGGTCATACACCGCCATCGCATACAAGGGACTTTTGTTGTACTGTAGGATGACGCGGAAATTGTGCAGTCCTACCCAGTATTCGGTGCCCTGTTTCAGTTGCAGCGGTACCAGCATTGCCTCGGTGTTATCCGCCAGACCGGCGCTCAAAATAACTCCCTGTCGGCGCAGCGCGCCGACGTGTGTCGGTGTAAGTATCGCAGGCAGCTGCGCAACTACGGAGGGCAGCGCCGCCGGCACCGCCACCAGGCTGTCGGGTTGCCAGCCGTGGACGTGGAAATAGTTGGCCACGCTGGCGATGATATCCACCCAGTCGTTCCAGATGTCCGGCCGGCCGCGGCCGTCGGCGGCCACTGCGTACTGGCGATAACTGTCCGGCATGAACTGCGGCACACCCATGGCGCCGGCGTAGGAACCCATCAGGGAGGGCGGATCAAACGCGTGTTCACGGCACATCAATAGATACTGCTCCAGTTCAGCCTGGAAAAAAGCGGCGCGCGGCGGATAGTCAAAACTCAGCGTGGTAAGCGCGTCCAGCACCGAATAGCCGCCTTTCTGCCGGCCGTAGAAACTTTCCACACCCAGGATGGCAACGATAATTGAGGCCGGCACACCATAGTGTTGTTGCGCTTTCGCGAGATCATCTGCGTGCATATCCCAAAAGACCACGCCCGCATTGATGCGCACATCGTTCACAAACAACGGTTTGTATTGATACCAGGGCTTGGCTTCGTAGGGTTTGGCAATCGCGGCGAGAATGCTGCCGCGCTGTTGCGCGGCGGCCAGTGTTTTTTCCAGCCAGGCCTTGTTGAAATCATCCTGTTGCACCAGCTTGGCGATGAACTGCTGGACTTCAGGGCGTGAAGTGTAATTGGCAGGCAGCGACGCTTTGACCGGAACTGCCGCGTGCGCCGGCGCCGGCTTCACCATATGTGCGCAACCCGCAAGCAGACAGCCCATGCCAATGACAATGAAGGAGACGGGGTAGCGGATGTGGGTCACGTGGCAAGGAGCTTGCGGTGCGAGTGAATGCTCATGAGCACACCGAAGCCGGCCATGAGCGTCACCAGGGAACTTCCGCCATAACTCACCAATGGTAAGGGCACACCTACCACCGGCAGGATGCCCGACACCATACCGCTGTTGATGAAGACGTAAGTGAACAGCGCCATGCTCAGCGCTCCGCCCAAGAGCCGCGAGTAAGTATCCTGGGCGCGCAGTGCAATGATCAGCGAGCGCGCGATAATGAAGCCGTAGAGCGCCAGCACCACCAGCGCACCGATGAAACCGAACTGTTCCCCCAAAACCGCGTAGATGAAGTCCGTGGAGCTTTCCGGCAGGAAATCAAGTTGCGACTGGCTGCCATGTAACCAACCTTTGCCGAACATGCCGCCGGAACCGATGGCGATCTGCGACTGGATAATATGGTAGCCGGCTCCCAGCGGATCGCGCTGTGGATTCAGGAAAATCAGCACGCGTTCGCGCTGATAAGCGTGCATGAAGTGCCACAGAATGGGCGTAACGATGGCCAAGGCCACCACCAATAACAGGATGACGCGCCAGCGTAGTCCCGCCAGGAACACGCTGAAGGCGCCGGCGCTGAGGATCAGCAGCGCCGTGCCCAGGTCAGGCTCAATGGCCACCAGCAGCACCGGGATAAAAATCATGGTGGCCAACGGCAACAGCTGTTTCCAGTTGGGCGGCAACGGCTTTTCATGCAGATACCATGCCACCATCATGGGCACGGCGATTTTCATGATTTCCGATGGTTGGAAGCGCACGAAGCCGAAACCCAGCCAGCGTTGCGCGCCGCGGCCGATGTGTCCCGAATGCAGCGTGAACAGCAACAGAATCAGACCCAGGGCGAATAGCCACGGCGACCACAGGCGCAAAAACTGCGGTGATATTTGCGCCACCGCCAGCAGTACCACAAACGACAAGCCCAGGCGTATTGCCTGCCGGTATATCATGCCGGCATCTTCGTTGCTGGCACCGTAAAGAATGGCCAGTCCCATGAACGCCAGTATTACCACCGCCAGCAGCAGCGGTCCGTCCAGATTCAGGCGATGCAACAGCCGCTCGCCGAAGGTCAGATCACCATGCGCGGGGGAAAAAGCGAAGTCGCTAAAAGTCATGGTACCGCCACTTTGCCACCGGCTTGCCGCAGAAGATAGGCGTCCATCACCTTACGCGCGATAGGGGCGGCGGTGGAAGCACCGCCGCCGCCGTGTTCCGCCACTACCGCCACGGCGATACGCGGATTGTCTACCGGCGCGAAAGCGATGAACACAGCATTGTCGCGCAGTTGCCAGGGGATATCGGATTCATCCTGTTCGCCGAAGATCCCCAGACGCTTGCGATACACCTGGGCGGTGCCGGTCTTGCCGGCGATACTGTATTGGGCGCCGACACCGATGGAGTGAGCGGTACCCTGCCAGGTGGCCACCACGTTTTTCATGGCTTGAACCACAATTTTCCAGGCATTTGGGTCGGATTCCTGCACTGCCGGCAAGGTCCGCGGCGTGGTGTCGCTGATGACGCCAGACAGCGGGTTGCCAATGGCATGCAGCAAGTGCGGCACGAAGCGCTCGCCGTGCATGGAAATGGCAGCTACACCATCGGCCAGTTGCAAGGGTGTCACTAGTAAATAACCCTGACCGATGCCGACGATGACCAGATCGCCCAGATACCATGGCGCATGCAGAATTTTACGTTTCCATTCGGGCGAAGGCACTACACCGTCACGCTCACCCATGAGATCGATACCGGTGGGCTCTCCGAAGCCGAGCTGCGTAGTCAGATACTCATGAATACGGTCAATGCCAAGCTTGAGCGCCACCGTATAGAAATACACGTCGCAGGACTGGGTGATGGCATTCGGCAGGTCAATTTCGCCGTGACCGCCGCGTTTCCAGTCGCGATACGGATTTGGGTTGCTGGGAAGATAGAAATAGCCGGGACAAAGCAAGTCCTTGAACGGATTCACCACACCGTAATTCAGCGCCGCCAGGGCCAGGAATGGTTTGATGGTGGAGCCGGGCGGGTATTGGCCGCGTAGAGCGCGGTTGAAGAGCGGCTGACTGGGGCTGGTGTTGAGCTTGGCGAAGTCGTTGGGGCTTATGCCGCCTATAAACTGATTGGGGTCGAAGGTCGGAGTGCTTACCAGCGCCAGCACTTCGCCGTTGCGGGGGTTGATGGCCACCACTGCGCCGTTATAGTCAGCGAGTGCTTTTTCCGCCGCCACCTGCAAGCGTACATCAATGCTCAAGTACAGATTGCTTCCCGGCACCGGCGGGGTGTAAGACACCACCCGCACCACGCGGCCCTGGGCGTCGGTTTCCACTTGGCGGGTGCCCATGGAACCGTGCAGCAGACTTTCATAAGATCCCTCAATGCCGATTTTGCCCACCTGTGAGGTATTGGTGTATTCGGCCGGATCCAGGTTCGCGAGCTCCCCGGGGCTGATGATGCCGGTGTAGCCCACCACATGCGCGGTGATCTGGCCCAAGGGGTAGTAGCGCGCGAGCGTGGCACGGATATCCACGCCTGGAAAATCCTGGCGGTCCACGGCGAAACGCGCAACTTCGGTATCGGAAAGGGTGGTTCGCAGCGGTAGCGGCTGAAACGGTTTCTTGGTTTTGAGTAGATCATAAAACTGCTTTACATCCTGGGGGCGGATGTCCACGATTTTGCTCAGGGCCGCGATGGTGGCCTGCAAATCCGGTACTTGCTCCGGGACGATGTCCAGCTCGTAACTGGGCTGATTCTCGGCCAGCAGCACCCCGTTGCGGTCGTAGATCAATCCACGCGGCGGCGTCACCGGTTCGGTACGCAGCCGGTTGCCCTCGGCCAGGGTCACGTAATGAGAGTGGTTGATGATCTGCAAATAGAAAAGCCGCGTTGCCACCGCCAGCAATAGCAATAGTCCGATGACGGCAACGATGATGATGCGTGTCGTGAACTGGTGGAGTTCAAGCCACTCATTGCGGATGCGGATGCGCGCCATGGATTATGGATCTATGAATTTAGCAGTCATCAGCTCACCTGGTAGCGTTGCTGCAACACACTCAGCAACTGCATCACCCATGGCCACAGGAGCGTGGTAATCAGCACCGGCATCCAGCGCAATAGTGAGCCCTGGGTGTAGCCCAGCATGCCGTCCACCCAGAAAAGCACGAAGGTATAGAGCAGCATCAGACTCAGTACCACCAGTGTCTGTTGCCACCAGGGGTACACACGGATCTGCAAATGCAGCTTGAGAGTAACCCATGCCACCAGCAGCAGCGCCAGCGCATGTTCGCCCAATAGACTGCCGGTGAGCGAATCCATCAGGATGCCGACCACGAAAGTGACCAACAAACCCACCCGGTGCGGCAGGAACAGGCACCAGTAAACTGTGGTCAGCACTAACCATGCCGGACGGAACGGTTCTGCCCAGTCCGGCAGCGGCCAGATACTGAGCAACAATGCCGCCACATAGGTGACCACGATGACCCAATTGGCGCGGCGCCGGATTGGATTCCTCATCGCGGCCTTCGCCTCAAGGGTTTTTTCGTGCTGCGTACCTCCGGCTTCGGCAGCGGTGTAGATGCCACTGCGGGAAAATACAGTAGAACGTCATGGCCGTGATCCAGATCCGCCACCGGTTGTGCGGTCACGCTGGCAAAAGGCTCCGCCGGATCCCGGTGCACGCGTGTAATGACCGCCACCGGGTAACCGGCTGGATAGTGCCCATCGAGACCGGAAGTCACCAGCAGATCGCCAGGTTTTACGTCGGCATTATTGGCCAGATACGGCAATGACAGGGTATCCACATCGGCGCCACCGATGGCAAGGGTACGCAGGCTGGTGCGGTTGACCTGCACCTGGATAGCCTGGCTTGGATCGGTGATGAGCGCCACCTCGGAAGAAACCGGCCCCACCTGGATGACCTGGCCGATGATGCCACGGGCATCCAGCAGCGTTTGCCCCTCATACACACCCGCATCCGCACCCTTGTCAATGACGATCATGTGCCGGAATGGGTCCATGTCCGCTGCCAATAATGTGGCCAGTACCACATGGCCCCTCAACTTGGCGCTGGCCTGCAACAGTTCGCGCAGGCGCGCATTTTCCTGTTCCAGCGCGGCTGTTTGCTGCAACTGCACCGAATCCATGAGCAGTTCCTGGTTGAGGCGGGTGTTTTCTTTCACCAGCGCGGTATGCATGGCAAGTTTTTCTTGTGCCCAATTGGCCAGGGCATAAGGAGCATTCACCGCGGCTTGCACCGGATACACCAACGTGGACAGGGCTGCATGGATTTTTTGCAGATGGCCGCGCTGATGGTCATAGAACATCAGTGCGATGCACACCGCCACGAGTAACAGTGTGCGCAGTGCGCCCGCTGGATTGCTGGAAAACAACCGGGGCGAACGTTGCGGGCGGTGCAGGGCGAACACGGCGATTCAACCCCTGTAATGGCGGGCGGATTGAGGATATACAGTCAGCGGTAAAATGGCGTGCAAACGGGCCTCAGTACACAATACCCATGCTGCGACTCAGTTACGGTTTTCCGGTGAGCCAGTAACGCTGGAGTACGATTGCGGGTAAATATCTACTTTCGTCACTCGACGGCAAAAGTTTCCGGACCGTATTCGTCAATCAATTCCAGCACTTTGCCGCCGCCGCGGGCCACGCAGGTGAGGGGATCGTCCGCAAGTATCACCGGCAGTCCGGTTTCCTCCCTGAGCAGCCGGTCAATGTCCCGCAGTAACGCGCTGCCGCCCGTCAGCACCATGCCGTTGTTGGCCACATCCGACCCAAGTTCCGGCGGCGTTTGTTCCAGGGCGGCCTTGACCGCCCCGACAATGCCAGCCAAGGGTTCCTGCAGGGCCTCGAGAATTTCGTTGCTGTTGAGCACGAAACTGCGCGGCACGCCTTCAGACAAGTTGCGGCCTTTCACTTCCAGCTCACGCAGCTCCTTGCCCGGATAGGCGGAACCGATCTCGTGCTTGATACGCTCGGCGGTGGCCTCGCCGATGAGGGTGCCGTAATTCCGGCGCACGTAGCTGATGATGGCTTCGTCGAATTTGTCGCCGCCGATGCGCACCGAGGCGGCATACACGATGCCATTCAGGGAGATGATTGCCACTTCGGAGGTACCGCCGCCGATGTCCAGTACCATAGAACCCTTGGCTTCATGCACCGGTAAACCTGCGCCGATGGCGGCCGCCATGGGTTCCTCGATGAGATAGACTTTGCGGGCGCCGGCCCCGGCGGCCGACTCGCGGATGGCGCGGCGTTCCACCTGGGTTGCGCCATAGGGCACGCATACCAATACCCGCGGCGTGGGCCGGAAATAACGGTTGCCATGGGCCTTCTTGATGAAATGCTTGAGCATTTGCTCGGTAACCGTGAAATCGGCAATCACGCCGTCCTTCATGGGACGGATAGCGACGATGTTACCGGGGGTGCGGCCCAGCATGCGTTTGGCGTCGGCACCGTAGGCTTCGATCACCTTGTTGCCGCGGCCAGGTACCTCGCGGATGGCGACCACCGAAGGCTCGTTGAGGATCACGCCTTTGCCACGCATATAAATAAGCGTATTGGCGGTGCCGAGGTCTATGGACAAATCCGTGGAGAAAAATCCGCGCAGGCTCTTGAACATGATTTTTTGGCTTGGATATGGCTCGGTATGGGGAATTTTCGGGGCGCACTACTCTAACAACGGCGGGCGGCGGCGGCAAGCCGGTTTGTGCGATAATTCACTGAAATCCGGGGCTTTTCCCGTTAATTTAGTCCGGTAATCCAGCGAGGCCACGCATGTCGCTTACTTCCGATGAGGTTCGAAGCATCGCGCGCCTGGCGCGCCTCGCCATCAGCGACCAGGATATACCCCGTTATGCGGACAATCTGTCGCGGATACTGGATTTCGTGGCCCAATTGGACAAGGCCGAGACCGCCAGCGTGGCGCCCATGGCGCACCCGCTCGACATGAGCCAGCAACTGCGGGCGGATGTCGTCACCGAAACCAATCAACGTGAGCTGTTCCAGAAGAATGCTCCGCAGGTGGAGGCCGGGTTATACCTGGTTCCCAAGGTAATTGAATGATTTTGAAAGGCGGGAGCGACTTGCACACCGCGTTTCATCATCGAATTCCGCAGTTTCATTATGCATACCAAGACACTGGCTCAACTGGCGCGCGATTTGAAGGCGCGCAAACTCTCTAGCGAGGAGCTTACCCGCAGCTATCTCGCGCGCATCGAGCGTTTCAATCCGCAGCTGAATGCCTTCATCACGGTGCTGCAGGAAGAGGCGCTGGTCGCGGCGCGTGCCGCGGACGCGCGTATCAAACGCGGCGACGTCGGTGTGCTCACCGGCGTGCCGCTTGCCCACAAGGATATCTTCTGCACCGCCGGCGTAAAGACCAGTTGCGGTTCGAAGATGCTGGATAATTTTGTGTCACCTTACGATGCCACCGTCGTGGAACGCCTCAGGCAAGCGGGTATGGTGCTGCTGGGCAAAACCAACATGGATGAGTTCGCCATGGGCTCATCCAATGAAACCAGTTTCTACGGTCCGGTGAAAAATCCCTGGGATCCGACGCGCGTGCCCGGCGGTTCTTCCGGTGGTTCCGCGGCGGCGGTGGCGGCGCGGCTGGCACCGGCGGCCACCGGCACCGACACCGGCGGCTCCATTCGCCAGCCGGCGGCACTCACCGGACTGACCGGTATCAAACCCACTTATGGGCGCGTGTCGCGCTACGGCATAATTGCGTTTGCCTCCAGTCTCGATCAGGCCGGGGTGATCACCTACACCGCCGAGGATGCAGCCTTGCTCTTGGGCGCCATGGCCGGTTTTGATCCGCGGGATTCCACCAGCGTGGACCGGCCGGTTCCGGATTACACGGCGGCACTGGAGCACCCGCTCAAGGGCCTGCGCATCGGCCTGCCGAAGGAGTTCTTTGACCAGGGCCTGGATGGGCGCGTGGGCGCAGCCGTGCATGCGGCACTCACTATATATAAGAAGCTGGGCGCCGAAGTGCGTGACATCAGCCTGCCGAATTTCTGGCTATCGGTACCCACCTACTATGTGGTGGCGCCGGCGGAATGCTCCTCCAACCTCTCGCGCTTCGACGGGGTGCGCTTCGGGCACCGCTGCGAAAGCCCGGTTGATCTGCTGGATCTCTACACCCGCTCCCGTGGCGAAGGTTTCGGCGCGGAAGTGAAACGCCGCATCATGACCGGCACCTATGTGCTGTCCGCAGGCTATTATGACGCCTATTACCTCAAGGCCCAGAAGACCCGCACGCTCATCCGTCAGGATTTCATCGCGGCGTTTGAGAACGTGGATGTCATCATGGGGCCGGCCACACCCACGCCGGCATTCGGCCTCGGCGAGAAGACCGAGGATCCCATCACCATGTATCTGAACGATATCTACGCCAACGGCGTGAATCTCGCCGGCTTGCCGGGCATTTCAATCCCCATGGGATTCGTGGATAAGCTGCCGGTGGGCCTGCAGATCATCGGCAATTATTTTGACGAGGCCCGGCTGTTGTGCGCGGCGCATCAGTATCAGCGGGAAACCGATTGGCATGGACAAATACCCAAGGGATTTCAATAAAGGTGCTGCATGCCTTGTACTGTGTGCATCAAGAGGGCAGGGCTCTGCGTCTCACGCGGGACTCGGTACGCCGTACGCAGCACCGGGACCACGATGAATCGTACTGGTACATAAACTTTAGCCATGGGTTTATCAGGTAAAGCACATGCAATGGGAAACCGTCATCGGTCTTGAGATACACGCACAGCTGCTGACGAAGAGCAAAATCTTCTCGGCTGCGTCCACCGCCTTTGGGGCGCCCCCCAATACCCAGGCCTGCCTGGTGGATCTGGGTTACCCGGGCGTGCTGCCGGTGTTGAACAAGGAAGCGGTGCGCATGGCGGTGAAGTTTGGTCTGGCCGTCGGCGCCGGCATCGCGCCGCGTTCGGTCTTCGCCCGCAAGAACTATTTCTATCCCGATCTTCCCAAGGGCTACCAGATAAGCCAGTACGAACTGCCGGTGGTCGGCAGGGGCAGTGTGGAAATCGAACTGGAAGATGGTAGCAGCCGGCGTATCGGCATTACCCGCGCGCATTTGGAAGAAGACGCCGGCAAGTCCCTGCACGAGGGTTTCGAGGGCATCAGCGGCATCGATCTCAACCGCGCCGGTACGCCGTTGTTGGAAATTGTATCGGAGCCGGATATGCGTTCGGCCAAGGAAGCTGTGGCTTATATGAAAAAGATTCATTCCCTGGTGCGCTATCTGGAAATCTGCGACGGCAACCTGCAGGAAGGTTCGTTCCGCTGCGATGCCAATGTCTCGGTGCGCCGCCAGGGTGAACAGAAGTTCGGCACCCGCGCAGAGCTCAAGAACATCAATTCATTCCATTTCGTGGAGAAGGCCATCCTCTATGAAGTGCAGCGGCAGATTGATGTGATCGAGGGTGGCGGCAAGGTGGTTCAGGAGACGCGCCTGTACGATTCCAAGAAGAACCAGACCCGTTCCATGCGCAGCAAGGAGGAGGCCAACGATTACCGTTACTTTCCAGACCCGGATTTATTGCCGCTGGAGATCGCGGAATCTTTCGTCACCGAGGTACGTAAAACCCTGCCCGAGTTGCCGGATGAGAAGAAGCAGCGATTCATGCGCGCTTACGGCCTGTCGGCTTACGATGCGGCATTGCTGACCGCCAGCCGCGAACTGGCGGATTACTACGAGACGCTGGTGCAAGCTGTCGGCGGTGAAGCCAAGCTCTGCGCCAACTGGGTCATGGGTGAATTGTCGGCAGCGCTCAACCAGAACAACCAGGATATTGCGCAGAGCCCTGTTACCGCAGTGATGCTAGCCGGACTGCTGAAGCGCATCCTTGACAACACGCTTTCGGGAAAACTGGCAAAGGAGGTGTTCGAGGCCATGTGGGCGGGTGAGGGCAACGCCGACGCAGTCATCGAGAACAAAGGCCTGAAGCAAATTACCGACAGCTCGGCCATCGAGAAAATCATAGACGGGATCATGGTTGCCAATCCACAGCAGCTCAGCGATTATCGCGCCGGCAAGGACAAGCTGTTTGCATTCTTCGTAGGCCAGGTGATGAAAGCTACCCAGGGCAAGGCCAACCCGCAGCAGGTCAATGAGCTGCTGAAGCGCAAACTGACCGGGTGATTGTTGATTGACCGCAAGCAAACGATTCCGCTACTTGAAATGCCGCAGCATTGGCTCCATCTAGGAGGGCATGCTGCAATCATTCAGTTCTGAAGCATCACGGATCATCATGCCGGAACACGATTCATTACGGCGTTTCATCTTCGAGAAACTTCCGGTCCAGGGCCGCCATGTGCACCTGGATGCGAGCTGGCGCGCGGTACTTGAGCGTCAGGAATATCCAACGCCGGTGCGCGCTTTGCTGGGCAAGGCCATGGTTGCCATGGCCTTGCTGTCTGCGACCCTCAAGTTCGATGGAGCCATCACCCTGCAGATCCGAAGCAACGGCCCGGTGCATCTGCTGGTGGTGCAATGCTCCAGCCGCCTCAGTCTGCGCGGTCTGGCGCGCTGGCACGGTGATCTGCCGGATTCTGGTTTGCAAAAACTGCTGGGCGATGGCCGGCTGGCTATCACCATCGAGCCCACCAATGGCGAGCGTTACCAAGGCATCGTGCCGCTGGAAGGCGAGACGTTTGCGGCTTGCCTGGAAAGCTATTTCCAGCGCTCCGAACAATTGCCAACACGCCTGTGGTTGACAGCGGACCATGAGTGCGCGGCGGGCATGCTGCTACAGGTAATGCCGGAGCGCGAGCGCAACCCGGATGCCTGGCAGCATGTGACGGTGCTGGCGGATACCATTAGCGGCAAGGAACTCAAGACACTTTCCGCGGAACAATTACTGCAGCGCCTCTATCATGAAGAGGATGTACGTCTGTTCGAGGCGGCCCCGGTGGCGTTCCGTTGTCAATGCTCGCGCGAGCGAATCGAGGCGACGCTGCGCAGCCTCGGCGCCGAGGAGATGCACAGCATCCTGTGCGAACACGGCAAGGTGCATGTGGATTGTGAATTCTGCGGTCGCGGTTATGATTTCGACGCGGTGGACGTGCAGACCTTGTTCATCCCGGACGCACAATCCGTCCACTCCGGCGCAAGACACTGATCCGCGCATTCGACCAGACATTTGTCATTTCGACCCCCGCTTTTGCGAGGACAGGCTCCAGCCGGAATCCAGGTCTTGATCGGCTTCGCCGCCTTAATTGATGCCGGTTCCCGCACCGGCGGGCGGGGTACTTTCCTTGGACGAGAGCACGTAGGTTGGGGTGAGCGAAGCGAACCCCCAACGGGATTATTCTTGGATTCGTTGGGTTTCGGCTACGGCCTCAACCCAACCTACATTCTTAGAGCGTCTAACAAAATGCCTCAGCGCCCCCTCACCCCAACCCTCTCCCACCAAGGGAGAGGGGGGGGTTGAGCGGAAGGCAAGGGCAAGTGTTCTCATTTTGTTAGACGTTCTTAGTCAAATGCCTCACGCGCATCGCGGGTTGCCCTTCATAAGACATTGATATATAAATTCTTGGGGGGCTGCACCAATTGCTGGGAGTGTAATAATGAAGCGCGCATCGTTATTGGAATATCGTAGCGTGCAGTCCATTTACTGTTGGGTGTCATAGAGGAGGTTTCCTTGGCTAGAGATGACGACCTGTTCACGGGTCCCGACTGGCGCTCTGTCGACCGACACCAGCGCGAACAAATGAGGGCGGAGATTGAACGTGTCGATCCGGACCGCCTGCTGAACAGTTCAAGATAAACGTCCCGGAACTCGATATTGATGGCTTGGTCGTTGACCAGCGTGAGAAGCAGATTGATGTGAGCCGCGATCCAATGAGGATGATCATGGACCGCAGCCTCCCCTTCTACGTCACTGGATCTGAGATCGAGGTCGAAGTTCCGTTTAGTGGCGAGGCAGAGGCGTTCAAGATTCAGCCAAACCCCCACACACTAAATCCTCCTCGCGCAGCCATCCACGGCTCAGTCCTCACATTCAGCATCGTCGGAACCAACTTGGATGCTGACGGCGTACGGCGAGAGATTGATAGTACCGTTGGGTCAATCCAATCCTATTTAGGAAACCTCCGGAGCAACGTATCTGGCCTGAACTCTCAGTTGCTTGGCGAAGCCCGGACGGCTATTGAGGCACGCCGCAGTAAGTTACTGGCAAGTCGAAGCATGGTTGCCTCACTCGGCTTCAAGATGAAGGAGCGAGATGGTGCAGCCAAGACCTTCGTCGCGCCGGAAGTCAGGCGAAGAATCACACCAGTTATGCCACAAGCCAGCACCGCACCCTTTGAGCCTGAGCCGGCTCTGTCTAACGCAGACTACGAGCACATTCTTGGCGTGATGCAGAGCATGACCCAAGTTATGGAGTTGAGCCCATCCGCCTTTCATGACGTGGACGAGGAGGCTCTGCGATCTCACTTCCTTGTTCAACTAAATGGTCACTATCAAGGCCAGGCTACAGGGGAGACATTCAACTACGAAGGCAAGACCGATATCCTAATTCGCTCTGAAGGAAAGAACATCTTCATTGCCGAGTGCAAATTCTGGTCGGGACCAAAGAAGCTGATCGAAACAATCGATCAACTGCTTGGCTACAGCTCTTGGCGTGACATCAAGACTGCTATCGTGGTCTTCAACCGCAACCGAGACTTCTCAAAAATCTTGGCTGCAATTCCTGATGCGGTACGCTCTCACCCACAATACAAACGTGACCTTCCGGGTTCAACAGAGAGCGCGTTTAGGTATCAGTTTGCGAACCGCGATGACCGGAACCGCGAGCTCTTCCTAACGGTCTTGGCGTTCGACGTGCCAACGCCACGCCAGTGACGCCCAACACTTCCGTCGAGCGGACGTCTGTCAGCGGGCTTCGCCCGCTTTCAGCCGCCGCTCATGTCAAACGTTAGGCTCTAAAACCCTCATGTCCGAGAAAGAAAAAAGTAGCCGGGGTAACGCAAGTCAATTCTTTATAGCTGGCGAGCTTTGTCGTCGTGGCTACGCTGCAGTCGTCACCCTCGGCAATACACCGAACACTGACATCTTGTGCAGTAACATCGCGGGAACGAGGTTTGTTCACATTCAGGTAAAGACATTCGTTCCGGGCAATAGAACGTGCAGTGTAGGCATGAAGTCCGAGAAAGATTTTGGCCCGAACTTCTTTTGGGCTCTTGGCGGCATACCCAAACCCAACACCAATGCCAATTTCGAGTACTACATTATTCCCTCTTCGGTCATGGCCAAAAAGGTTGTTGAAGGCAATCAACTCTGGTTAAAGTCTCCCGGGGTTAAGGGTCAAAAACACAAAGACAACGCCATAAGAATCGTATATTTGCCACCTTACAAGTCCGCATACAGCGACTTCGATCTCAGAAAATACCGAGACAGGTGGGATTTAATTGAACAAAAACTTAGAGCCTAATCCCCGGTTCTAGGCGACGTCGGCGCTAGCGCGCCGCCGCGCCTGAACCGGAATGTTAGAGCGCATGGCACGCAACGATTAAGTTTTGCCGTCAAATCAATCTCTACGCGAAGCGCTGGAGCAACATACGGAGCCGTCTGCCTCGCATCGCACGTCCAGGATTTGTCATTGGCTGTGTTGGTGCGCGGCCAGGTGGAGATACTGTCTTTCGAGATGAGTAACAAGCCAACGTGTAATGTCGACGAACATTTTTCACCAGCGCACTACCTTATGGGGCGCAAGCGAGCATGTGGGTATTTCAGCTTTCGCTAATGCTGATCTCTAGCGCCACCAGCCGCTGCGCTTCAATGCGCCAGCCGCGCAACTGCAATACGCCTTTGGTGCCGAGTGAAATCCTAAGCACCAGCGGTATGCGAATTCCAAGCGCGCCGAGTTCAGTCAAAGCCGGTGCTTGCGCATCACCCGCATCGATGCGATATGCCGCGAATAGAGTTTCGCCTTGCCGCTCAAGTTGGTGGCGGGCGGCAGAGACACTGTTGGCATCCACACCCGTGAGCGGATAACAGTGCACAGGTGTCCGGCCGAGGGCACCGATCATGCCCCAGCGGATGCTGTCCGGCGCGGACTGCGCTGCATGCAGCAACTGGTTTACCAGCGTCCGCGGCAGGTTGATGCACGTTTCCTCAGCCACCGCCGGCAGTCTCGTGATAAGCCACGAACAGACCGGTACAACGCGCGCACAGCACCGCATCACAGATGATTTCTATCCGCAATTCGAGCCGAGCCTTGCGGCGGCGTATCAGCGTGGCAGTGAATTTCTCCCATGCCGCAGTCGTTGGTAAAGCGCAGGTAGCCCGCAATCCACCGTTCACCGGATGCAGGAATTCCATGTGCATATCGCGCACTACGATGTTGGTGCTGCGGCCGTGATCCTGCGCCAGCCACAGGAGCCCCCAGCCAGCCAGCACCGCGAGGCTCGCGAGACTGCCGCCGAACGCGCTGGATTGATGGTTGATATTTGCCGCCAGTGGCGCGGTGAGCGTTAATCCGGTCGCGTCGCAGGCGCTCACCTGCACCTGCATGTAACGCACTAGCGGAATGTGCGCGTATAAATAGGCTTCCAGCCGCGCGCCCCCGGCGCTGTCTAATGAGAACGGCAGACCGGACATGCAGGATCCCGTTTCAGTTGACCGATGTGGAATTCACTACTTTTGACGTCCAGCCGCAGCAAGCGCCCGATGAGCGGCTGGCCCACGCCGGTGATGAGTTTGATAGCTTCCACCGCCATGAGACTGCCGATGACGCCCGTGAGTGGTGCGAGGATACCGTTGCTGCGGCAGTTCTCCAGTTCTTCGCCACCTTCCGGATACAGGCAGGCATAACAGGGGCTGACGGCATTGCGCGCGTCGAATACTGTAATTTGTCCTGCGTAACGGATGGCAGAACCGGATACCAGCGGCGTTTTGGTTCTGACGCAGGCGGCATTCACAGCGAAGCGCGTGCCGAAATTGTCGCTGCCGTCCAGCACCACATTCACGTCTTTTACAGTGGCCCGCAGTTCCGTTTCATCCAAACGCCGATCCAACAGCTCCAGCCGGCAATCCGGATTGAGGGCATTGAGGGTTCCTGCGGCGGCCGTGGTTTTAGCCGTGCCTATATCGGCGCCGGCATAAAGAATCTG
>DAHUYB010000064.1 GCA_027315405.1 Gammaproteobacteria bacterium | reverse complement strand
GCAACGAAAATCACCACCGTCCATACGAAGGGTGCGGCCTCATGGCCGCGCGTAAGCGCACGCAGCAACAGCAGAAACGCTGCGAAACCTGCGGCCGGCAGCGGCAGGATCAGGAAGAAATCGGGCAAGCTGAACCATTTGATTGCCACCTGCGGATAAATGAACGGCGTCCACACGGTCACCGCTACCGCCACCGCAAAGGTCAGACCTGCGAGCCAAAAGGCGCCGGAACGTGCGCGGGTTTGAATAACGCCTTCGGTGCGCAGGATAAGATACACCGCACCCAGCAGTGCATAGCCGCATACCACACCTACCGCCACTACCAGCGGGAACGGCCGGAGCCAGTCGAATACTCCGCCGGTATATGCACCGTTTACCGACGGAATACCTTGCAACACACTGCCGAGGGCGACGCCTTGAGCGAGCGCAGTCACCAAGCTCGCAATCGCGAAGGCCAGATTCCAGAATCGCTTGGCCTCAGCATGCTCGCGGAACTCGAAGGCCGCGGCCCGCAGGATCATGCCAAACAACATGATGATGACCGGAATATAAAGTGCATGCAGCAGGAGCGCATAGGCAGTCGGAAAGGCACCGAACAGCGCGCCGCCGAGCAGCACCAGCCAGGTTTCGTTGGCATCCCACACGCTGCCCAGGGTGCCCATGAGAATACCGCGCCGCTCCTCAGTGGGTGAAAATAGCGTGAGCATGCCCACACCCAGCGTGAAGCCATCCAACACCACGTATAACGCCAGTATGACACCGAGCAGCACGAACCAGATATTGGCGAGCAGCCCAACCACCTGTTCCATGTCAGTCCTCCTCAAAGGCATGAGGCACCGGGGCATTCACCTGCAGCGGAGCCGTCGGTTTCAAGGGCGGCGGCTCGGCGGTGACATCCGGTCCCTGGCGCAGGATGCGCCGGGCAAACACCAGAAAAGCCGTCAGCAACAAGGTGTACAGCAGCGCGTAACCGATGAGCGAGGCCAGTACCGTGCCGGGCGGCAGCACCGATACACCCGCAGTGGTGCGCATCAGGCCGTTCACGATCCACGGTTGGCGGCCCACTTCGCGCACGACCCATCCCGATTCCACTGCCAGATAACCGAGCGGCAGCGCACCGATCCAGGCGAGAAGCCAGCGCCGGTGGCGGCCGACCCGATCCGTCGTGAGTTCGCCGCGGTACCACAGCCACAAACTCCACAGCATGAGCGCCAGCACGTAGAAACCGATGGCTACCATTAGGCGGAAAGCGTAGAACAGCAACGGCAGCGCCGGCGGCTGGTCCACGGGCGGGAACGCCGTGAGCCCCGTGACTTGCCCGGTAACGCTGTGGGTGGCGAGCAAGCTGAGTACCTCCGGAATGGATATAGCCCAGTCGTTGCGCTGCCGGGCTTTATCCGGCCAAGCCACCAACGCCCAGGAAGCTCCGGTGCCCGGTGGATTGGTGCGCCAGTGACCCTCGACGGCTGCGCCCTTAGCCGGCTGCTGCTGAAACACCACCCGTCCGCTGCCATCACCCAGAAAGATTTGTAGCGGTGCTACCAGCACCGCGACGGCGATGGCGATCTTCAGCGACTTGAGAAAAAATTCCGGATGGCGGTTCTTGTGGATGTACCAGGCTGAAAGTGCGCCGATCACCAGGAGGCTGGTTTCCAGACAGGCAAACCACATGTGGCCGACTCCCCAGAGCGCCGCCGGATTGAACATGGCCTGTAGATAGCTGGTCACCACAAAGCGGCCGTTTTGCATCACGCCGCCTGCCGGCGTCTGCATCCAGCTGTTGGCGACCATGATCCAGAAAGCCGATAGCGATGCTCCGAGCGCCACCATGCAGGTGGCGAACAGGTGAATTTTCGGTGCTACGCGCCGCCAGCCGAACAGCATGATGCCGAGGAAGCCCGCTTCCAGCATGAACGCCATGGCGCCTTCGAAACCGAGGATGTTGCCGAAGAAATCCCCCATGGCGGCGGAGAACGGCGCCCAGTTGGTGCCGAACTCGAACTCCAGGGGTACGCCGGAAGCCACACCCACGCCGAAATTGAGGATGAAGAGTTTGCTCCAGAAGCGTGCGTGCCGATAGTAGTCAGGATCACGGCTGCGGATCCACAAGGCCTCGTTCACCACCAGAAACATCGACAGGCCGATGGTCAGCACCGGCCAGAGGATGTGAAACAGTGCGGTGAGGGCAAACTGGGAACGTGCCAGCAGGAGTGTGTCGGCCATGTTCAATCACCTCCCCCTGCTGCGGACACCAAACCCTGAAACAGCCCGCCCAAGTCCAGCCTACACCCAAAATGGCGGCGCCAATTAAGCAGTCGCACATCACCGTCGTGGCGTGAATTTTCTATCCACCACCCGGCGCCGCCGGTGGCAGTAGGCAGATGCACTTAGGGAATATCCACCAGCAGCGTAAAGCTATGCCCATTGATGCTGTGCAACACCAACGCATAACGCCCCGGGACAAGGGCCAATCCGGATGCGGCCGGGGGCAAGCTGATGGTAGCGCGCGCGCCGACCTTGGCGGTGATGCCCGCGTAACCAGGGCCGAATTTATTGTAGGCATAGTCATTGGCATAAGCGCTTTTCGGCAGTGCCGCGAGGCTCGCGCCGCTCCACCCTTCCACCACCTTGCCATCGGCACCAATCAATTCAGCCTGAACAATATTGGAAGGTTCGGCGGGGGTACCGGCATCCAGGTAAGCAGTAAAAGTTACCGTTCCATCGGACTTCAGAATGCCCTGCGAGAGGCTGATGTGATGTTTGGCAGGGCTCACCGGACCGCCGTGGAACGGCGTAAACACCGAGCCGCGGAAATCGTTGTAGGTCAGCACTACAAACAGGATGGTCACAATCACACCGCTAATGCCCAGCCGCTTGACCCGAGTATTGTGCCAGGGGCCACTGCCCAACCACTGAAACCAGCCACGTCCGACCAGCGCCGGGCGGCGGCGCATAAGCCAACTGTCCATCGAGAACGCCGCCGCCCCACCGATGAATAGCGCTACGCCCATGGCGAAGTTGGCCGAAGCCATGGTCCACTCGTCAATGCAGGTCGCCCCCTGCCAGCCGAACAGCAACATCAGCACAAAACTGATGCCGATGGTTACCAGCGCCGACAGCCGTGTCATGAACCCGAAGATCAGAAACAACCCAAAGATCAGTTCCGCAGCGCTGAATACAATCACGCCGGTATAGAGGAGGACGAAGTGGTGCAACATGTAGTCCACCACCTTATCCATGCCGAGCAGCGCGCCGGGCATAGCCGTCTGGAACTTATTGGCCATCCAGCTGGCCGCATGCGGGTCAAGCTTGCCCGGGGCATAGATAAAGCGCCGGCTGCCACCGCCCCAGAATATCCAGCCTTGGGTAAAACGCACCGCCAGCAGCACGATACCGACCAGCCGCCAGACGGCTGTCGATTCCATGCTTTGTGTCTGCGGATTTTCTGCAATCGTAGCCATGGTTGACTCTCCGCGGGTGGTGCGCCGCCAGGTTATCCGGCGTGATAGGGTTTGAAACCGTAATGCGCGAAGATCTTCAATGCCGTTGGTGAGTGCAGAAACTCAATCCAGGCCCTGGCCGCCGCAGGATGCGCCGCACCCTTGACCACCGCTGCCGCGTACACCGCCGTGGTGTTGTATCGCGCCGGAATATCCACGTGACTGATCGCGTGCCCGGCCTGTTCCTGGAAAATGGCTTCCGACTTCCAGGTGATTCCGGCCACGGCCAAACCCTGCATCAGGAACAACGGTGTCTGCCGGTGATGGATATGGGTCAGGATCGTGGATCCGTCCTGGACCTTGGTGTCATAAACCATCGTCTTAAGCGCCGGACCACCGGCCTTGATGAGTGAGTTCTCAATCTGCCGCGCAACACCCTCCCAGGCCGGGTTGGGCATCACCAGGCGCACGCCCGGCTTGCCCAAGTCCCTTAACCCCGCGATGTTTCCCGGGTTGCCCTTGGGAATCATGATGGTCAGATCGTTGGTGACGTAAGGCACCGCCGGCGCCATCAGTTTGCCGGTTGCGATCTGTTCCTGCACTTTCTTGAGGCCCGCTGCAAACACATCCGGCGGTACGGTGAAAGTCATGTTGCCGGAGGTAAAGGTATTGCCCATCTCCATGGCCTTGATCAGCAACCCCGGCGGGATGGTGACATAGAAGATCTTGCCGCGCAGCCCGGGGTGTTGCGCCTCGAAGGCCTTAACCAGCGGCCCCATGGCGAAGTAGTAGTTGCCGCCGACGTAGATCACCAGCTTGGGATCGTTGACGCTACCGTGGAAGTCCGGCATCGCGTCCACTTCGGGAATGGTGAACTTCAGCCCCTTGTTCAGGGCCGGATTGTTCTCGCCCTGCGACCACGGCGGGTAGATAATTTCGTTGTACTTGGGCGGGGTTAGCGGCTTGCCGGTGGCCGCGGCCGCACCGAACGTGGCGCCAAGAACCACGGCTCCCAGGAATAGCGGCATCAACCGTTGCAACGTACATGAAACCATGTGGACACCCTCGATTGAAAACATGGTGCGCAAACCTGCCGCGGCATGCGCCGCGGCAGGTTTGCATCCCTAACCCTTACATGCGAATCAGCGCATAGCCTTGGTTCTGCTGGATAACAAGCGTGGAGAGCGCCGACAACGCCACCTGGATATCAGGGTTCACTTCACTGGGGTTGAAATGCATATCCCCGAGTGCATTGCCGCATACCAGCACTTCCACGCCCGCCTTGCGCAGGGCTTCGATCACTCTGAGATTGGGATTCGGACGGTGGAATTTGGCTTCAAAGGCACGCTCGTTGAGCGCGATGGGCGTGGCCGGGCCGTGGATGATCACCGTGAATTTCAGATGACTCAGGGGCACGCCGGCGGCGGCAAACGTATTGACCGCGCGGGCAATGTGGTCGAGTCCCGGATTGAGTTTGTCGAACCCCTTGCCCTCCTGCGTCAGATCAAAAAGTGCCTTGTAGGTACTCGCAGGATTGGGCTTGTCGGTAGCGCCTGGCCACACGTGCACTGGGCCGTAGCCCGGAATGGCCGGATACTGCCAGAAACCGGTGGTGTTGGCTGCGGACGCCGCCCCGCCGATCAGCAACAACGCGCCGAACGCTGTGCTCGTCATTATGGACATTTTCATGATTCCTCTCCCAAACCTAGCCGCCCGGTGTCGTGCGGGGGCGGCAAACCGCTGCCACTACCATCAGAATGGTGTTGGTAAGGGTGTTAGCCTACGCCCGCAACTCTTATAATGAAAATACATATTTAGTATTTTTAGTATAATTTTTATCTATGAATCTATGGCACTTAGCCATTTTCAATGCCGTGGCCGAAAGCGGCAGTATCAGTGCTTCAGGTGCAGTGGTTATCGCGATTTGCGCAGAGGTTATTATTTATCAGAACTTGAGAATTCAGATACTTACGAAAATTCGTGCAAAATTACTCACAATCTGTACCTGAAATACAGGCAGCCAAGTTCCCCGGACTCTGACGTCGAGCGGCTGGCCTTCTGCCGGTGAGCCTACTTGCCTTATGAACGGCGATTCACTGTCCAAACACCGGGGTCCACCGCAGGGGGCAATCGAGGGGAAGCAGGACAACCCACTATCGTCGTATTATTCGCGCTGCTGGTCCCATGACGAAATCAATCATAGAATCCGAATACCCAAAATTAGATGGGCGTCAACACCTCAAGCCCTGATGCGCATACTGCTCATAGAAGACGACCGGATGATAGGCGCCGGCCTCGTCAAGGCACTGGGAACCCACGACTACACCGTCGACTGGGTGGAAGACGGCATCACCGGCCAGGAGGCACTCGCCTGGGGCGGCTACACGGCGGTGCTGTTGGATCTCGCGCTGCCGCGGCGTTCGGGTTTCGAGATACTCAAGACCGCACGTGCATCCGGCGACCGCACACCCATTCTGATACTTACCGCCCACGACGGGATCGAGGACCGGGTCGCGGGACTCGATCTCGGCGCCGATGATTATCTCCCGAAACCCTTCGCACTCGCGGAACTGGAAGCTCGCCTGCGCGCCGTGATCAGGCGCCGCGACGGGCATGCGCAATCGGTGATCGGCGAAGGCGAGCTGCGCCTCGACCTCGCCTCCCGTGAGGCTCTCCATCACGGCGACCGCCTGCCGCTCTCCGCCCGCGAGTTCGCCCTGCTGCATGCCCTGCTGGAGCGTCCCGGTGCGGTGTTATCCCGCGAACAGTTGGAGGAGCGCATTTATGGCTGGGACGACGCCGTCAGCAGCAATGCGGTCGAGGTCATCATCCACGGCCTGCGCAGGCGCCTCGGCGCGGACGTCATCCGTAACGTGCGCGGCCTGGGATGGCACGTCCCGAAGAAAACCGTATGAGCTCCCTGCGGACGCAGCTGCTGCTCTGGCTGCTGCCTCTTTATCTGCTCTCGGCGGCCGCGGTCCTGGGCGGAAACTACGTGCATTATCGCAACAGCATCGGTGCTTTCATGGACGGCCAGATGCACCGGCTTGCGCTCGCCTATGTGCAGCAGTTTCAGACCGAACCGCGTATCCCCGCGCTCACTCCCCTGAATGCAGAGCAGGTGGAGCACGATGGCACGGTGATTGTGCAGTTCTGGAGCGGCAATGGCCGGCTACTGGCGGACAACTGGCCCATACCCGGGTTGGCGCTGCAGCAAACCGCGGGCTTCCATGATCTGCGGATAGACGGCCACGACTGGCGCGTGTATACCACCGCCGCGGTGTCGCGGGTGCAGGTAGCGCAGAGCGGTAATTTCCGCCGTCGCGTGGTGCTGCATTCCGCCCTCGAGGCCGCCGAACCCATCGCCTTCCTGATCCCCGTCACGTTCGTTCTCCTCTGGATCGCGGTTTGGTTCGCGCTGCGCCCGCTGGAAAGGGTGGTACAGGCCATCGCCGCCCAGGATGAACGCAGTTTGAAGGATCTGCCCTTGCGGCGGGTGCCGGGGGAACTCAGGCCGCTCGTCGTCTCCATGAACAGTCTGCTGGCGAGGCTCCGGGACGCATTCGCTGCCCAACAGCGCTTCGTGCAGGACGCGGCCCACGAGCTGCACACCCCACTCACCGCCCTCAAGCTCCAGGCGGAAATACTGCGTCAGAAGCTGGGCGCTTCGGCACCGGAGGAAGTCGCGCGCCTGGAAGCAGGCGTCGAGCGCATGCAGCGGCTGGTGGAACAGCTGCTCAGGCTGGCGCGCCTGGAAGTAGTGGAAACGCAGGCAATGCCCGCGATCATCGACCTGCGCGCCGTACTCACCCAATCCCTGGGCGACCTCGTGCCATTGGCCGAAGCGCGCGGCGTTGATCTCGGCCTCACCGCCGCCGAGCCGGCCCAAGTGCGCGCCGACGCCCGCGACGTACGCAGCGTGTTCGACAACCTCCTGGAAAATGCCCTGCGCTACACCCCCGCGGGCGGTCGCGTGGATGTGAGCCTGCGCCGGATGGCCGACGGCCTGCAGGTTGAATTCTCCGATACGGGTCCCGGCATCCCGCCCGAGTTGCTGGGGAGGGTGTTCGACCGCTTCTACCGCGTGCTCGGCACCGGCACGGAAGGCAGCGGCCTTGGACTTGCCATCGCCTGCTCCGCCGCAGTGCGCAGCGGCATCCATCTCGAACTTCAGAACCGCCGCGACGGCAGCGGCCTGCTCGCCCGGGTGCGCTTCCCCCACGCCGCCTAAGTCCCACCTAAGTCCCGGCTGATAGATTCCCGCCGTCCACCCAAGCTTTGGAGCGGCGGTAACACATGAAACGCATCTATCTGGCTCTGTCCGCGATATTGTTCCTGGCCGCTGCGCGACCCGCCGCGGCCCAAATCGTGCAGGGATATACCCGGGGCGCGGGCCCGGTGCGCATCCATTACCTGGAGGCAGGTCCGGCGGATGCGGCGCGCAGCATCCTATTCATCCCCGGGTGGCTGACGAGCGCCTACATCTGGTCGGCACAGCTGGCTTACTTCTCCGCCCATGGCTTTCGCGTCGTCGCCATGGATTCCCGCTCCCAAGGAGGCTCCACTGTGGTGCAGTCGGGGAACGCACCGGAAGATCGGGCTAGGGATATCCACGCGGTCGTGGACGCACTGAAGCTGCGCCACCTCACCCTGGTGGGCTGGTCCCAGGGGGTCCAGGACGTAGCAGCTTACGTCGACCGATACAGCACCGGCGCCGTGAAGCGCATCGTGCTGGTGGATAGCACCGTAAGCGCCGGGCCCGGGGATGTGCAAGCAAACCCCGCCTTCGTCGAGGCCGTGCTGCAGCACATGGCCATGTACTCGCGTAATCCCGGCGCATATTCCGTCGGCTTCATGCACGCCATCATCAGCGCGCCGGCTCCGGCAACGACTTTCATGCGACTAGAAGCTGAATTCATGCGGACTCCGACCGATATCGGCATCTCAATGCAGATGCAGGACCTGTTCACCATCGACCGCCGCGCCGCACTCAAGAAGTTCGACAAACCCACGCTGGTGGTGGCATCGGGCGAGAGCCCGCTGCTGGATGCCGAGAAGCGTATGGCGACCACCCTCCCTCAGGGGCGGTTCGTCATTGTCCGGCATGCAGCTCATGCGTTGTTCTTCGACCAGCCGCGCGAGTTTGACCACTTGCTGGAAGATTTCATCCAAGGCCGGAAGATCAAGGAGCTGTGAACGGGAGCGCAACGACCAAGTACGACCGCATCACGCGAGCGCTGCACGCAGCGTTGGCTGCGGGCGTCGTCATCGAACTCCTGCTGCAGGCGGTGATGCGCGTGCCTCCTGGGGTCGGCAAGGGTGTGGATGACTGGCACCGGGAGGCATTCGAACTTCATGCCCACTTCGGCCCCACGGTGGCTCTGATCTGTCTGCTGCATTGGCTCTGGATCTGCCTGCCCTGGTCCCACCCCGGCGTCGCTTACCTGTTTCCCTGGCGGCAGCGGGAGAAGCGTGCGCATTTACATCGGGAATTGAAGGACTTGTTCAGGCTGCGGTTGCCGCCGCCACGGGAACTCAGTCCGCTGGTGGGTACCGTCCACGGGTTGGGTCTGCTGGCTGTCACCGGCACGGTAATCGGCGGCTCGGTGAGTTATCTGGGTTATTACATGGGCGTACCCATCCCCCAGAAGGTGCTGCACTGGGCCGCCTTAGAGCTGATCACTATGAGCTGGTTCGTCTGGCCGTTTGTAATCGGCCATACAGCCATGGCCGCGGCGCATTGGTTGTCCAGCCGCCTCCATACTTCCAGCGTGTTTAGGCTTGAGGAGTGAGCTGCCGGGCCCGACGGAGGGGCGCTTGAAATCCGCTGATCTGCATGCGCAGGTATTCATGCACGATGAGATCATTCCCATTGCTGCCGCCACTCATCCGCTTGCACACCTGCGCCGTGTCGGAACACAAGTCATCTGCCGCGAGACACTGTTGCAGCGTGAAGCGGGATCGGGAACACGTGAATTCGTGGAGGAGGCGCTAAAGCAGGCGCGCTTGCAATTCAGTCATTCAGTATGCTTGGGCAGCACCGAAGCCATAAAAAAAATGGCGGCAGCCGGTGGTGGCGTGGCGCTTTTATCACGTTTAGCGGTAAAAGCAGAATTGCAGGCTGGCATGCTAAAAATCTTAGCTGTACCAGAACTTCATTTAAACCGACCGCTGCGTTGGGTGCATTTGCACCGCCGACATTTACCGCCGTCAGTAGTGACATTCCTGGCATTGCTGCCCAGGTTTTCGCCTGGAACCCGGGCCTGATGTTATGCAATACAACCGATCGTGCGAACACGCACAGCCCTTCCAAACGCGGATTTTTTGCAATCAGCAAGCGGCTGGTAACAGCCGCAGCGCGCCCCGAAACAGCCCGCGCCGCCGGTAGGCGATTTAACCGGACACACTGCTATGCGGTAATTCAATATAGTCTTAGGGTGTGTGCCGTACGCACGCAACCAAATGCTGACGTGCCGAATGCATCGGCACTCCAATGCCGATGCTATATCTCCCTAGGGGCTCGATGGAGTGCCCCTGTTATCGCAGGCGAGGATTCTGTGACCGGTAATCGTTGCTCCGCAGGACTTTCTCAACATTGACTCCATGCACAGACGCCCCCTGCACAGCTGCGGACCTGGCACTGCGGACGCCAGGGTTATCCGGGGCTGCTCGTCGCAGGCTGCGTGCTTCCCTGATACGGCGGAAATAACCATCCCAGACATTGTTGGCCAAGTCGTACACGTATTACCGAGCTCAGCTATATCTATGCTTGTTCGCGGGATGCATGCAGAACAATCATTGCCAGCAGGATGCACATCAGGCAGATAGCCGCGATGGCCAATGGCAGGGTGGTGGCGCCAGTGACAGCGAAGTTCCGTATCAATCTCAACATGACAATTCTCCAATGACTCTGAGAATTTCTCCGGCACTTATATCAAAGCAATTCCGATGCCAAGCTGTGGAGTCCCGCAATCCCGGGGTTTGGGAAGTAAAGTCCAGCTGCGTACCGCATCCGCGGGCTGACAAACAGCGTCAGCTTTGCACCAAAGTGTTGGTACCCTGCTCAGGATGCTAAATCCCAGGATTTATGAGACAGAATATATGCCGGGGCGTAATTAACCAGACTTAGACACGCTCTCTTGGAACAAGCCCTGCAGCAGCGGTATCAGATCGGTAGTAACCGCAGCCTTGGAGACGTATCCGTAAACCCCCAAGTGCTGCCCGCCCTCGCGGTATTCAGGCTCGTCGTATAAGGACATGATGATGACGCGCGGGTGAGCGGGCAGGGAATTGATGAGTTTGATGACTTCAAAGCCGTTTATATCCGGCATAGCCAGGTCAACCACCACTACGTCGGGCCGCTGTTCAGCTACCAACGCCAGGCACTCCGCACCGTGGGAAGCAATCCCCACCACTTGCAGCCAGGCATGCCCCGAGAGCAGATGGTGGATACTGTCCATGAAAATAGCATTGTCGTCGGCGAGCACCACGCGGAGCTGTCCGTTTTGGTTGGGTGTGTCCATTATTATTCCGTGCTTTTTGACAAATGCGAGTGTGCCTGGACGGCGGCACTGACACCATACGGAAACGGCGGATTGTGCCCTCAGAAAATCCCTGATTTTTTGGATAACAGAAGCCGGGTTGATGCTCAGCTGTTCGGGGAAATCAGGCGCTGGCCGAGAGGGATGACGGACATCATGCGGCGCGCTATCAACGCAGCGCCCAATGCACACTGGCGGCGTCCGGCTGGCCCATCAGCAGTTCTGCTCGAAACCCTAATCGCGAGCACGCGCGTATTCGATAAGCGTCTGCAACAGGTGCGTGCCCATACCTTGACCGACATAATCATGCTGTGCCAACAGCGAGAACTCCAGGTGCTCAAAATCCGGATCCGCAGCAAGCCGCGCCACGGCGTAAATGCCCACCTTTTCCGGCACACCGGCTTCATACAAAACCAGCGCCATCTCCCGGCCGTAATTAATTTGCGTAAGGTGTACGGCCAATGTGTGTTGCAGAACCTTCATGCCACCGTGAAAGCGCAGATATATTTCTTCCGGCGTGAGCCGGTTGAGCAGCTGCCGGAGCGCACTCTGGTCTTCCGGCAGGACCGGCCGTAACCGCAGCACGCACCTATCAGCGAGTCCAAATTACCGCCCCAGCTCACGTGGATTAGGACGGATAGCGAGCCGGGTATGTCAGCCGCACGCTGCTGATGGCGCAACCCTTACGCACGCATCCCAGGCCACCGGAACATTTAGCGAGTACAGCCGAGCGGATTGAACGCATGTGGAAAGCCGTGGGTGCAACGCTACGATTTCTCGACGTTGATAAATCAAAGGACCTGTCTGTGCTGACAAATCCTTGGAATCAATGGTGCGCCTGGAGGATTACGGCGGGCTGCCCTCACCCGCCACCCCTGCGGGGCCCGCCTGCGGCGGTTCAAATTAGTTCTAAGCTCGGCAATCCCTGCCTCACTAAGAACTCCAGAGTTTACCTTCCGTGGTAAACCCGTTGGCGCAATACGCCTTACCCAGACAATTTTGTCAAACTCAGCCGAGCACAACGTCGGGAGTTCAAATACCTTGAGTATCGCAACCAAATAAAATGCCCCGTATGGGGCATTTTATTTGGCGCGCCTGGAGAGATTCGAACTCCCGACCCCCTGGTTCGTAGCCAGGTACTCTATCCAACTGAGCTACAGGCGCGTAATTTCTTCCAACTATCAGCAGTAGTAACCATCCATGGTATTCCCGCCTGCCCAGCCATCCATGGCTGGGCGTTCGCCGGGACAAAGCAATGCTTCGTCTGAAATCCCCGGCTCACCCAACTGAGCTACAGGCGCATGAAGAGCTGCAAATTATCCCGGAGCGTCAGGCAAGCGTCAAGGAAGTGCGGCAACATGCCGTGGTCGCTCATGGAGTGCTCCCATCGACGCTGGATTACGGTGGTGTCCAGGGAACCGGCAGAAGTCCAGTAGGTGTGTGCGGCCTGTTATGGTCGAAGGCATTAACAGGCATAATCCGGGAACCTAATTTAATGCATTCGACGGGCTCCATGAATCGTTTACGCGCAGACTTACTGCTACTGCTAACAGCGTTCATCTGGGGCACGGCCTTCATCGCCCAGAAAAGCGCTAATGAAAGCATGGGGCCGATCTTGTTCGTGGGTGCGAGATTCCTCCTGTCCACGCTGGCAGTGCTGCCGCTGGTCTGGTATGAAGCAAGGAAACACCCCCTTGCCCTGACCCGGAAAGATCTTGCCCAAGCGGGCTTGGTGGGGGTGTGCCTGTTTAGCGGCGCCAGCCTGCAGCAAATCGGGTTGGTTACGACCACCGCCACCAATGGCGGATTCCTGACCGCCTTGTATGTAGTGATCGTGCCTTTCATGGTCTGGCTGCTGACGCGCCGCCGTCCGCGCTCCGTCGTAGTGCTCGCCTGCGTGATATCCATCGCGGGCGCATGGCTGCTGACCGATAACGGTCTGGCAAAGACCTGGAGCCTGGGTGACCTGTTGGTGATCGCCGCTGATGTGGCCTGGGCCATGGGGATAACCCTGATCGCGGTTTTTTTGCAGCGCACCGACCGGCCTTTTTTTCTGTCCTTTGCCCAGTACGCGGTGACCGCGGTTCTTGCCTTGGTGTGCGGCCTCATCTTCGAACCGCTAGTCATATCCGGAATAACATCGGCATTGCCCGCGATTCTGTATGCCGGCCTGCTATCAGGCGGTGTGGCCTACACCCTGCAGATCGTTGCCCAGAAACACACGCCGGCGGCGGAAGCCGCGCTTATCATGTCCCTGGAAAGCGTGTTTGCGGCCCTCGCCGGCGCGTTGCTGTTGCGGGAACGTTTGACGCCGTTGGCGACCGTGGGTTGTGGGCTGATCTTGCTGGGTGTGCTGGTGGTGGAAGTCGGCCCAACATTGTTACAGCGCATGAAAGAGTTTCGCGCTGACGCTCAAAATAGCAATCCCGGTTAGGTAACACCAGGAACGCCCATGCGCAATTTAAATGTCATCCTGATTACTGTCTTGCTGCTGATTGCGATGCGATTTGCGGGGGCCGCGGTGCCGTCTCACGCGGTAATATTTATGTATCACCGCTTCGGAGATCCGCGCTACCCCTCCACCAATACCCGCACCGGCCAGTTTGCCGCGCAATTGGACTGGTTGGCGCGCAACCACTATCAGGTATGGGCTCTGCCCCGTATCGTCGACGATCTGCAGGCGAACAGACCGATCCCGGATCACGTCGTGGGCATCACCATTGATGGCGCGTTTCGCTCGATGTACGAGCATGCCTATCCGCTGTTGAAATCCCGGCATCTGCCGTTCACGGTATTCGTCAGCAGCAACGACATTGACCGCCAGCGCCCCGATTTCATGACCTGGGGCGAGCTGCGGGACCTGCTGGCCCACGGCGGCACCATCGCCAATGACAGCGCCGACAGCGGCCATCTGGCATTCCGCCGGCCCGGTGAAAGCGAACGAAGCTGGGCAGCACGGGTGCGCGCGGACATCCTGCGCGGCCAGCAACGGCTGCAAGCGGAACTGGGTGCCCAGGTCAATACGCAACCCAGGTTGTTCGCTTACCCGTATGGAGAATTCAGCGCGCGCCTTGCCGGCATCGTCACCGCGCTTGGATTCGCCGCTTTCGGGCAGCAGTCGGGCGTGCTGACGGCCCCGCTCGACGTACGCGCAATGCCGCGCTTCCCCATCAACCAGCACTACGGTTCCGTGTCTCAGTTCGCCCTACGCGCAGCGGCACTGCCAATGCCCATACGAGCAGTGCAACCCTGGGACCCGGAAGTTACCCGTGACAATCCACCGCGCCTCCAGGTCACGCTTGTTCCGGATGCGATACCGCCGGCGGCCCTGCACTGCTACCTCGATGGTCCGCCCCTTGAAATTACCTGGCTCGATACCGAACAAACCCGCTTTGTGATCCGCGCATCCAACCCCTTGCCGCTGGGGCATGACCGGTATGACTGCACGGCCCGGGTGAACAGTCGTTACTACTGGTACAGTCACATGTGGGTGATGCCGCCGCGATAACGGCTGAACTTCACGGGGTTTCGGTACTCATCAGGCTACGACTGTGCCTGATTAGTGGAAAGCTGATCGAGAAAATCAGCCGGGCCGTGAACCCGCAAGCAAAAGGCACGACCGTGATCGCTGCCATCTCCCGGACAAGATTGTGGCGCCAGTCAGGCAATCTTCAAACGCGCGGCGCGCTGACGTTTCGACAAAGGACGTAAGGACTCATCCCGCACCCAGCGATGGAATACGATGAGGCCGCCAATGACCACGGTCATCGAGCCGTCAATCCAGGTAATGAGTCCGCCGAGGGTCTGATCCAGGTGTGGACCGACTCCCCAGGCGCGGGACAGCTGCCCGTAGACTGGATACAGTGCCCTATGCGTGAGTGCAACATACGCCCCAACCAGGATGCAGGCAAACATCGTGAGGGTAACGGCGGCAAGCCGTGTGGGATACGACACGGCATGGGGTGTCGCTCGCGGATCAAACAGCATCCACCAAAAAAAAAGACCGGTCACCAGCATGCTCACGTGTGCAAACTCATCGACGGAGTCATGCAACGCGATGAGGTCCATGAAATGCGGAATTTGCCAGAAGTAGAGCGTCAAGACGAACAACAGGGATGCGCCCAAGGGATGCACAAGCGCTTTCCATATTCGTCGCAACGTTTTATTCCGAACCAGCGGTTTCAGAAGCCCGCGCCTCAAGGGGCTTGGTAAGCCTGCAATGAGCGGCGCCAGCGGAGCCCCAAGCGCGAGCAGAAGCGGTGCGACCATGTGCAGCAACATGTGCTGGATCTGATGTATAAAATAGAGATTGCCTGCCAGCGCATCAATTGGCGGGACAACCGCCGCAAAGCAGGTGAATATCCCAAGATAGATGAGCACCTGATTGGCGGCGCTAACCCCGCCAGTCTCTCCTGCCATGCGCCGTACCCCACGTCCATACCACAGGACCACAAGAACGGTTAAAACGATGGGCAACCACACCCATCCGGAAAACAGATCTTCTTGAAATACCTGGCTATGTTTGGACGCGACCGCGAAATAAATTGCCACACCCGCTCCCAACCAGTCGCCGATAAAGAACAGCACCACCAGCGTGATAATTTGCCGCCGTCCAAATCCGGCCAAACGCCGCTGCCGGATAGCCGGTCCGGCATCCTCAATTGGGCTCATCGGTATCTCCAAAACACCTCACCAATGCAATCCTTGCGTTGTCCGCGTTGAGTGGTCTCAACGTCCCTGTATGGATTTTCAAATGGTTGTGCATCTTCTGTCCAATTCCAGGGGCTAACATCAATTACTCTGCGACTGGCTTCGCCGCCCCAATAACAGCCCGAATCAAAGGGGCGCTCATCAATGAGGTCGCTACCGCCATGATGATCAATGCGACCAATAATTGGTCGCCGATCAGGTGGAACTGCCGCGCAAGCGATGCAAAAATAACCATCATTGCGCCCCTGGAATTCATCGCAAAACCTATCGCCCAAGATTCGCGTATTGGAACTGCCATGGTGAGGGCTGCAAAGGTACAACCAAATATTTTCCCCACGGAAGCCGTCGTGATTAGAATCACAACCAACAGCAGATCGAAGTGCTGGAAAAAAGACAGTCTGATCGCGACGCTGCCGAAAAGAATGGGCGCGAAGATATTCCGCACCGGCCATTCAACATGATGCTTGAATTGCATGACTTTTAGATCACTCGCTTCTCCAAGCATGACACCCGCGACATAGCAAACCAGCGGAAGGAAGAAATAAATTTGCGAGCCAACGCCCATCTGGCCAACAATACTCAACATCAGCGAGAAACAGATCCAGCCTAACAAATCATCGATGGTTGCGGCTGACATGGTCACGATACCAATTCGTGATTGATAAAGCTCCATATCCATCAATGTGCGGGCAATGACGGGCAGCGCGGAAACAGATAAAGCAATCCCAAGAAAAACAGCAAATATTGATCTGGAACTTAAACCGTCATAACCGACAATTCCGGGATAATAAATTCCGATGCCGTACCCGATCAAAAACGGAATGACGGATCCGGCCGCGCTAACAGCCAGGCCTAGGCGCTTGAATCTAAGGATGTCCGAGAGTCGAAGCGCCCAACCCGCACTCAAGAGGAATAACGCACCGCCCAGGACATTTAGCTTGTCGAGAAATGGCGATGAGAACGTATAGTAGTTGCCGATGAGGGAAGGACCAAGAATGATCCCCGCCAACAATTCTCCAATGATGGCGGGTTGCTTGAAATATCGTGCAACGCCGCCCAGTCCTCTGCTCACCAGCCAGATACAGAAGATTCCAATGATGGGTTGCAAGCAATATATCTCACGAAACTGTTTATGTTATTGAAATCCAGTCGCCTGTAATCCATGGCGGCCGATCTTCATTAATCAAGCAATCAGTGTAGCAATCATACCAAGCGAACAGTGGCCAGCTTTTCACAACCGGCAAAAACGCACGTAAGGCCACTGAATTGCGATCATGGGCGTCACGGCATCCGGGATGACAGCGCAAACCCCACATACAGGATCAGGAAAATCCCAAGCGCCGCGACCACCACTCCCAACACGAGGTTGGGCAGCTTGGCCCGGTAAGTGTGTTTATCCGGAGCGTCTATCAAGCGGAGATTATGCAGGAAGTTCCAGGTGGAAAATATCACGAGCGCGAGTCCCACGATCATCATTGCGAGGCCAGCGTCTTCGGCAAAATGTCGGTTGTGGGGGATATTCGCCTGACGAATCGCGACGGCGATATAGCCCAGAAACAGATCAAATTTCTCGATCACAAAGCCGAACCCCATCAACGCTACCGCCGTGCGGATCCACGCGAGATAGGTTCGCTCATTGGCAGCGTGGTCCCGGAAGTTATCGATCATTGTTCACCGCCTTGCCCTGTCTTAGGTGTGTACACAGAATAATGGAGTCGTATCATAATTATAAGTGCCGCTGTTGGAGTTGGTCAGAATATCACCCGCGGCATCATAGCTGTAATTGACGACTGGCCCATTAGCCGCCGGATTGGTGACCGCCGATTGGGTCAGCCGATTGAGATCATCGTATTGGAGTGTCTCAGAGAGGGTTTGGTTCGCATCCTGCCGCTGCTCCAGATTACCGTAACCGTCCCAGGTATAAATCAGCTGTTGCACACTGGATGATTGCAGTATGCCGCTGCTGATGCCAACCGGCGCCCCCGTGGCCGCATCGTAACCCATGACGGTGCTGACGTTGTTGCCGTCGGTCCAGCCGAGAAGATGTCCGAACGCGTCCACCGGCGCCGCGCTGCCGCCCGTGGCTGCCTGCCAGTATATGAACCCGGTCTGGGCATTCTCGACCGTGGTCAGCGCCCCGCTCGCCGGGTCGTAGATATATTGCACCTCGAAACGGTAAACGGTAAGTTGAACCGGAGGCCGGGGCTGCCTTGGCATTCCCCCAGGCGATGTATTCCGGCGGGGCGTAGTTGGGGCCGCTCAGATTCCGTTGTCAAAATAAAATATATAAAGTCAAGATTTGACCCCTATTCTTGGCGTCCCCCGGACCGGCAAGGCCAAGGGCGGCAGACCGCTATGCGACTCCTGCAATCTGCACCATCCCACCCCTACTTCGTCACATCAGCAAACCTAAAAGAGTTCACGAATGCTGCGATTTTTGGATTCATATCACGAATCTGCAACTCCGACCCACACGCACACTTTGGGCAATCATCCCGCCAAAATATAGAGAGTACGGCGTAGACATCTTTTGTATTTTTGGGCTTAATCAGGTAGTAAATCAAATAGGGCGATATAGCGCTTTGACCAACAACATCTTCACCTGTTCTCGCTGTATGCCTGCCAGGCTCGTCGAGCGGTCTTACGATTTCCACAATTGCCTGATCCCCATCAGCGAGTGTTATATCCTCTTTATAGAGATATTGAAATCTCTCATTCGGAACTATATCCGCCTGCTCATAGGTCCCAGCATGGAACATCTTATATTCAAGTTCAGACAATGACTTTGGTACAAAGCCGGCGAATAACCACCGCAGCACATAAACACCATAGACAGGTCCGCCAGCTTGAGTCGATATGAAATAAACCTTTTGAACGCCCGATGGCTCACCCTGCCACACCTGGACACCAGGTTGCCCTTCTCGAGCTAGCGGCTCGGGAAGCTTTACCGAGATTGAACCATCAGTTGAGCGATAGACTCCATCGTTGACCGTCGAACTAGGTGCCGGCGTCAAACGGCCATACTGTTGACAACTGTTATAGGCAGCCAAATTCGCACCAACAGTTAGTATGGTTGTTAGTGCGACTTTCGCTGTCGACGGGTTATTGGAACCTGATCCGCTTAAGCTCGTGAGCCAGCTTTTGCAATTATTTCGAATTCCCAAGTCCTCGGAACTCTTGGACCTGCCAGGAACAGTCGCACATCCCGCTACAGCAGTCAGCACAACTGCTGCCAACGCGACCGCTAGAGCTCGGAAGTTCATAGACGCATCCTGCTTTGAATGAAATTAATTGTTAGGAGAGAGCATAGGGGTCACCCATAAGTCGTCCGTGGTCAAGGGGGCGATAAAAAACCAAGTGCAGCCACCCTAAAAATGTTACTGGGTCGGTGAGCGTGTCATGCGTCCGATTTTATGTCTTGAGCTACTTCGCAAGGAAGTGCTTCAGTCACCCATCCGGATCAAGGTCATGCGCGTCGCCGTGTGGCAGGTGGGCGATGACCCCTGGCCGCGTTGCGGCCCCATTAAATAATCGGTACCCCAGTGTATCTAAATGCGTACAGAGTACAGGACTGGTCGTCAGTCTGCCGCGAGCTTGCACTGAGGGCACTTCACAAAAACCGCCATCAAGATCAGGTGATGGATATTCAGAGTACCGGGCTGTTCGTCAGACCCCTTTCGATCTCACCACCTGAAACCGGGTTACCCAAAGGCGCGCGTCACGTCAAAAACCGTGCCGTTTTTCAGCATGTGATAACACGCGCGGGTGAGTTTGTTGGCGACCGTTTTCTTGGCGACCATCACCGGCACTTTCCGGCACTTGCGCTGGTAGTAGCGCTTGATGCGCGGCTCCCAGATGGCGGCGTAATGCGCGGCCTCCACAAAGGCCATGGCCAGATAGCGGTTACCGTTTTTCGTATTCCCTTTGCCCTTGGATTTGCCATTGCTGAGTTTGTTCGAGGGCACGCAGCGGGCATAGGAGGAGTAATGGCCCACCTGGGGAAAGCGCTCAATGGGACCGGTCTCCAGCAAAATCGTCATACCCAGTATTTTTCCAATGCCCGGGGTGCTGGTGAGGAGGGCCTACGGTTCGCTGTCCTGGCAGCGCGTCAGCGCAAAGGCCTCCAGCGCTTCAATTTGCGTATTCAGCTGCTGGATCAGCCGGTGGTGTTGTTGGGCGGCAAACAGGGCCGCGGCGGATCCGAAATGGCGGGCCAGGTCGCCCGGTTTGAGCTGCTTCATTTTAAGGCCACTCAGACGCTGGCCGGTATGCCGTCCGATCATCCCTTGCAAGCTCAATAACTGCGCGGTACGTTGTTTGACCAGCAACAGCCGGTGCCGCAACAGGTCGCGTACCGGGCGCATCGCTTTCGGGTAGATATAGCCGGTCGGCAAGATCTTGAGCCGGAGCAGATGGGCGAGAAACCGCGCATCGGTGGCATCGTTCGTATATTTAATGCCGTTGTATTGCTGGATGGCCAGGGTGTTCGCCAAATGCACCGGATAGCCCTGCTCCATCAAGCCATCGACCAACCAGTACCAGTTGTAGGTGGACTCTACAACGATACCGCCGATGTCATCCTGAAAAGGTCGCAGATGGCGTTCAATGGCTTCCAGCGTATTATCCAGACGTTTTTCACTGACCACACGATCAGCTTCGTCAATCAATGAAATCATGCTGTTGTTGCTGTGCAAATCTATTCCGCAGTACAGTGTCATCGTCGTCTCCTGGTGGGGTGGTAAGCCCATCCGAGTTTATCTTTGGATGCCTCCCGCCGGGAGGCGACGACTTATGATTTTCAGAGAGCATAGGGGTCAAATCTTGACTTAATATATTATTGCAGCTTGCCTTCAATTTTCAGCACCCGTTTCGCCAGCGCCGGATCCTGCTTAAGGCTGTCCCGCAAGCGCCGGATAGTCACCGCCACCGTCGCATAGTGGCCCACACCAAAATCCCGCGCAATCGCCGCGAGCTTCCGGCGACCCAGTGTCTGATTCAGGTACATGGCCACCGCCCGCGGCAGGTTCCGCTTGCCCCGCCCCCGCTGCGTGTGCCATAGAGCCTTGGCCGGTACCCGCCAAGCCGCACTGACGGCCGTCAGAATCTCCGTGTTTGAGGTCCGTCGCTGCAGACGTTTGTGCTCCGGCTGCTCGGGATGCGGCCGGCGGCCGCGTCGTATCTGTTTCGTGAATGCCGCGCTTCCCAGAATCGGCGCTTGGCGTGCCGCCGCATAAAAGACGGTCACTTCGTCCGGCCCGCCCTGCTCAACCAACGCCCGGTAGCGGCGCGCCGCCCCGCGTGCTCCCAGCAAGCCCAACACCGTCTCCGTCTTCAGCCACTCAGGACGGGGCCGCTGGCCAAGGTAGGCCGGGTAGCTGGAATTGACATAGCGGTCCAGGCGTTTCACCAACCCGGCCGCCAGCGGATTACGGTGGATATACCGCGATACGGCCAACAGATAATTATCAGCATCCACGAGGATGGCTTTATAGCGTCCCCGGAACAATGCCCCGTCGCGGCCCGCCCGGCGGTTGAAGCGTTGCGTGAACACCCCGTTGAAATGCCGCATGGCCCGTCCCAGGTTGCCTTCCGGCGTATGCACTAGCAGGTGGTAGTGATTGCCCATGAGGCAATAGCCATGACACTCCGCTCCAAAGCGGTTAGTGATGTCCGCCAGCAGTTCCAGAAAAAGCCCACTCACCCCTTGATCCTCAAACACGATCCGCCGCCCCGCCACCCGGTTCATGACGTGATACCAGGCCCCGGGGTATTCAATTCGCAGCGGCCGAGCCATGCCGGAAGTCTTGCACGGCAATATGTATTAAGTCAAGACTTGACCCCTATTCTCGGTGGCACGATTGTGGATGCCACGATTATTGCGGCTCCGCCCTCCACCAAGAATCGCGAGCGTCAACGGGATACCGAGATGTGCCAGACGAAGAAGGGCAATCAGTGGCATTTCGGCATGAAAGCGCACATCGGGGTGGACAGCCGTAGCCGGCTGATCCACTCAGTGTTCGCCACCCCGGCCAATACCCATGACTCTCAAGTGCTGCCCTATCTGCTACACGGGCGAGAGACGCGGGTGTGGGGCGACAGCGCCTACGCCGGTCAGACCGAAGTCATGCGCCAGCATGCCCCGTGTGTCCAGGACTTTACCCATCATAAAGGTAATGCCCATCACCCCCTCACCGAGCCGGATCGAGAGTGCAATCGCACCAAATCGAGAGTGCGCGCCCGGGTGGAGCACCTGTTCCGGGTGATCAAGCGGCAGTTTGGCTTCGTCAAGGTCCGCTATCGAGGGCTGAAGAAGAATGCCCACCGGCTGTTCGTCACCTGCGCCTTGACCAACCTATACATGGTGCGGAGACGGCTATTGCGGATGCCGCCCGCCTACTGAGGATCCAATGGGCGGGGCGGATCGAATCGAAACCTGATTGAAGAAAATCCGCTGGCTGTACGCCAGCGCACGTGCCGAGAACGTATCCCGACCAGCAGATTACACAACTGGAAGCCGCAAAGCTGAATTGATCAGACCTTCCCTAAGTCAAGACTTGATCCCTATTCTCTTGAATGTGTAACTACTGCAATTATAACTATAGCGATAATTGGAATCACGTAAGCTAAAACAATAAGCCATCCCCGCAGCGCGGCCTGTGCTGTTGTCTCCTTCAACGTGTGGAATTGTGCAACAATATGTTTATAGCGTCCAGCACGTATATATTTAAAATAAGGGATTCCCAATATTAATGCAGCAAATAGAACCATCACCAATGCGATATGTTGCCCTGACACTGACAATAGAGAGAAGCTTGGGAAAACAAAATTCGTTAGCACTAAAAGTAAAAATAAATAAATATAAACAAGGGCGGCAACACCAGCCAAAGCGTTCTGCGCCGCCCATTGTTCCCGGGGCTGTAGTCCACATTGCCAACGATAAATCCTGTAAAAGATATACTTCATGTACCACATGATTGAGTTAAGAAATGAGACTGTGCTACCCATGTTTCGTACTTTGGAAATATCAAGCGATTTCATATCAATCTGAAGCCCTAACATCTATAGAACAATGCACGACGGATTTATTGATTAAGCTCAGGGGCCGTTATAGCCGCCATATGGGTTCCAACCCGGATTTTCCTGGATGAATTGTGTGTATGAACTCATCACGTTCCCCCATCCAATGGTGTCCTGAACACCAAAATAGATACCCCCGGCAACCAGGCCAACTGGCCCACCCCAAACCATTCCTGCGCCAAAACCGATATTTAACCCTGCTTCTGCAGCACCCCCGTAGTTACCCTGTGTCAAATCTTTGATTCCAACGTAGCCATTAATGCTACCCGAGACAACAAACCCGGCCACGCCTAGTTCATGTGCATCATCCGCCGCTTGCGTCGCCAAGCTCCGTGCGCCTGTTGCCCCATTCCCGCCCCAGTCGAGTGAGTTCCATTTACCATTCAACCCTTTCCACATTCCCCCTAAGCGATGAGAGTATTCAATGTAGCCGGCATACAATCCAAATGCATCTGTCGTTGCACCCAGCGTCCCCAGCATCGGCCGGCTGTTCGGCATAGGCCCGATCGCAGGACGTTGTGGCATGTTTGTTAATGCATCTCGGGTATTTTGGCCATTTTGAAGGAATCTATTGCCGTTAGCCGGATCATATCGTTCTTGGGGATCGAAACTCGGGGTAGACGCCATGCCGACAAACGCA
>DAHUYB010000061.1 GCA_027315405.1 Gammaproteobacteria bacterium | reverse complement strand
CGCGGAAGCTGCGCGCGCGATTGTCTCCAATGTCACGGACGGGTTCGTGGGGTCGAGCAAGCGATCCAGTTGGGCACGGCTGGTTTTCATGCGTTTGGCGACAGCATTCTTGGTGAGATGCTGCGACTTGATGGCTTGCTCTAATTGCCAGGCGATCACACGTTTAAGGGCGATTGCGGTGCTTTCATCCAGCCGCCCTTCTTCGTGAAGGAATTCTTCGAAATCACCGCCAATATGTTTTTTGCTCATAACATCTTTCTCGCTATCTTGATGCGCGCAGCCGCTTCATGCGCATCCGGTGTCAGGTCTTGTATTCACACATTCTGATCATGCGACTCACGCCGGCATAGGCTTGTCGTCGGTAAGATAAATCAGCCCGCGGATGTGGCGATACACATACCAGATCCACACAATCGCGAAACCGACCCAACCGACCATGAAGCCAACCAGCACCAGGTAACTGGCGCCGATCAGGATGCACCACAGGATCGCCCACCAGAAGGTGCGGATCATCCAGGAATGATGGCTGTCCATCATGGTGCCGTCGTCGCCACGTTTTACATAATTGATGATAAGCGCCACGATGCTCAGAATGCCGGTGATGGCGCCCAGTAGATGCAGGATATACGCGACGATGGTGACGCCGTGGCCCTTTTGCTGTTCAGTCATGATAAAAACTCCAAGTTAATCCAAAGAATGCCGGGTGCTGAGTACTGCGTGCTGCGTCAAGAATCGGGATGACGCTATTTTCCATCTCCATCGCAGCACCAGTAAAAACTCCTAGGCCGCAGGGGGCGTGGGGCTTGGAAATTCAAGCCGCACCCGCCGATT
The DNA here is from genome assembly GCA_027315405.1 of Gammaproteobacteria bacterium. Lineage (GTDB taxonomy): Bacteria > Pseudomonadota > Gammaproteobacteria > Natronospirales > REEB76 > REEB76. Next base: position 33,712 of record DAHUYB010000061.1, on the reverse strand, counting down.
CTGGCGACCTTTCTTTTCGATCTTGCTGATAGTCACAGCGCCGATCTCGCCAATGTGCGCCACGTGCGTTCCTCCGCAGGGCTGAAGGTCAATACCCTCAATGTCCACCAGCCGCACACGGCCCACGCCTCGCGGCGGCTGCACCGACATGGTTTTCACCAGCTCGGGATGCGCATCCAGTTCCGTGTCGGTGATCCAGCGGAAAGACACGGGCGCGTCGCTTTTGATCAACGCGTTCAGTTTTTCGTTGACTTCCGCGGCATCCGGACTTTCCGGCAGATCGAAATCCAGCCGGCCGTAGCCATCGCCCACCTGGCCGCCGGTGACCGGCGCGATGATGATGGCGGACAGCAGATGCAGACAGGTGTGCATGCGCATGAACCGGTAACGCCGCGCCCAGTCAATTTCTGTCGTGACGCACATACCGGGCTTGAGCCATGTTGCCGGTTGCGCCGGGATGTGCAGAATCTCGCCCGGTTGTGCGCCTTTGCGGGTGTCGGCGATGCGCACTTCGGGACCATCGGCCAAGCGCATCACGCCGGTATCGCCCGGCTGACCGCCGCCTTCCGGATAACACACGGTGCGATCCAGCCGGATGCCGCGCTCATCCACGGCCAAAACCGTCGCCTCGCAGGTGCGCGCATAAGCGTCGCTGCGAAAAATTTCCTCGGTCACTTCTTACCGTCGTCTTGCGGCTCAAACTTGAGCGCGGCGGAATTGATGCAATAACGCAGCCCCGTGGGCGCGGGTCCGTCCTCGAACACATGCCCCAAATGCGCGTCACAACGGGCGCACACCACTTCCACCCGCTGCATCCCATGGCTGCCGTCGGTGTGCCGCTCCAGATTGCCCTCGCTGGCGGGTGCGGAGAAACTCGGCCAGCCGCAGTGGGATTCGAACTTGGCGTCCGACGTGAATACCGGATTGCCGCAGCACACACAGCGATATACACCCGCGGCATGGTTGTGCAGATATTCGCCGGTGCCGGGCCGCTCGGTGGCCTGCTTGCGGGTCACCGCGTATTGTTCCGGGGTGAGTTCGGCGCGCCAGACTGCATCGGGTTTGCGGATCTTGTCCACCGTCCTCACCACAGCAATCCGTTGGGTTTCTTTTTGGCCAAGAAATAATCCAGCCCCAGCACCCGTCCGCATTGCGTGAACATCAGCGCAAACATAATCATGATGAACAGGCTGTCATGATTGGTGGGGTCCCAGAAAGTCGCGCCCTTCATGAACCAGAAATTCAGCACCATGAAGAGGCCCACCGCTGCGGCCAAGCGCGAGACCACACCCAACACCAAGGCAGTGCCCACGCACAATTCGCCGATGGGCACCAACCACGCGAAAATCATGTAATGGTTTGCGGCGAAGGCGAGAAAACCGCGGTAGAACCCGAACGTGGCCTTGCGGGAGCCTTCCAGATACCCGTGCAATCCCGCCGGCCATTGGGAAAGGTGCGCGAGCTTGCCGCTCACCGCCACCAGCCAGAGGCTGCCCAAGGCGATGCGCAATAACGCCAGCGGCCAGCCGCTGACACGCCCATTGAAGAAACTTTGGGCCATGCTGTCCTCCCGCTGGGTTGATTGCAACCGCCCCTTACGCCACAGAATGCCGCCAAGATTTCGCGGTCATGAAAAATATCACGCCCGGAGTATGCACCAGTCGCTACCGCCCGTCATGGCTCCTGATCTCGCCGTCAGCTGCCGGACAGCGGGCGGAAATCCGGCACGCAATCTGCTACCCTATGCGCCGCTTTCGTCCCGATAATCTCGATAGTTAAGTGCTAACCGGACCCAAGGGAGACCTCCGATGCGGAGCCGCATTGTCGCTATCATACTTGCTTGCGCTGCGCTCGCAGTCACCATCGCCGCCCGCGCAGACGGCGATATCGCCAAGGGCAAAGTCGCGTCCCAGACCTGCCTCGGCTGCCACGGTATCCCCGATTACACCAGTGTCTATCCCACCTACCGTGTGCCGAAACTCGCCGGCCAGAGTGCCGCCTATATTTTGCACGCGCTGCAGGAATATAAATCCGGCGCCCGCAGTTACCAAAGCATGCATGCCGAGGCCTCTTCCCTCACGGAACAGCAGATGGAAGACATCGCCGCGTATTTCCAGAGCCTGGGGACACCGAACAAATCGAAATAGAGGGACGACGACAATGAACCGTATATCGCAACTTGCGATTTTTGGCTTGGGCCTGATGCTCTGCACCACGGCTGCGCTGGCCGATACATCAGCGCCCCCCACACCGCCCGCCACGCTTGCCTGGGCCGTCCAACACTTCAAGAACACCTGCTCCGCGTGCCACGGCGCCGATGGCGCTCATCCCATCCCGCTGCCGGGCAATCCACCGCCCATCCTCGCCGGCCAATACCGGGATTATCTGGCGCAGGCGCTCAACGAATACCGTGACGGCCAGCGCCAGAACATCATCATGGCGCCCCAGGCAAAAGCCCTCACGGATGCCCAAGTCCTGGCACTGGCGGCTTATATATCAAGTCTGCCCACACCGCTGCACACCTTACCGCTGCAGGAATTCGGTCACTAAAAGCAACACCGGCAAACCCTCCCGCCATGCGGAGCGTTTTTATTCGTGCGCCGACGCAAGAAAATTCTGAAAATCATTTCCCGCTGAGGGCCAGCGTTACCTTGCCGGTGCTGACCGTGAGGCTGATGGCATCCTGACCGTGGCCCTGGTAACTGAGGCGGTGGTTACCGGGACTCGTTTTCTCCTGATTGCCTGTGGATACGCCATTGACCTCGAGTGAGTAGTCGCCCACATCGGCACTCACGCTCACCTTTCCATAATTCAGTGTATGTGCCTGGGCATTGATCTTGCCGACGTTGACTGACACCTTCATGGGGCCGCTGGGCAGATCCAGTGTGACCTTGCCCACGTTCAGATTGGCCTCGACGCCGCCGCTGATGCCGCTAATCCGCAGCTTGCCCACGTTGATATCGCTGCTGACATGCATGCCCGCCGGCACCGCCACCGTCCAATACTCGTTGACACCACTGGCATCGGTATTGGCGGGATACCGCATACTCAGTTTGAGTACGCCATCAACGCTTACCTGATTGATGACCGCCGCCTTGATAGCATGCTCGCCGCCCATGCTGAATACGCCTAGAAAGCTGTTGGACGGCCGCAAACCTACGCTCACATGCACCTCGGCATCCTTGCTGGGCATGATGGTGACCGCGCCGATATTCACGCCCAGCGCCACTGCCGATATTCCGGCAGCGGGCGTCACGGCTACCAAGGTACGGACCGGTTGCTCCTGCAATGAACAGGCGGCCAGTGGCAACAGGAACAGCAAGAGCACGGCGGCACGGCGCATGGGATTCTCCAGATGAACAGGGTCTCCACCACGGAGATCAAATAATCACCTGTTCCAAGCGCCGCCGCAAGCCAGCGCGCTTTACAAGCCCGTCGCAGCACGACAGGTTTCCACGGCCCCAGGAAAAGCTTGCATGTCCAAATCCACCTTATCCGTCATGTGTCCGATACGGTGCTCTGGGTCGCCAGGTACCGCACCTGGAAAGCGGGCACTCCGATGCATTGTTTTACAATCCCTTTGCCCGCCAGCTTGCGGGTGAGCGTGGCGCAAAGATTGTCAGGGATCTCGCCGCCAGCCGCAGGCGCAGCTGGCCAATAGTGGTGCGCACACCCAAATGTTGGACGAATTGATTCTTATAGGGGGCGCTGATCCCGGGAGCGCGCGCACCGGGAAGAAAAATGAGCGGCATCGCCGTACGGGAACGGGAGTAGCCGGCGAATTTAACCGCCTGCATCCGCCTCTATGCCATTCAGGTAACCGCTGCCGAGCTGCTGCATCTGATCCAGAATCCAATGCTGGCGGCGCCGTAAGTAATCAGAAGGATCAACCACATCAGCACGGTCCGGCGCCGGCAGGGCCGCCGCCAGCAATGCCGCCTCACCCGGCGCAAGCTGCGCCGGTGACTTATCAAAAAGGTGGCGCGTCGCGGCGCCCACGCCGAATACGTTGCTGTCGAACTGGGCGGTGTTGAGGTAGATCTCCAAAATCCTTTGCTTGGGCCATTCCGTATCCAGCAGTACGGTGAAATACGCTTCCAGCGCTTTGCGGAAATAGCTGCGTCCGGCCCAGAGATACAGGTTCTTGGCGCTCTGCTGGGTGATGGTACTGGCCCCACGAATATAATGGCTCACGCGGTTGTGCCGCAGCGCCTCTTGGATGGCGAGCCAATCGAAACCATCGTTATAGGGAAAGGTCTGGTCTTCCGACGCCACCACCGCAAGACGCATGCAAGGCGCGATGCTCCCGTAATCCACCCATTGGTAATCAATGCGCGCATGCGTATCGCCGTGGGCATGCAGGTACAGCAGACGCTGCTGCATGAATGCCGTGGTGGGCGGATCCACTACGCCACGAAAGCCGACTCCCACGAGGGTCGCCAGGAACGAGCACCATAAAATCGTCAGCACCCGCCAACCCAAGCGACGCATGCAACCGGTTGGGCGTGGCGTGGGGTCGTAATTGCTACTCATATTTCATACCACGCCGGGTGAGCAGATACACGGCAAAACTCGGCAGCCAGTGGCTGCCTTCGTAACGTTCCTCGCGAATACCGGCGAGTCCCGCTGCGGCGTGTGCCGCCGCTATCGCTGACATAGCTGTGCCCCGTCTATCGTTTTCCGGCAGGGCGTCCGCAATGCCCGCACACATCCACGCGCGGCTGAGATTCAGACCATCCAGATGGGCAAGCTTGCCATCGGATTGATCTTTTGACACCACCGGCTGCAGCCAGTCCGTGTCACCATTAACCGGAATTTGCGGCATAAAGCTTGTCAGCCAGATTGCAAAATCTTTTCGCGACAATACCCGGCGTATCAGATCGGCTTCCGCCAGCACTGGCGATAGAAAGTCTTGGCCGGATGGTTCATACGCGAGGGCTGCGTGCATATCCTGCAGGTAAAAATCCCGGCTGCGGGATTCCACCAGGCTCGCCAGCGGCCTATCATCCGTGATTCGAGCGCAGTCAAGGGTCATTCCCAATGCAAACGCGGTTTGGGAATGCTCGCCGCTACGCACCGGATGAGTGAGCTTCGGCAACCATTCGGCAAACCGTGCTTTAGCCAATTTCTCTAGTGGCGCCAGCAGCGCATGCCAATGCATGGCTTCGGCCACGTGCCATTCGTGCAGTTCCGCAGCGAGTTGCAACAGCCAGGCAAGGCCATAGGGACGCTCGAAGGTGGCGCGGTGCGGTCGCTCAAAATAGGCCTGTTCCGCCGCAAGCTTGTCCGCGGTTAAATGCCTATCCAGCAACCTACGGATCTCGGGAGCAAACCCCGCGTGCGGGAACAAACGCAATAGCCGCACCAGCAGCCAGTGGCTGTGAACCGAAGAGTGCCAATCGTAACTGCCGTAGAACGCCGGATGCAGCTGACGCGGCGTCTTGGCATCCGCATCGCCATTCAACAGGTGCGTGATGTGATTCGGGTATTCCCGCGCCACGTTCTCCAGTGCCATGCGTGCGAAGCGCGCAGCCACATGTTCATCCAATCTGGTCATAACAGTGCTCATAAATCCACGAGTTCCACATCCTGCACGGTGATGGCCTCACCCAGAAATAGACTGCCGACTCGCGCGAAGCGCTCGGCACCGTCAGTAGCGAGAAAGCCTGTATCGCCGTGGCCTGCGGTACGTGCAAGCTTGGATTTGCGCAGAATTTTTTCTACGGCCAGCGCCACTGTTTCGCTGGAGTCCACCAACGTTACCTCCGGCCCGGCCACGTGAGCGATGGTTTCTTTCAGCAGCGGGAAATGGGTGCAGCCCAGCACCAGGCAATCGAGACCGTCGCGTTTCTTTTCCGCTAGCAGCGGCTGCAGATATTCACGCGCCACCGCCTCCACCAAGGGTCCTTTGCTCCAGCCTTCCTCCGCCAGCGCCACGAACAGCGAGCAGGCTTGCGAGAATACCCGGGCATCGGCACGGCGTGCTTTGATGGCGCGCTCGTAGGCACCGCCGCTTACGGTGCTCTCGGTGGCCAGTACCGCGATGTGGCCGCTCCTCGATGCAGACACTGCCGCCTCGGCGCCCGCTTCCACCACGCCGATCACCGGTAACGGCGCGAATTCCTTGGTGAGCGTCGGCATGGCCACGGCGGAAGCGGTATTGCAGGCAATCACCAGCATTTTTATGCCGCGTTCTACCAGATGGGATGCCGCTTGCACGGCGTAGCGCGAAACTGTCTCGGGTCCCTTGGTGCCGTAAGGCAGCCGCGCGGTATCCCCGAGATAAAGCCAATGTTCGTGCGGCAGACGTTCGCGCACAGTCCGTAACACCGTCAAGCCGCCGACGCCCGAATCGAAGATACCGATGGGGCGTTCAGCCCCAGCGGCGCCGGTCTGGTTTGTCATGTGGCTAGTTTACAGCGGTAGGGCCAGCGCACGCTGCAACACCATAGCGCGGCGGCGCGTGCGTACGGCGAACAATCAATGTGCGCTGCCTATCGCGCTTAAAACGCACCTACATGCTCTTGACCGGTCCATAACCATCGCGGTTCGGCCCGTATCGTAATTGCGACATTGGCATCTGGATTGCTTGTACTTATGTGGGAGACGGGGAATCAGGTGCGCGCCGGCCGCCCCTCCGCGGCCGGCGGCGCCCTGCTTGGAGCCAATTATCTGCGATTGCAATGCCTGGTATCACCAGCGGGCTCATCAAGCGGCTTGGCCGGTAAGCAGCGCAACTGACAAAGTTTGTCAGTTTTGACAAGCGCGGTCAGATCATGGTCGTCGCTGTCACAAAACCATCACCAAAAGGTATGGAGACTCATGACGCGCAATAAACGCCGCCTGTTGCTGCTCAGTAGCTCGCGTACGGCTGGAACCGAATATCTGGAGCACGCCCGCGGCTATCTGCGCAGTTTTCTCAATGCGCGGGCACGCACTTTGCTGTTTGTGCCGTATGCCCGCGTGGCCAACGGCTACGATGATTATCTGGCGCGGGTGCGTGCCAACTTTGCCGCCATCGGCTATGAAGTCACGGGCTTGCATAGCGTTGGTGATCCGGTACGGGCAATAAATGAAGCCGAAGCGCTGGTCGTGGGCGGCGGCAACACCTTTCAGTTATTGCACGCGCTATATACCAACAAACTCATAGCCATCATCCGCCAGCGGGTGCTGGCCGGCATGCCTTATATCGGTTGGAGTGCAGGCTCCAACGTGACCTGTCCCACCATCTGTACCACCAACGACATGCCCGTGGCGTGGCCGGAACGCTGTGAAGCGCTCAACCTGATACCTTTTCAGATTAATCCGCACTATACCGATGCCCGCTTGCCTGGTTTTCAGGGCGAGGCACGTGCCGAACGCCTGCGGGAATTCGTGCAGGCCAATCCCAAAGTTCCGGTGGTGGGTCTGCGTGAAGGCAGCGCCTTGCGTATCGAGGCCAACGATATCCAGTTGCTGGGCCTGTATACAGCGCGGTTATTCACCTCCGCGGCGTCGCGGGAGGTCACCCCGCATGAACCGCTTGGATTCCTGGCCGCAGATAATAATTAAGAACGTCTAACAAAATGAGAACACTTGCCCTTGCCTTCCGCTCAACCCCCCCCTCTCCCTTGGTGGGAGAGGGTTGGGGTGAGGGGGCGCTGAGGCATTTTGTTAGACGCTCTAAGAACGTATCAGGTTGTACCGGGGACGAACGCCCGCAACTGTTCGGCCGGCCTGAAAATACCCGTGGGACTATGCTCAACCAGGTCCCGACGCCTGCCTTGAAGAGCCTGCAATCGCTATAATTCCCGCTGACTCAGCAGCTCAATTCACCGGGGTACTAAGGAGACGGGCATGGGCAAGGGCGATAAAAAGACGGCGCGCGGCAAGATTTGGCGGGGGAGTTATGGCACATCTCGCCCCCATCACCCGGGCACGGGAAAACCTAAAATCACGCTGGGTGCTGTGAAAAAGAAGAAAAAATAGACTTCTGGACTGGACAGCAAACAAGCGAGGGCTGGCACCGGTTTTTTGAGGCGGATTGCCTGGCTCAGGTTACCAGTGGTCGAGTCAAACCTGTGGATGGGCAGCGTCAGGTGCTGTACCCGTGGAACCCAGTCCAGGGGCTGGATCAGCATCTTGCTGCTCATCGCAGGTGGTCAATGCTGTCCAGCGTCCCGCCGGCAGCGTTTCTGCACGCCGCGGATACCCACAGAGCCAAGCGTTCGCCGGGGTCACTAGCCCGGCGCAGGTGTTGGATAGCAGTCATTCCACCCCCCCTCTATCATCTTCAAGTGGTGGCGGAATGCCCGCAGCACCGTTTCGGGGCTCAACTGAGAATCAGTTAGCCTGATTGAAAAATACTGGTAGCTGCTAATACCGGACTGGCGGTATGTTGGGAAACAAACTGCTAAAGTAAATACGTTGAAATTTGCTGGAGTGCTGCTGTGATCTCATCCCGCCGCGTTCTGCCATTGGTTCCCATCGCGCTGTTCATGCTGCTCAACGGCTGCATGACCAATCCTTACAAAGCGCCGCCGGACGTGGCGGCACCGCCACCCACAGCGACCGTACTGCAGGATGGCCTCGCGTACCAGGTGCTAAGCTCCGGCAGCGGTGGCGAACATCCGTCGCTGGATTCCACGATCACCGTCAACTATACCGGCTGGACCACGGACGGCAGAAAATTTGACAGCACGGTCAATCCCGACGGCAGCACCAGTCCGGCGACGTTTCCGCTTAACAAGCTGATCCAAGGCTGGCAAGACGTGTTGCCGCTCATGATCAAAGGTGAAAAAATCCGTGTGTGGATTCCCGGAAAACTTGCTTACGACAACCGCAATCGCCCCGGAGCGCCGCACGGCATGCTGGTCTTCGACATACAACTGCTCAACTTCACAAACTGATTAAATCTCGGAGCATGCGCCATGCGCAAACTGCGCAGCCTGCTGTCCAGCATTTGCATCAGCGCACTATGCGGTACTGCGTTCGCGGCGCAACCGATTGCGCCGCTCAGTGATCTTGATGCGTACGTGCAGAAGGTCATGACGGACTGGAAAGTACCGGGACTCGCCGTCGCGGTGGTCAAGGACGGCAAACTGGTCCTGGCGCGTGGTTATGGGGTGCGCGAACTGGGCAAGCCCGGCAAGGTGGACACCAACACGTTATTCACCATCGCCTCCAACAGCAAGGCATTCACCGCCGCGGCGCTCGGTACGCTGGTAGCCCAGAACAAACTCCACTGGGATGATCCGGTAACACAGTATCTCAAGGGTTTCGAACTCAGCGATCCCTGGGTGACGCGCGCATTGACGGTACGCGATCTACTCACTCATCGCAGCGGCTACTGCGATCCGATTTTCATGTGGTTCACTACGGATTTCAACCGCGAACAGATCATCCAACACCTACGCTTCGACAAACCCAGCTATGGTTTCCGCGCACACTTCTGTTACAACAACGCCATGTATCTGGTGGCCAGTCAACTGATCCCGGCCATTACCGGACAAAGCTGGGAAGACTACGTTCACGCCCATTTTTTCGTGCCCCTGGACATGAATCGCACCGACACCAGCGTCGCGGCCATCAGTGCCGATGCGGATGCCGCTGCACCACACGCCGAAGTGGATCACAAAGTGACGGTGATCCGCCGTTACGATACCGACACCATGGCGCCGGTGGGCGGTATCAATTCCAGCGTCAACGACATGTCCCACTGGCTGCTGATGCTGCTCAATAACGGCAGCTACGCAGGCAAAACCGTGCTGCCGCCGAAAATCATCGCTGCCATGGAAACACCGCAGGTGGTGATACCCATGGACAGCGGCATCGGTACCTGGCTGCGTGCCATGAGCCCGGATAGCCATTTTTACACCTACGGACTGGGTTTCATCGTTGAAGATTATGGCGGCCACAAACTGGTGATGCACGATGGTGATATCGACGGCATGGCCTCGGCCCTGGGAATGCTGCCAGACCTGCACCTGGGTGTGGTGGTGCTCACCAACATGGACCACGATGATGCCCGCAATGCACTGCTTTTTCACATCCTCGACGAATACTTGGGTAAGCCGCCACGCGGTACCAACGGCACACTGCTGGCGCTGGCGCACCAGCAGAAGCTAACCGATAAAGCCGAGCAAACAAAGCTTGTTGCCTCTTATGTGCCGGGTGCGGCGCCGCTGGCACTCAAGCAATACGTCGGCGTTTACAGCAATCCGCTGGAGGGTGACGCGCGGCTCTCACTGGAAAACGGCCATTTGGTATTGCGGCTCGGTAATCCGGATTTCACCGGCGACCTGATTCACTGGAACCATAATACTTTCCGCGTGAAACTGCGTTACCGTTTCTACGACGAAGCTTTTGACCAGTACGTGACTTTCGACCTGGATGCCACTGGCAAACCCATGGAACTGCGCTTCTATGATTTACCTGCGCACTTCATGCGCGAGGCGCCACCCGCCGCCACCAACCATTGATGCTTATCAGCGCCGGCGTTTTGCAGGATGTTTTACGCGGCTTGCCGTTTCCTGGCTCTGCACTCGTCCATCGGAAATGGTGACTTTCTGTAACAGGTATTGGGATCCAAGATCATAGGTCCACTCTTCCCTGTGGATCACCGCTTTTTCACTGGAGCGCTTAGCGCCGCTGATGCGGGCAGAGCGATTGCGTTTGCTTTTGGGCTTACCGCAACGCATAGCCAATTCGTAGGCACTCATACCTACGCGAATATCCTGCGGTGTGCAGCGGCGCGAAACCGGCCTGAACCCATAACCCGACGTGTCCACAGCCTGTAGTACACCGTTATGGAATCGCAGCTCCTGGAGTAAGCGGCTGGGTCCATAATTGTAATACCAGTGCTCGTCTATGGAGATGAAATGCCCGCGCCGATAAATACCGGTGTCGGTGTATACGAAATCCGGCTGACCGCATTTTCTGCGCACCAGACTGGCGGTATCACCGGTATTCACGAAACCGTGATCGCAGCGCCAGGCGAAGGCTGGTGACGCGGCCAGCATCAACAAGATGGCGGTTGACCAGATAATCCATTTTATGTGCATACCGACTCCATTCGGTGAGAGGAATAGGGGGATAAAGCCCGCTGTTTATACAGGGATTCTGCGGCACTGTAGCGCATACGGTAAACTATGTGCATCCAAGCCAGGCTATTTAGCGAGCGGAGGTATTATGAAAGGCTTAAGCATAGTATTCATGGCAGGCGCACTGACCGTAATCGCGGGCTGCACCTGGGTATCGCCCAGCCCACAAGTGAAGCAGGCAGGCATCATGGTATTGCCGCAGGATCGCGTGGCTGGCTGCCAGCTGCTCAGCAAGACCCAGGTATCCGTTGCCGACCAGGTGGGTTTCATCAGTCGCATGCAAGCCGATGTGGAAAAAGACTTGCGGACTCTCGCCATGAACCAGGCGGGAACACAGGGCGGCGACACGGTTTCACCCTTGACGGCAGCCATGAACGGCACGCAGACCTTCGGTATCTACAAATGCCTTGGAGGTCACTCGGCCGCGGCCACTTCAGCACCGTCAGCAGGCTCCACGATCAAAACCACTCCCTATCAGCCGCCGCGTTAGATTTGGGCGCGTGGATTTACATTCCCAGGGCCTGCTGGAGCGGTTCCAGATATTGCGCATAGCGACGCCAGCGCCCCACTGAACTCGCATAAATCGGCTGGCGTACCTGAGCAAGACTCGCAGTCTTGACGGGTCGGCGGTGTTCATGAAATCGCAGGCAGGCCTGATCCCAGGGCAGACCGCAGAATTCCAGCAATCTTCGTGCCTGGGTTTCCAGGTCGGTAACCACATCTTCATAACGCACTTCCAGGATGCGGCCTGGAGGAAGTGCTGCGCACCAGTGCTGCATTAACTCTTCGTAGAGCCGGTAGAAACGACCCAGTTCACCCAGTTCGTAACTGAAGGCATGCCCGGTGGCGAATAATTTCGAGAAACAGGATACGCAGGTATCCAGCGGATCGCGCACACAATGAATGATTTTGGCGCGTGGAAAGGCAATATGAATGAGCCCCACCAAAGCCATGTTGCCGGGCAATTTATCGGTGATGCGCGCGGCATCGGGCGCAAGTTGCGCAAGCTCCGCACAGTAGCGCTCGCCAATGCGTCGAAGCCCGGTGACATCCACGGTCACAAGCTTCGCCGGCAACTCATCATCGTTGTCCGTAGGGCCCAGCTCCACACGCAGGCAGCGCCGTAGCAAATGCAGCTCGCCGGCCCCGTGCACCCGCGGATGGCTGGCGAGAACCTGTTCCACCAAAGTGGTGCCGGAACGTGACATGCCGACGATGAATACAGGTAATTCGCTGTCCGTCCCTGCGCCGGCTTGTTTGGAAAGGAACGTAGCACTGAAGTGACGGATGAAATTCTGAAAAAATATTTTCTGACGCGATTCGTCGTATTCGATAGCGGCGCGTTTCAGCCGGTTGGCTTGCAAATAATGCTCAAAGGCCTGTGTGTATTCGCCACGATCATCGCGCACCTTGCCCAAAGTGAACTGCAGCATACCGGCTTCTGCCGCCGGCAACTCTGATGCCTGTTCGGCGAAGGCCCGCAACGACGGCCACAGGGGATCGTCAGGCATAAGACGCATGATGCTTGTGAAATTGTGCCAGCCGCTGGCGTAGGCGGGACGCAGGCCCAGGGCTTCGCGATAGTGGGTTTCGGCATGGGTGAAATCCCCCAGGTCTCCCAGGGTAATACCCAGACTGTTGTGGACCTCCACGTAGTCCGGCCGCAGCTTGAGCGCCTGCTCAAAGCACTGCTTGGCTTCATGCATGGCGCCGGCCTCGCGCAGGGCCAGTCCCACACGCTGTAGCCTCTCTGCGTCTCCCGCAGCAAGCCTGTGCGCATTGCGATAACAATCCAGTGTTTCGCGGCGCCGCGTGAGTTCCAACAGTGCGCCACCAGCGCCCAGGCAGGCTTCAAAGTTGTGTGGCTCGAGGACCAAGACCCGCACATAATTCGCATGCGCGTCCTCGAAATGGCCGCGTGCCTGCTGTGCCATCGCCAGTCCGATGAGTGCATCCGCATAATCGGGCTTGAGTGTGAGCGCCTCGTGATAACAACGTTCCGCTTCGACATGCTGGCCGAGTTCCCTGAACACACCGCCGAGATTATGACGGTAGAGGGCACTCCCCGGACCCAATACCACGGATTGTTTGAGAAAGATCAATGCCACTTCATCATGACCGGTCTGGTGGGCCAGTAAACCCAGGAAATGGGTGGCATCAGGATGCGCCGGTATCAGGCGCAGCACTTCGCGATAGCCGGCTTCCGCCCGAGCGTAATCCTGTTGTTGATGGCAGGCCACCGCTTGCTGCATCAGTTCTTGGATACGATTTGAAAATGCCGCAGGATTTTCAGACGGCATAACCAAACCTCTCGATATACGGCTGCAGATCCCCGAGGAAAGGCCGCAGATAGTCTGCATAACGGCGCCAACGATAACAGGCATCATGATAAATGGGGCGATACACCTGGGCATAACTTGGTGTGGGGATGTGCCCGCGTTTCAGCGCATGCGTCGTATGTTGCAGGACGCCAGCGGACCAGGAGATCCCGAGCTTATCCAGCAAATGGCGCAATTCGTTTTCAGGCTGGTTTACCAGATCCTCATATCGCACCACCTGGTAGCGCAGCGGCAAACACTCCACGTAGGTCAACCAAAGAGCCATCACCTGACAATACAACCTGACCGTGGTTTCAAGACGGGTGAAATGCTGGGTACCCGAGTTCAATTGGAAATTGTTCATAAAACAACTGAGACACACATCACCTGGATGCCGGGCGACAAATATCAGCAACGCCTCGGGAAATATCCGATGAATCAGGCCGGTGTGCGCGGTATTGAATGGCGACTTGTCAAGCAATCGCTGTTGACCGGGCGTGCCCTTGATCGCCGCAGCCGCCTGAAAATAAGCAGTGCGTAACGTCAATTGCTGTTCCGTCGTGAGGGTTGCGAGTCCCGCGGGGTAACCACCCGCAAATGTCGCCAAGCGCTCCAACATGGCCTGCACCGTCGGCTGCTCTTCCAGCACCTTAAATTCGGGATGCGCGCCCAGCATGGTATCCAGCAGCGTGGTGCCGGAGCGCGGGAAGCCGATGATAAAAACCGGATCGTCCGTTTTGCCTGCAGGCGGCAGGCGGTGCCATGAAGTCACCCAGCCGTGATCAAACTGCTTCTGGAGTGAAGCTAGCATGCGCAAATAATCTGCACCCTGGGCTGTGCTAGAGTAAGGCAGTTGCTCGGCAAGTAGATTTGCTTGGGTGAAATGCCGGAAAGCTTCCGCTGCATTATCCATGCCATCCGCACACCAGCCCAGTTCAAATTCAATATCCAGGTGCAACTTGCCGGTCAGCCCACCCTGAAGCAGTTCCTGTAATGCGAGTTTCGCCTCAGTGTATTGACCGCGACGACGCAGACAGCGGGCACGGATGAAACGCAACGTGCGATGCGCCGGCCAGCGTTTCAAACCCTGATTCACGACTTCCAGTGCCGTATCCAGATGGTTGCGCTGCTCATGAAGAATCGCCAGATTGCCATAGACGTCGGGGTAATCCGGCGCGGCTTCGCGCGCCCGTTCCAGAGCCGCACGGGCCTCGTCGGGACGGCCCTGCGCCATCAAGACCATACCTAAGGCATCCAGCAATTCCGCTGACGCCGGCCATTTATCCAGGGCCCCACGTGCTGCGGCTTCCGCCTCTGGAATCCGGCGGCATTCGATTAACGCTAAGACCAGATGCTTGAGTATGCGTGGGTCGCCCGAATCCAGATGCGCTGATTCCTGGAAGGCTTTGACGGCGGCGGCCGGGTTACCACAGCGCATCAGGATCCGGCCATGACTGAGATGAAATGCAGGCTTGCGGCGATCCAGCTCAAGCGCGCGCGCCACCATCAGCACACCTTCCGCAGGCTGTCCGCGCTCCGCGAGGATCACTCCAAGCAGGTGCAAGGCAGGAGCATGCTGCGGTGTCGTTGCCAAAATAGCGCGGCAAATGTCGGCGGCGGGCTCCAAACGTCCGGCGGAAAAATGCTGTGCGGCCTGATCAAAATCCACCGGCCACGGGCCACCGCCGGGCGAAATACTCGGTGAAATATCTTCAGACGTCGCGTTTAAATCTGACTTGCGCACTCAATTTTCCAAATTTTTTTGTTTCGTCCGGTTAATCGAGAAAAATTCCTTCATAGTTATGGAGTTACCCAGTAAATTGTAAGTAATATCACGTTTAACTCTATCTGTTGGTCAACAGCAACATCTGTAGTTTTAAAAAACTTAGTCTATAGTTAGACTGTCGCTTAGAGGAAGGAGAATCCAGGGAATTTAAGGAATTGCCTGCCTTCCAAGTTTTTGTGTTTTCTAAACAACATAGTGTCTTGATCGCCCTTGAGGCGCATTCGACACTATCAATAACATCTTTAAATTGGGTGGAGGAATCAAAATGTCTAACCGTAACCTGCTGAAACGCGCTATCCAGGCCGCCCTGGCCTGCAGCGTGACCACATCCCTCATTGCCGGACCGGCCGCACTGGCCCAGGATCAGACAGCCGGGACCAACACCAACAATACCGCGCAACTCGGCAAAATCGAGGTTACCGGTACCAGGATTAAACGCACCAGCGTCGAACAAGCCCAGCCCATCGTGGTCATCACCCAGCAACAGATCAAAGCCACGGGCCTCAGTACCATCGGCCAAATACTGCAGCGGCTCACCTCGAGCGGTGGGGCCCTTAACACCATGGCCAACGATGGCGGAAATTTCACCTATACCGGCGGCGGCCAGACCAATGTAGACCTCCGCAACCTGGGCTCCAACCGCACTCTGGTGCTGGTGAATGGCAAGCGCTGGATCACGGGCCTGGATGGCACCGTGGACCTCAATACCATTCCGGCCGCCATCATCGATCACATTGAAATACTGCAGGACGGCGCCTCGGCCATTTACGGCTCGGACGCCATCGCCGGCGTGGTGAACATCATCACCATTAAAAACTTCACCGGCACCGAGGCCAATGCCTATGTGGGCATGTATGACGGTCATGGGGTCGGCGGTGGCTGGGACGGCAAGACCCAGAGCTACGATTTCACCACCGGCACCGGCAATGACCACAGCAACTTGGTATTCAGTATCTCCTATACCAAGCAGGATGGCATTAAGGCCGGCAACCGCACGATTTCCAAGGAACCCACTTTTGGCGCGGGCCAGACACGCGGCAGCTCGGCCACGCCTCAGGGGCGGTTTGTATTCATTCCACCCACCAGCAGCACACCCACCGACCCGAACAATGCGCCGGCCGGATCCACCGGTCTCACCTCAACCCAATGTCCGACCACCAATTTCGGCTCGGCCAGCAGCCCGAATTATGAGCCGTTGTGCGATCTGACATTGATTCCCGGCCAGCCGGGTACGGCACCGAACCAGTTCGCACCCTTCGTGCAACAGGATCGTTTCAATTACGCGCCCTACAACTACGTGCTGACCCCCGAGGAACGTTACAGCGGTTACGTGGCGGGCCATACGGACTTGGCGGACAACCTGACGTTCAGTGCGGATATGGTCTATAGCCATCGCAACTCCACCCAGCAGGCGGGGCCCACGCCGCTGTTCTTTGCCTCCACCAGCATCGTAACGGACGTTCCCGCCAACCAGAAATACAATCCCTTCGGCTTTGACTTGAATACCAATGTTCCCATCGGCCCCGGCTGGCTGGGCCTGCTGGGCCGACGCATGGTGGAAGACGGGCCGCGCATCTACACCGAAAGCGAGGATACCTTCCGCTTCAGCGGCGGCTTCAACGGATATTTCGATGTCGGAAATTCGGAATGGGACTGGGATGCGGGTTACATCTTTTCCAGGGACACTGAGCTGGATACCAATTATGGTTCCTTCAACGTGCAGCAATTGCGTACCGCCATGGGCGATCCCGCCACTTGCGCGGCGACCACAGCGTGCGTGCCCATCAACTTCTTTGGTGGCCAGACCACGCCCATCACACCGGCACAGCTCGCCTACAGCGCCTACACACAACAGAACCAGTTTGAGAACAACCAGCGCATCTACAATGCCGATATCAGCAACAGCACGCTCGCCAATCTGCCGGCGGGTCCGCTGGGTTTCGCCGCCGGCTATCAATACCTGGAGCATGACGGCTTCTTCATCCCGGATTCCGTAGCCCAGAACGGTTACGACAGTTTCAATCCGAAAGTAGCGGTGCCGCCCACATCCGGCCGCGTCAGCGAGAATGCAATCTATGCCGAGTTTGACATCCCGCTGCTCGCGAATCTCCCGGCCGTCAAACTGCTGGATCTGGACGTGGCCTCGCGCTACACCAGGTACAATACCTTCGGCAGCAACACCACCAGCCGCGCCGGCCTGAAATGGCAGGTCAATGACGACTTCCTGCTGCGCGGCACCTGGTCCCAGGGATTCCGAGCGCCGGACATTAACGCTTTGTACGCCGGTCCGACGCTGCTGTCCTCGGTGGTAGCTGATCCCTGCAGCAGCTATGCCACGAGTGGAGTGTCGGTACAGGTGCAACAGCGATGTGCCAACGGTTTCGGCGGCGTAACCCCGGTACCCACGAGTTACACCCAGCCCAATGGCCAGATCAATACCCTGGAAAGCGGCAACTCCAACCTCAAGCCCGAAACCTCCATCTCCCGCACCCTGG
Organism: Gammaproteobacteria bacterium; assembly: GCA_027315405.1. Lineage (GTDB taxonomy): Bacteria > Pseudomonadota > Gammaproteobacteria > Natronospirales > REEB76 > REEB76. The sequence goes on along the minus strand of DAHUYB010000061.1, from coordinate 16,032 downwards.
GCTTCGTATATAGCCCCGACTGGGCTCCGGGCCTGAACCTCAACATGGATTACTACAAGATCGAACTGGAGAACTCCATCCAGCCCTTAAGCGGTCAGGCCATCATGACCGGCTGCTATGTCGGGGGCGTCTTGGCTGATTGCTCGCGGATTGTGCGCGGACCGGCGGGTGCCATCACGGTACTCAATGACAGCGTCACCAACATCGGCGGTACCCGCACCGATGGCTTTGACGTGGGCGCAACCTATGCCTTGCCCACCACCTCCGTGGGTGAATTCAAGCTCGGCCTGGATGCCACCTATACCCGCAACTATGAGGAGATTTTCCCCAATCCAGGCGGTGCGGCCACCGTCACCCAGCTGGCGGGCGTGGAACGCGGCGGCACCGTGTTTCCCTTCGGCGTACCCCGCTGGAAGGCCAGGACCTCGCTGCAATGGACCGCGGGCAATTGGCGGGCGGAATGGGATATGCGCTACATCAGCGCCCTGACGGAACCGTGCTCGGATTCCTTCGACGGTTCGCCACTCAGCCTCACCAACCTGGGGCTATGCTCCAACCCCAACACCGCCAACAACAGTCTGTCCACCAATCATCTCGGGCAAACCATCTATCACGACGTCCAGGTGAACTACGCCTACGATCCGGCCAAGATGACCTTTACCTTCGGCATCCGGAACCTGTTCAACAAGGAGCCGCCGTCATCCACGCAGCAGCAGTTGAATAGCTTCGATCCGACGCTGTATGACGTGCCCGGACGCTTCTTCTACGTCCGCGTAGGTGTGAAATACTGAGCGGACTTGGGAATCCCAGGCACTGATCCCGCGGTCCGCAAGGGCCGCGGGATTTTTTATGCCGGTTGCTCACGAATAACCGAAATAGTCCACAAACGCCTGCAGTTGCGGTAATACCGGCTGCAGATGGCTCGCATAATTCCGCCAGCGCTGGCGTGCCGATTTATAGATAGGCTGTGTCACCTGATGATAGCTGGGTGTATTGATGCGCCGCTGTTGCGCAGTCTTATGGAATTCCAGCACCGCGGGCTCCCACTCTACACCGAGAAAAGCCAGCAAGCGGCCAGCTTCAGCTGCCGTATCTTCCACCAGATCCTCGTAACGCAGCCGGTGCATGCACCCGGGAAATACTGACAGCGCCTGCCGGCCGACCTCCATGACCGCGATGTAGTAGCGCACCGTGCTCTGCAAAGTGAAAAAATGCCGCATCGCGGCATTCGGTTCGAAACTTTGCATAAAACAGGAAAGCACCACGTCGCGCGGATCACGTACCGCGAAAATGATGCGTGCCGACGGAAACAAACGGTGAATCAGCGGCAGCTGCAGGGTGTTAAGCGGCAGTTTGTCGATGAACAGCTGGTCGCGAGGCCGCTCCGGCATGCATCCAGAAACACGCGTCCAATAACAGTCGCGATACTTTTGCAATACGCCGTCATCGCAATGGGCGAATTCCGTCAAGCGTGAATCGGAAATCGCATGATCATTAAGGACGTCCCGCAGCGTCTCCTGCTCTTCCAGCACCACGATACGTGGATGGGAGGCCAATATCTGATCCAGCAGCGTGGTGCCGGAGCGCGGAAACCCTACCAGGAATACCGGCACGATTCCGGTCGTGTCATCGGCCGGCGCACCGCTATCCTTCGCCAGCACCGCGAACAGGCGTTGCATGCGCGCAGCCACGGCCAACCCATACAGGTTGTCATCCGGCGCTTCCCCCAAAAGCGTGTGCAGTACCTCCTTGGCTTGCATGAAAGCATTGAAGGCACGCTCAGCTTGCCCGAGGCGGTCGTAGGCCATCCCCAGTCGGCCGAGAGCCAGGGAACGGTTGACCGCCGACAGCGGATGCTCAAGCTGGGCTTCCAGCCGCGTCGCCGCTTGCCCAAAGCGTCCCCCGCGCAAGTCCAATTGCGCCTGGGTCAGGTTGCCAACCGCGTCCCGCGGGTCTTCCCGCAATGCGATTGCCAGCCAGCGTTCGGCTTCCTCTAGCCGGTTCCGGGTTTCGGAGATAGCCGCGAGTCCTGCGGCGGCGCCCGCATGCCGGTTATTCAATGCCAGGGTCTGCCGGTAGGCGGTTTCGGCACCGTCCGCATCCCGCAGCGCCGCACGCGTGACGCCCAAATTGTAATGGGACTCGGCGTTGCCGGGATTGAGTTCCACGGCGCGCTGAAAAGCATCATGAGCACCGGGGACGTCGCCGTTTTGCTCACGCACAATGCCCAGGTTGTGCCACAACTGCGCATCATCGGGCTTCAATTCCCGGGCCCGGGTGAGCAATCGCAGGGCATCCTCCAGCAAACTGCCGCTTTTCCAGCGGCACAAACCCAGCAGATGCAGCGCATCGGGAAATTCCGGCGATAAGCTCAGCGCCTGTTCGCACAGGGCAGCGGCCGCGATGAAATCTTCGCGGCCATAACGCTCCGTTGCCTCCAGCATCAGGCGGTGAATTTCCCTGGCCGCGGTCGCCGCCGTTAGGCGCATATCAATTTGCTACCGTCGCTAGTCGCAGCATCACCTCGGAGGTGAGTTTCGGCACTTGCGCCAGCGCACCGAGATTCTCCCTGAGCTGTTCCACGCGTGAAGCGCCTAGAATCACGCTACTGACATGCGGGTTCTTCAGGCACCAGGCCAGGGCTAGCTGGGTCAGGCTCATGCCCAATTCGCGGGCAATCACCGTGAGCTGTTCTACCGCAACGGCTCGCCGCCGGCCGTCCTCACTCTGCAGGCGTTCCTTGAGCCACTCATAACCCGGCAGGTTCAGGCGCGAATCCTTGGGGATGCCCCGGCTGTATTTGCCGGTGAGCACGCCCGAGGCCAGCGGCGACCAGATGGTGGTGCCCATGCCGTAATCGCGGTACAGGGGCGCATACTCCTGCTCCACCCGTTCGCGGGCAAACAGGTTGTATTGCGGCTGTTCCATGGCCGGTGGCGTCAGGTACAACTCGCGCGCAACGCGATGCGCCGCGATGATCTCCTCAGCCGACCATTCGGAAGTGCCCCAATAGAGCACCTTGCCCTGTTGTACCAGGACGTGCATGGCGCGCACAGTTTCCTCGACCGGCGTTTCCGAATCGGGGCGGTGGCAGAAATATAAATCCAGGTAGTCCACCTGCAGCCGCTGCAGAGCCTGGTGACAGGCTTCCAGGATGTGCTTGTGTGACAACCCATGCTGCGTAGGTTTTGGATGGCTGTGGCCGCCAAAAAATACCTTGCTGGAAACGCAAAAAGAATCGCGGGAAAAGCCGAGATTCTTCAGGGCCTTGCCCATGATGAGCTCGGAGTCGCCGTTGGCGTAGGTTTCGGCGTTGTCGAAGAAATTCACGCCCGCGTCGTAAGCCGCGCCGAGACATTGTTCCGCCAGCTGGGTATCAATTTGGTTCTTGAACGTGACCCAAGACCCGAAAGACAGAGCGCTCAGTTTGAGGCCCGATTTACCCAATCGCCGGTATTCCATGCTGCCGCTCACCTAGCAAATGAAGGGTTCAGTTTAACAATTCGGTAGTCCGCCCGCGCAGCCCCCCTGGAAATCTGAAATAATCGCCTGGCCCGCTAAAACCATCGAGTGGAAACACCATGAGCGATGCCCTCGCACGGCTTTACCCATCCCATTTAGAGACCGTCAAAAAACGCTTCGACATGGCGCTGGCGGCTGCCGGGTTTGACGCGGTGGCGGTATTCGCGGGTGCTTTGCACACTCTGTTCCTGGATGACATGGATTACCCCTTCCGGGTGAATCCGCACTTCAAGAACTGGCTGCCCCTCAGCCAGGCCCATGATTCCTTCGTGGCCCACGTTGCCGGCCACAAGCCAGTGCTGGTGTACTTCCAACCGGAGGATTACTGGTACCTGCCACCGGAGCCGCCATCCGGTTATTGGACCGAACACTTCGACATCCGCATCATCAAGCGTCCGGAAGATGCGCCTGGAGCCCTGCCGATTGCGCGACGCTGCGTATTCCTGGGCGAATGGCAGGAACGTTTCAAGAACTGGGGATTTGCCGATGTAAACCCCGAGGCGCTGCTCAATCCGCTGAATTACACCCGCGCCGTCAAAACCGAATACGAGCTGGAATGCATGCGTCGCGCCAGCACCCTGAGCGTTCAGGGCCACCGTGCTGCCGAACAGGCCTTTCGGACCGGCGCCAGCGAATTCGAGATCCATACCGCCTTCTGCGCCGCCAGCGGCCAGACCGACAACCAACTGCCCTACGGCGCCATCATCGCCCTCAATGAGCACGCGTCAACCCTGCACTACCAGTATTGGGACCGTGACAAACCTGCACGCCGCCATGCATTCCTGATTGATGCCGCGGCGCAAGTGAATGGCTACGCCTCCGACGTGACCCGTACCTATTCCGCGGAACCCGATGAGTTCCAGGCACTTATCGATGCCCTCGACAAGGAACAACAGAGCCTCGCCCGGAAGGTGAAACCTGAATTGGATTTCAAGGCGCTGCACATGGATGCGCACTATGCCATCGCGCGGCTGTTGCACTTTTTCGATTTCGTCAAATTGACGCCGGAGGACATCGTCGCGAAACGCATTAGCAGCGTGTTTCTGCCCCACGGTCTTGGTCATCTGCTGGGACTCCAGACCCACGACGTGGGCGGATTCATGGCAAACCCGCGGGGCGATACCATCCCGAAACCGGAGGGCCACCCCTACCTGCGCATCACGCGGGTGTTGAAGGAGAACTTCGTGGTCACCATTGAACCCGGTTTGTATTTCATTCCATCGCTATTGGAAAAACTCCGCCAGGGCGAACATTCCCGACAGGTGAACTGGCCGAAAGTGGATGCCTTCCGCAAATACGGCGGCATTCGCATCGAAGACAACGTGGTGGTCAAGTTCAGCGGTGATCCTGAAAACCTCACCCGTGATGCCTTCAGGCTAACCTGAAGGCCTCAATACCTTCAGCAAACGCAGGTGATGGGCATCATGCGCGTGGCCAAGTTCCATCTTGCAGCAAGCGACCATTGAACTTGAAGACCTCCGGCCATCGCAGCATTCAGGTCCCGTGATGTAATCACCTGGGATCTGTGCGCATGGACTGGCAGGAACCCCTATCGTTTGCCGGAGTACGTCTAGAATAATTGATGTGATTGGCCTAGCGCCTTTGCGATCGGAGTTCAAGAAAAACTCTGTAACAAAAAGTAACACGGAGAATTTAATCGAAACCCCCGGCAGGTGCTTCAAAAAGTGCCTTATGATTAACCATTCCGCCTGCTCGCCGGCCCAAGCGGATACAGGTAGGATGGTGGAGTTATTCGGAACCTCGTCATTTATCCCCGGTCATACCGACTCACACGGGCTCACACTTCCCGCCTCCCGGAGAACGAACATGAAAAAAGCGCTTGCCTGCCTGCCTCTGTTGACACTACTGTTGGCTGCTCCCGCGTTCGCAACAGACCAGATCCCGGCCGCTAAACCTGCGGCCAGCGCAACACCCGCCCCCAAGGAAAGAAAATCCGTCACCCACGGCCGGGTCAACGTCGACGGCAAGACCATCCGCTACACCGCCACCGCCGGCACCATCCTGCTGCGCAATGCAAAAAACGAGCCGACCGCCAGCATGTTTTACGTGGCCTACACCATGGATGGAGTCCAGGATCCCGCGAAACGCCCGGTGACGTTCATCTATAACGGTGGTCCCGGGTCGTCGAGTGTGTGGTTGCACATGGGTGGCATTGGGCCAGTGCGGGTGGTGACGAAGGACAATACAGCAACACCGCCGCCGCCTTACGCCATCGTGAGCAACCCCAATACCCTGCTCAACGCGACCGACCTGGTGTTCATCGACGCGGTCGGCACCGGCTACAGCCGGCCGGTGGACAAGGGCACTGACAAGATGTTCTGGGGCGTGGATCAGGATGTGGACTCGTTTGGCCAGTTCATCCAGCGCTATGTGAGCGACAACAACCGCTGGAATTCACCCAAGTTCCTGCTGGGGGAATCCTACGGCACTACCCGTTCGGCGAACCTGGCGGACTGGCTGCAGCAGAACGGCGTCGCACTTAACGGGGTGATTCTGCTGTCCTCGGTGCTCAATTACGGCGATGGCTGGCCGAGCACGGATCTGAGCGAGATCACCTACCTGCCCTCCTACGCAGCAGTGGCCTGGTATCACCATGCTCTGCCCCAGCAACCTGCCCATCTGGCAGCGTTCGTGCAACAGGTGGAACAGTTCGCCAGCACCGAATATGCACATGCGCTCTTCGAAGGCACGCGGCTGCCGTCGGCCGAGTATGACCAGGTCGTGCAGAAGCTGCATGCATACACGGGCTTGAGCGAGAAATACATCCGCCAGGTGAACCTGCGTATCAACATGATGCGCTTCCGGGCGCAGTTGCTGCGCGACCGCGGCCGCACCATCGGCCGGCTGGACGCGCGTTTCGAGGGCTGGAACCGGGACAATGCGGAAGAATATCCCGACTACAGCGACATGAGTGCGGCGGTGTCGCCGGCGTACACCGCGGCCTTCAACTGGTATGCGCAAAATCAGCTCAAGTACCTGAGTCAACGTCCCTACGTTATCCTCAACGACCAGACCATCCGCCACTGGGACTGGAAGCATCCGGTACCCGGCTCGTTCTTTCCGGTACCGCTTCCGGATGTGGCACCGAACCTGGCGGACGCCATGCGGAAAAATCCGAATCTCATGATATTTTCGGGCAACGGCTATTTCGATCTCGGCACGCCGTTCTACAAGACCGAGTACGATTTCGCCCACATGAAACTGCCGCCCGATCTGCTTAAGAACGTGAGCTTCCACTTCTATCACTCGGGTCACATGCTGTATCTGCATGAGCAGACTCTCATCGACCTGCACCGCGATTTGAGCGCCTTCTATGCCGAGGCCCTCGCCCGGCATTGATATCTGTGCTAGGGTTTAGACCACAAGCACTCACGGCACCGCCGTGGGTGCTTTTTTACACCGCCCCCCGGCGAACGTAACAAACGCCTGAACGCTCATTGGAGAGCGCCATGAAACGCCCGTTGTCACTGCTGTCGGCCCTGCTGCTGCTCGTGCTTGCTCTGCCCACGGTTGCGGCAACGGATATCTCCACCGCCAAACCCAAAGCCGCCGCGCTGCCGGTACCGCAGGAAGAGAAATCCGTCACCCATCACCGGCTCACCATCGACGCCAGGACCATCCGTTACACGGCTAGCGCGGGGAATCTGCTGGTCGACAACGACAAGGGTGAGCCCATCGGCAGCTTCTTCTACGTGGCGTATACCGAGGATGGCGTCAAAAACCTGTCCCGTCGCCCGGTGACCTTCCTGTTCAACGGTGGTCCCGGTTCTTCATCAATCTGGCTGCATATGGGCAGCTTCGGCCCGGTGCGCGTGGTCACCAGCGACGCGCAGGCCACGCCGCCGCCGCCTTATGACTTGGTGTCCAACCAATACTCACTGCTGGATAAAAGCGACCTGGTGTTCATCGATGCCATCGGCACGGGCTTCTCACGCATCGTGGGCCAAGGCACCCCCAAGGATTTCTACGGCACCGATACGGACATCAAATCTTTCGGCAAATTCATCGAGCGTTATGTGACGCTCAATAATCGCTGGGATTCACCAAAATTCCTGCTGGGCGAGTCCTACGGCACCACCCGCGCCGCCGGGCTGGTGGACTGGCTGCAGACAAAGGGCATGGCGTTCAATGGCGTGATCCTGCAATCCTCATGGCTCAATGGTTTTGTGGATTTCCCCGGACCGCCCTTCAGCCTGGACCTGCCCTACGAACTCTACCTGCCCACCATGGCGGCGGTGGCCTGGTACCACGACAAGCTGCCCCACAAACCCGCGGATCTGCCGGTATTCCTGCAACAAGTGCGGCAGTTCGCCCTGGGTGATTACGCCCGCGCGCTGGATCAGGGAGACAAACTCCCATCCGCCGATACCCAAGCCATTGCGCAAAAACTGCACGATTATTCGGGTCTGCCGGTGCAATACATCCTCGATGCCAAGCTGCGTATCACACCAGACCGTTTCGAGAAGGAATTGCTGCGCGGCGAGCAGCGCACCACCGGCCGTCTGGATGCGCGTTTCCTGGGGATTGACTACGACGCCGCCGGTGAAACGCCTGGATACGACGCCAGCGGCAGCGCCATTGGTCCCGCCTACACGGCCGCATTCCACTGGTACCTCGCCAATGATCTCAACTACAAGACCGATCTCGGCTACAAGGTGGAAAACTTCCGCGAAGTGAATAGGCATTGGGATAACGGTCAGCAGATTGATGGCCAGAAATTCCCGCTCATGGACGTGGAGGATAACCTGCGCCAGGCCATGACCGAGAACCCGCACCTGAAAGTATTTTCCGCCAACGGCTACTTCGATTTCGCCACGCCGTTCTTCGAAACGGAATACGACCTGGACCACATGGGCCTGGATGCATCGCTGCAGAAAAACATCAGCTACGGCTATTACCAGTCCGGCCACATGATCTATCTGCATGTGCCGGCCCTGGCGAAATACAAGGCCGATATCGCCAAGTTCTACGATCGCGCCACGAACCATTGAGTCACGGGTTGATAATCACCAGCCATCGGGAGATTCCCATGCAACGCCTGCTCGTGTGTGTGTTTGCCTTCAGTATATTGTTTGCCGCCGCCCCGGATTTTGCGGCGGACATGGTCAAACCCGCCGCCGCCAATACTCCGGCGACTGCAGTAGCCGCGAAAGAACAGAAATCCGTCAGCCACGGTAGCGTGATGGTGAACGGCGTGCGCATTGATTACACCGCCACCGCCGGCACCATCGTTCTCCACAACGACAAGGGTGAGCCCACTGCCAGCATGTTCTACATTGCTTATACCAAAAACGGCGCCAAACCCGACCAGCGTCCCCTGACCTTCGCCTACAATGGCGGTCCCGGTGGTTCCTCGGTGCTGGTGAACCTGGGTGGTTTTGGACCGATGCGCGTGCAGACCACCGATGCCGCACCCACACCGCCGCCGCCCTACAGCCTGCAGAGCAATCCCTACAGCCTGCTGGACAAAACCGATCTGGTGTTCATTGACGCGGTGGGCACGGGTTTCAGCACGACCCTCGGCAAGGCCAGCGGCAAGGATTTCTGGGGCACCGACCCGGACGTGCAATCCTTCGGCGAATTCATCGAGAATTACCTCACCGAGAATAACCGCTGGAACTCCCCCAAGTTCGTACTGGGCGAATCCTACGGCACGCCGCGTTCCGCCATGCTGGCCGACTGGCTGCAGAACAAGGGCGTGGCCCTGAACGGCGTGATCCTGCTCTCCAGCATCCTGAACTTCAACGATGAATTCTGGTTCCAGCCGCCGGGCTCCAATGACCTGTCCTATGAGCTGTATTTGCCGAGTTACGCCGCGGTCGCCTGGTATCACGACAAATTGCCCAACAAACCCGCGGATCTCCCCGCGTTTCTTTCGCAAGTTCGGCAATTCGCCTTGGGCGATTACGCTCACGCCTTGGAGGCTGGCGATCGCATTACGCCGGCCCAGGAAGCCGCCGTGCTAGGCACGCTGCACGCCTATACCGGCTTAAGCGAAACCTATCTCAGGGAAACCAAGCTGCGTATCGAACCGGCACGCTTCATGAAGCAGTTGCTGCGCAGCGAAGGCCGCACCGTGGGCCGTTTCGATGCGCGCTTCGAAGGCATCGATCTCGACTCCGCCGGAGAGTTTCCCGGCTACGACCCTTCCAGCACCGCCCTGTTTCCAGCGTTCGTGGCCCCGTTCCACTGGTATCTCAACAATGATCTCAAATATCACAGCGATGCCGACTATGAATTTCTGAACGATAAAGTCGGCAACGCCTGGGACTGGCACCACGTGGTGGACGGCCAGAAATATCCGGTCCCCGACACCCTGCCGGATTTGCGCGAGGCCATGACCCAGAACCCGCATCTGAAGGTGTTTTCAGGCAATGGCTATTTTGATCTGGCCACGCCGTTCTTCAAGACTGAATATGAACTGAACCACATGGGTCTGGATCCGTCGCTGCAGAAAAACATCACGTTCGACTATTACCACGATGGACACATGCTGTATATCCATACGCCGGCCCTGGCCAAGCTTCACAGTGACCTGGACAGGTTTTACGACAGCGCCACACAAGAGTAGCCGGCCGCTCGGTGGTCGCCATCGTCGCAGCCCGCCGGGCATCGCGGGATCGGTTGGTGGGCGGATCCGTTAACCGCGGCAGGTTATTGTCTATACTCGATCCGGAACGCAACTTTCGGTTTTAAGGTCATTTACCCTTACTACGACGCGAGGACTGCCGGCCTGCCATGATGGGGATGATGACTGATCTCAGCGTAAGGCAGCCAGCAGGGCTGCTCACACCCATCCGCCGGGCCCGCTGGTTCGGATGGCTGTTGCTGGTGGCCGCTGTCTGCACCGTCGGCCTGTACGCCCTGGAATCAGCGCACCACCACAATACCCCCACCGGTGAATTGCACTGCCCGGTATGCCAGGTGATGGCCCACAGCGCGCTGGATGTTTTCACTCCGCAACTCAAACCGCTGCTGTCCCGGATCCAGGTTCAGTTCCTTGCCTTCAGGCCGCCTATCGTCACCGCCCCGCGGCCAGTATTCACGATCACCCATCAATCCCGCGCCCCGCCTCTCGTCTGATCGTCTCTGCGGCATCGCCGCATCCGTTGTGCCGTGACGCCGGTCGCTGTGTCTGACCGGTGCGCCGTGCGGCGGTGCGCGATCTACCTTCACCACTGACAACAACCCGCCGCAAGCGCGCCTCCGAAAACGCGCGTTGCCGCGACACCAGCAAGTGAGACGACACATGCAACGCTTACCCAAGCACATCCGTTTATGGATGCTGTGGTCTGTATTGGGCCTGATCCTCGGCCCCGCGCCGGTTTACGCCCACGCCATCGCCGGCATGCGGCTGTTTCCCGCGACGTTCAACTTCGACGACCCCGGGGTGGCGGATGAAACCTCCTGGATATTCAGCCACATCAAGGCCGGCGGCGCCGAGCAGAATCTCCTCAATGTAGCCTACGCCAAGACCATCACCCGCAAGTTCGGACTGGTGGCGTCGACCGATTATCAGAGCTTGCTGCCGGGCGGCCTGCCGGCGCAGCACGGCTGGGACAATGTGACCGTGGCCGCCGCTTATCAGCTTTTCAAACACGAGGATGCCGAGTCCATCGGCCTGCTATCGCTCGCAGACACCATCGGTAACAGCGGCAGCCGGACGATCGGTACGCCCTACTCGACCTACACACCGGAATTCGCTTTCGGCAAGGGTTTAGGGCAAGTCTCAACCAACTGGCTGAAGCCGGTGGCGCTGACCGGCGCGATTTCCGAAAGTTTTCCGACAAACTCCAGCGTGCCCCGGAGCCTGAACTGGGCATTCTCGATGCAGTACAGCATCCCCTATCTGCAGAACTTCGTGCGCTACGTGGGGCTCAAGGCGCCGTTCAACAACATGATACCGATCATCGAGTTTCCGATGCAGACTTGCCTGGATCGCGGTTGCCACGGACAGACGACCGGCTACCTGGCACCCGGTGTCATCTGGATCGGTCACTATTTCCAGTGGGGTGTGGAGCTGCAGGTCCCGATCAATCACCGCACCGGCAATTCAGTGGGAATTCTGTTTGGCATGGACTTCTACCTTGACGACATTGCGCCCCACGGCATTGGCGCACCTCTTTTCCACTGATTCCCCGGAGCCCGTACATGGCCAAAATCGTCCCCATTGTATTGACCACCGTCCTGGCTGTGTGCGCTGCACCAGCGGCATGGGCACACGCGTTTCCGGACAATTCCGCGCCGCATGTTGGCGCCACCGTAAGCCCCTCACCCAAGACGGTGCAGATCTGGTTCGACGGCGAGATCGAGCCGGTATTTTCGACCATCATCGTCAAGAACGCGGCCGGCGTACAGGTCAGCCAGGGTAAGGGCGCGGTGTCTTCATCCGATAACACTCTGCTGCAAGCCATGTTGCCCTCGCCGCTGCCACCCGGTCAGTATTGGGTCTATTGGAGCGTGATCGCGCGCGACGGCCATCACACCGCCGGGCGTTTCCCCTTCACCGTGTCATAAGCGAGGCCCGTCATGCCCATCAATATCGCTCTTACCGCTTTCGACGTGTGCATGCTGTTCGTGGTGATCGGCCTGCTGGCCTGCTGGCTCGCGGTGCTGCCGCGCGAGGAAGGCAGTGCGCTTGAATCCTCGGTGCTGCACCTGCTCGGCTTCAGCATTGCGCTACTGACCCTGAGCAGTGCCGGAATTCTGCTGTCGCGTATCCTGGAGCTGGACGGCGGTTCTTTCTCCCTGGTGCTCAGCTCGCTGAAGCCGGCGCTCCAGGTCACGCATTACGGACACGTGTGGATATGGCGCATTCCGGCGCTGCTGCTGTTGTGGCTGGCCTGGGGCTGGTGCTTGCACCATCGTCATCACACCTGGGCGGCGTGGCTCATGGTGATCGGCGCGGCCGGCATCGCGCTCACCCGCAGCGAAACCGGCCATCCCGCCGACCACGGCGATTTTACCTTCGCGGTGTGGGTGGATTGGGTGCACCTGATGTCGGCAGCCGTGTGGGTCGGCAGCCTGCTGGGCATGTCGCTGGTGATCTTCCCCAAACTGCTGCGTGGCGGCGAGACCCTTGGCGAGCGCTGCGCGGTGATTTTCCAGCGCTTGTCCACGCTCTCGGGCATGGCGCTCGCCGTGATTCTGGCGACCGGCATCTATACCGCCATCGGCGAACTCGGCAGCTTCCAGGCGCTGTGGACTTCAAGCTACGGCATCACGCTCGACGTGAAGCTCGGCATCGTGGCCCTGATGATCATGTTCGGTGCCCACAACCGATACCTGAAACTCCCGCGTCTGCTGCACGCCACCGGCAAGCCGGTACCGGCTTCAGTATTTGCAATACTCCTCGGCGGTTTCGTGCCGGCCGGCAATGCGGTCCGCGAGACCGCCGTGGTGGTCCGCAGTTGTGCGCGTGCGGTGTTGATCGAGAGTCTGTTGGGCGTGGCAGCGATCGCTGCGGCCTCGGTGCTGCTGCACGGCATGCCGCCGGCTGACATGCCCAAGAACATGGCCGGCATGTCCATGTCCATGAATGTCTCGCACGCGCCTCCGCTGACCGGCGCACCGGTTTTGATCGCATCACAAGCGGCGAAACTCAGTGATGCGCGGGCTACTTGATGATGATTTTACCGACCATGCCGGCGGCGAAATGACCGGGCACATGACAGGCGTATTCGACCGTACCATCGCGCGTGAAGGTCCACACCAAATCGCGCGTGTGCCCGGGCGGCAGGGAAATGCCGTTCACGTCATGCATGGACCTGCCGGGCATGGTCTGCATCTCTTTTTCGTGGGCGGCCTGCTCGGCGGCGTCGCCAATCACGAATTCGTGCGCCAGCCTGCCCACATTGGTGACTACGAATTTCACGGTTTCGCCGCGGGTCACGACAATGCGTGACGGGTCGAAACGCAACGTGTCGAGCGCGCGGATGTGAATCACGTGCACCGGCCCGCTGCCGGGCCCGGGATGGCCGAAGTCGAAATGCTCGCCGCCGCTCTTTTGCATATTCATACCAGCGCCCAAGGTCGCGCCAGTCCACATGGCCAGCATAACGCCGGCCGTCAGAGCTGAAGCTGCTTTCATGGATTTCCTTTTAATTATCCAGACAGGGATGGAATACGGAACGCATAGACCAGCATAATGTCACAAAGTTGCCCACCAAAAAAAGGAAACCGGTCATGAAACGTCTGCTGATGCTGTTATCCCTGTGCGTACTACCGATGCTGGCATCGGCAGCTCCGGTCACGGCGGTTCCGAAATCCAAAGCGCCGGGAAACCCCATGCCTGCGGAGACTGTCGTGCGCAGTCAACACAGCATCACGATTGACGGCACCACCCTCAAATACACTGCCACGGCCGGCACCCTGCTGCTCAAGAACGCCAAAGGTCAGCCCACCGCCAGCGTGTTCTACATCGCCTACACCAAGGATGGCGCCGATGCGGACATTCGCCCGGTGACGTTCACCTACAACGGCGGACCCGGCTTTGCCTCGGCGCTGGTGGACATCGGCGGCTTCGGCCCCGTGCACATCCCGTGGACTGCGCCCGGCGACATCCGCGCGGAGCAGCCGCCGTACCGATTGGTGCCCAATCCCACCAGCATCCTGAAGACCACCGACTTGGTATTCATTGATGCAATTGGCACCGGCTACAGCCGCATCGTCGGCCGGGGCAAACCCAAGGATTTCTATGGCGTCAGTGAGGATGGCAAAGCCTTCGCCCAATTCATCCAGCGCTACATCAGTCTCAACGGCCGCTGGAATTCACCCAAGTTCCTGCTGGGCGAGAGCTATGGAACGACACGCAACGCAGTGCTGGCGAATGATTTGGTGAACAACGGAATTTATTTGAACGGCGTCATCATGTGCTCCACGGTGCTGGATTTCGGCACCATAGACGCCACCCCAAGCAATGATCTGCCGTACATTAGCTACCTGCCCTCCTATGCGGCCATCGCCTGGTATCACCACCGGTTGAACCCGATGCCGCCGAACCTGGCTGTCTATGTGAAGCAGGTGGAACAGTTTGCGGCCGGACCCTATGCCCGTGCGCTGTTCGCGGGCACAGCCCTGCCAGCCACCGATCAACAGCAGATGGCCGCGCGACTTGCGCAGTACACCGGCCTTCCCGAGTCCCTGTGGCTCAAGGCCGATCTGCGCATTCTGCTGCCGGTATTCCAGCGCAACGTCATGGGCAACGGCACCATGACCGGCCGCTACGACGAGCGCTACACCACGCCGGAACTGCAGCCGCTGCTGCCCTGGCCTGGGCGCGACTCCCTGGGCGCCACCACCACTGCCTATTCGGGCGCGCTGACGGCGCTGCTGAACCAGTACGTGACACAATCCTTGAAATATCACAGCGACCGGCCCTATGTGCAAAGCAGCGGCGCGGTGTTCCGCGCCTGGGACTGGAAATTTTTCCCGCCCCTGAGCGAACTGGGCATGGGCGTCGGCAATCGCACCACCTGCTGCGGGACCAACGTGGCGCCAGCGCTGGCGCGCGCCATGAGCAACGACCCGGGCATGCAACTGATGATGAACAACGGCTACTACGACACCGCCACGCCGTTCTTCGCCACCGAATACACCCTGAATCACATGAAGCTGCCGGCGGCGATTCAAAAGAACGTGCATTGGTATTTCTATCCGGTGGGTCACATGCTGTACTTCAATCCCGAAGTGTTGCCACGGGTGGATCACGACATCGACAGTTTTATCGAAAACGCATCGGCGAGCGGCTGAGCCACCGAGCTTGTAACCCAGCAACAAACACCCGCGGCAGCCCCGTGGGGGTTATTGCTTATTCAGAAACACGGATACTGAATCCTGCATTTCAAGCAGACGGGGCCTTGGGCCATTCAACCAAGAGGGCTCCCACCCCCGCGAAACTCAGAGGTTTTTATGGCTCAGCCAGAGTGGTATTAACTCGTAATTCTATGGAACGCGGTGAAATTCCAATATCACCGACTTCCACCCAATACATGTTGGGCCCAAATAGATGCACCTGGGGTTTACTGACCGTTTACAATACTAACGCTTTCCGTTAGTATATGCCATGGCAATCAAGTCGTTCAAGGATGCGAACACGGAGAGTCTGTTTAAGGGTGCGCGAGTCAAGCGATTCGTGAACATCGAATCGGTGGCAATGCGCAAACTGGCCATGTTGAACCGTGCTGGCAGCCTCGATGACCTGCGCGTGCCTCCAGGCAACAAACTGGAAGCACTGAAAGGCAATCTAGCCGGGCTGCACAGCATTCGCGTCAATGACCAATTCCGTGTGTGCTTCCGGTGGACACCGGAAGGCCCTGCAGACGTTGAGATCGTGGACTATCACTAACCGAGCACTGACATGCGTAAAGTTCCTTACCCCCACCCTGGCGAGATTCTCCTTGAAGAGTTTCTGAAGCCCATGGGCATCACGCAGTACCGACTGGCCAAGGAAATCGGAGTACCGCAGCGCCGCGTCGGCGAGATCGTTGC
>DAHUYB010000045.1 GCA_027315405.1 Gammaproteobacteria bacterium | reverse complement strand
CCCAGCGTCACTGTCCCGGCCAGTGAAGACGCAACACCCGTTCCGGTCAGTGCTCCAGCCGCTCCTACGCCTGTGCCGTTCAGCGTCACCGCCTCAGCACCCGCAGCAACGTCATTGATATTCAGTGTCGCCCCTGCTGTTACCGTCGTGCCCGCCAACGTGTTCCCCAGCGCCGACGCATTCTGCGCTGATACCGTGCCCGCGCTCACAGTCGTCAAGCCCGTATAGGTATTGGCGCCGGAAAGCGTCAGTATGCCGTTGCCAGTCTTGGTGATGTTGGTACCGCCGATTGCACTGGAGATGGTCAGGTCGCTGGTGAGGGTTGCATCCCTGGCCACGCTGATGTTGCCTGTACTTAGAATGAGCGTACCGCCCGAGATCAGGGAGGTCTGGTGGGCGCTGTTTGCGTTTGAAGTGACGTTGCCAGTGGCGGTTGCGGTTATCCCGCTCGATATATTCATGTGCCCGCCGTTTAGCGTCAGCGCCCCCATACTGGTGGATGCACCCACATTAAGGGTGCCGTTCGAGTTGATCGTGACTGCGGAGGTGGGTGAGATCTGGGAGGGAAAACTGTACGACAGGATGTTGACGATTGCTCCCGTGCCTGTCCCGGTGCCAATCGTGAGCGACCCGTTGATGCCGTACCACCCCGAAGGCAAAGGACCGAGAACGAGATCCGCGGTGCCGGCGTTGACCGTGGTGGCTCCCGTATAGTAGTCGGTATCTCCGAATAGGGTGAGAAGTCCGGTACTGTTCATAACCAGGCCGCCGGTATCTCCGGCGACGCCGACATTGGAGTTGAACCAGGTATTGCCAGGCCCGGCAATGGTGACGGTATTGCTGCCCATGGTGAACGGAGTGGTGCCAAAACTTACATTGCCGATGGTAAGCGTGGCGCCTGCGACGGATGAATAAATCGTCGTATTGGAGCCCAGCATCACGTCGTTATTCCAGGTATTGTTGCCGCTGAGATTGACGAGCGCCCCCAGGCCCGTTCCGGTTCCATTGAGGATCAAGGTGCCGGCGTTGGTCGTGGTGATGTTATTCGACATCTCGAGCACGGCACCGCTGGCCACCGTGGTGTTGGAAGTGTTGGCTGCCGTACCCAAGGCCCCCGCATTCTGAATGCTGAGAATCCCGGAGTTGATGTTGGTCGCACCCGTGTAGGTATTCGCCGCCGAGAGCGTAAGCGTGCCGGCTCCTGTTTTGGTCAAAGTCCCGCTGCCGGTCCCAATCACGCTGCTGATCGTGGTGTTACCGGCGCCACCGATGGTGAGTGGCTGGCTTGCGCCCCCGATGGCGCCGGAGAACGTCAAAGTACCGGCATCCGAATTGATGGTCGCGCCACCCGTACCCAGGGTGATGGCGCCGGACCAGGTATTGTTGTTGGCCAGATTCAGCAGCGCGCCGCCGCCTGAAACGCCGGCGCCAATCAGCGTAACCGGCTCAGCGATCGTTAGACCACTGCCGTCAATTTGAACTGCCGCGCCGCTCGCCACCGTGGTCGCGCCGGTTACGGAGCCCAGTGCGGAATTGTTTTGCAGGTCAATCACACCGGCACTGACAGTGGTCAGACCCGTGTAGGTATTGGCGCCTGAAAGCGTGAATGTGCCCGCGCCTTGTTTGGTCAGTGCCAACGTGCCGCTGGGGTTTTGAATCACTCCTGAGAAGGTGGTAGAGGCGCCGCCCCCCCCGGTAGTAAGAGTCACAGTACCGGCGGCACTATCCGTTATCGTGCCGGCTCCGGCAAGGGAGCCGATCGTGTCGTTGAATCCGGCGAGGTCCAAGAAGGCGCTACCGGCTACCGTAACGTCGCTGCCGGAGGGAACGGCATTGCTTGCCCCCAACTGCAAGGTGCCGGCATTGATATTGGTCGCGCCGCTGTAAGTATTCGCCTGGCTGAGTATGACTGTGCCCGCGCCGTTCTGAGTCAGCCCGCCGGCACCGGCGATAACCGCGCTCTGGGTAACATTGCCGGCAGCATTCAGGACCAGCGCCGATCCGGCTGCTCCGGTGGTAATGCCGGCATTGATTGCAATGTTATTGGCCGCAGTCAGCGTGAGCGTATTCGCGGAAACCCACGCTACGGGATCAACGATCGTAATATTGCCAACCCCCGTCCCTGACGGATTGCTTGTGGTAACTATCACGTTGGCAGTTACCAATGCAGTATCAAGAACCCCAGTGGTTAGCAGCGAATCCTGAATGGCGCCTGAGCCCGCAAAAATATTGGGATTACCGCCGCTGCCGGTATTGGCGCTGGTATCTGTTCCCGTCATTCCCGCCGCGGTAGCGTCGGCCTGGTTTAACGCGATGTAAATGTTAGTTGGGTCGAGCAGCAGGATGCCCATCTTGCCGAATGATGCGGTGGTATCGACTACGCCCTGGAAATCGAGCAAATCCTTGCCTGATGTTTCAACGAAACCACCGTTGCCACCATTTGCACCGCCACGCGCAGAAATCGATCCGTAGAATTGCGTCGTGTCATTAGCCCACACTGCCACATTGCCGCCGTTACCCGACTGAATCGCATCCGCGTTGATCGTTGCAGTCGGACTGACGTAGGTCGCGGTTGCGTCCTGCACGTTTGGGTTCGCGCCGTGGAAATCACCACCGATCATTACATAGCCGCCGCCGGTCTCGCCAGAAACGTTGATCATGCCGTTGTCAAGCAAACCAACCTGGGTGCCCAACACTTGCACCGTGCCGCCCTGACTCGTTGCAGATGACACATTGATTGCACCATTACCTTGGAGCTCGCTGGCATCAGTGGACCGCATGACCACACTGCCACCGTTCCCGGTGGTGCTGCTTGCGTCGAGCACACCACTATTACTAACGTCACCACCAACACCAGTGAGATAAATATGGCCCGCCTGATTCTGAATTTCTCCGGCTTGGTTCGCGATGTTTGTTAAATTCGTCTCGGCTATCGGATTGTTTCTCGGCACTGCGTATTGTTCATTATTTCCTCCAATTCCTGTGAGATAGATGTGTCCATTGCTGTTCTGGATTGCGCCTGCTTGTACAATACCGCTGTTGTTTACCGCTTGCATTAAGATCTGTTCGGCTACTGACGCGGTCATCACCACCGTGCCACCGTGTGCTTCAATCGCGCCAGCATTGGTAACTACCGCCCCAGATTCGGCATCCGCCATCTTGTGCAAGACCGCACCAGTGACCTGGAATTGCATGAGACCGTCGCCGTTGAAATCCACGGTCACCGCCGATGCACCCAGCATGTTTACCTGGCCGAGATTGGCGATGATGATGCCATCATTGAAAATGCTGCTACCGATGAGATTGATAGAGCCGCCATCGGCTGCTTGTAGTACACCGTGGTTGATGATGTAACCGCCGTCCTGACCGGAAGGCGCGGCAAACTCAAGTTTGCCGCTCATAAAGTCGCTGTTACTAATGTTAAGGCCGGTGGCGAACAATCCGCCTACATTTACGGTGGCGGTTTTGCCGAAGATGATGCCGTTGGGATTGAGGAGATAAATCTGACCGTTGGCGATAATATTGCCGAAAATCTGGCTCGGATCCTGGCCAAGAATGCGGTTAAGCGCCGCGGCAGATACCGACGGTTGATTAAACTGCACAGTTTCATTAGCTGCAACATTGAAACTGGTCCAGTCAATCACCAGGCGGTTGGATTGCTGGTTGATAATCGTAGTCGTCAGGTTGGGGTTGCCAATGCTGCCCTGTCCCGCCACTACCTGCCCGCCTTGTGGTCCGGCAAATGCGGTGTTGACAGACGCGAGTAGCCATACCAGCAATAGGCCCACAAGCCTGCGCTGATGTCGCTGCCCCACCCGTCCCGCGGGTTCTGCTGTTGAGCCCATCCCTTGTCCCATCTTCTGTTAGGTGGTCTGATCCGATATATCGTTAAATAAAGTTTAACAGGTTGTTGGCAAGTTACCCGGCCAGCTGGCGCGGCAACCAGTTACATTTCCCTGCTGGTCTAACCGGTTGAAAACTTTAGAAAATCAAAGATGTTTGTCCTGGTCTCCATTATGAAACCGACAGGCGCGACAAAATCAGTGACAAATGGAGTCAGGGCAGCGCCGCATGTGTTCAAAAACTGAAGGTAACGTCGGCCCATATCTGGGAGCTGTTTCGGATGGCCGTGGGATCATAAATAGATGCGCCAGACCGCGCTCCGCCGTTGAGGTGCGCCCATTGCAGATTGGCGGTGAATTTCCCCGGCCAGGTGAATTCAACCCCCACGCCATTGCCTTCCACAGCAACACGTTTGGTATTGGGATTCACCGGCTTGTTCATTATGCCAATGGCCGCGTCAGTGAAAACACGGAAACGCAAGATCTGGCCCCAGCTGAATCCCGCAAATGCCGGTTTGTCAGCGAAACCGGGCGCCCGCACACTGTACTCCAGCGAACCGAAAACCCCTTTGTCTGTCAGGAACTGCGAGGTGGGCACGGCGCGCACGCTGTCGGCCCCGCCAATCACAAACTGTTCCAGGGACGTCAGCATATCGGGTGAATACTGGCCATTCATGCGAAACAGTAATGCCTGGCTATCAGGCAGACTCTTGAAGATTTGATAATTGACCGTCAAACGCGTGAAATCCGGCAATGCTGGTTTGCCATCGCTTCCAAAACGACTGGGGGGCGGTGAAACTTGTTTGTTCTCGATTTGCGAATCACTGGGCACGCCCAGTATACCCGGCAGTCCGCGCTCTAGGCGCAGATAAGCGGTGTTGATAGTGCCCAAGGATGAGTTAATCGAATCATAGTTAAGCTGGAAGCCGAGCACAGCCATGTCATCACGTCCAATAACACGACCAAGGAATTGGGTATCGGCGCGCTTGCGGCTCAAATCAATCGTGCCGATGATGTTTTCTTCACGTGAACGTAAAAACGCACGTCGTAATGACAGGGTCGCGATCTTGGATATGCCGCCGATAGTCCCCGGAGTTATGCCCGATCCGGTAACGTCAAATGAATTCCTGCTGATATCCAATGCTAGGGTATTAGCGGGATCATAGAAAGGATGCTCGTAACGGAGGTCGCCAAACACAGAATTATTTGGTGTGAATGTCTTTAGTGCCACGACTTTTAGAAGATCCGCATCACCAGTTGGATTATTCCAGTCAAACGTCCCAATCAAACGATTGCGCCCGGTAAATTCAGTGCCCTCATTATCTACACGCACATTGGCATCGTAAGCTTGTTCTTGCTGAACGTTCACAACCAAGTCTGTGGTACCGACATAACTACCTGGTCGGAAAACCCCGAATGCGCTCAAGCCTGGGTATTGTGTCAGCGTAAGCAACGCAGCTTCAGTCTGTTTGGCCGCCACTAAGTTGCCTAGCAACGGTTGGAATGGTTTTGACAAGACCGCATCCGAATAGCGCTTGTTACCGATGACAATGACTTTTTCAAGACGCCCCTCAAGCACGCGGATATTAATGACACCATCATTGACTTCCTGAGCGGGAATAATGGCGCGAGCCAGAAAATATCCACGGTCGTGATAATACTTGGTCACCACATCCGCTATTTGTTGCAACTGGCCTATCGTCAGGCCCTGCAATCGCTCCAAACGTTCCAATTGCAAGTGTTGGATGAATCTCTGATAGGTTTTTTTTTGCTCGGCCGGCGATTCTGTCTTCACTGCCCCCTGCATGAATTTCATTATTTTCTGGCGTTCTTCCGGTGTGAATCCTTCCGGTCCCTGAGTCATAAGGTTCTGCGCAGCCTTACGCTGCTTATCCACCAGCGCATTGATCTGTGCAAAGCGTTTATCCACGGCTGCCTGTATATCCGCCGGCACGATACCTGCGCGGCGATCGCCGATTACCCCGGAGATAATAAACTTCCGGACAAATACCCGGGCACCTTGACCCGCCTGTAGCGGGCGTTCGGCTACCGGGGGAATGTCTATCTGCAGATTGGTCTCCGGCAAGGGCAAAATCGGCGGTGGCACCAGCGGCTGTGCACCTCCCGGCTGGGCGCCACCTGGAAGCGGTGGCGGCACGGAGGGTGGGGCCGCTGCCAGTGTCAGCGGCAATAGCATGCCAAGCAGTATTCTCGGGAGCGCACGCCGGACTTCATAAGAAACATGAATTCGACTAGCCGTCATCAGAGACCTTCTTACTTGAGCTCGTGCCCGGTAACGTTTATCGCCGGGCGGCACTTCATTGAAAATGGTAACTTGCATCCGGTTGAACGTTAGAGAGATGGAGTGCCGGGTGTAAGAATTAAGGCCCTAAGATATCGTGGCTCCCCCGTGTTTGCAACAATTATGTAATATAGACATCAGGTCCACCTTGACGATAGGTATGCCATGCACAAAGGTGTGATTGGAGCCGTCCCCGCGCCATCAAAAGCCGCGGGATACAAGCTGGCATCTGGCTGGCATATCTGCAGCGGGTCTCCCATGCGGATCTTCAACCACCGCTACAGACTGGCGTCCAGTGCATCCTCATATTTATGAAAAAAAACCGATCTAACCTACACTGGCAGTCCCATGGAATCACCAATGTGGGTGCGGTGCGCAAAATGAATGAGGACGCGTTTCTCGACCGTCCGGATTTAGGTGTTTGGGCCGTGGCTGACGGCATGGGCGGGCATGCTGGGGGTGACGTCGCGAGCCAGCTTGTGGTGGATCGTCTGGCACAGTTGCCGGCTAACAGCAGCCTGAGTGTGTTGGTAGATACGGCCGAGGATCGCCTGCTCGAAGCTAACCGCAAACTTTTGGCATTGGCGATGCGGCAGAAAGAGCGCACCATCGGCAGCACCGTGGTCGCTTTGTTCGCACGCGGTCGGCACGCGGCCTGCCTATGGGCAGGCGACAGCCGCCTTTATCGCATTCGTGGCCGGCATATCCAGCAGATGATGCAGGATCATGCCATGGTGGAAGACTTGGTGATGAGCGGCCTCATCACCCGCGAGGAAGCTGCCGATCATCCTCAGGCAAATCGCATCACACGCGCCATCGGCGCGATGCCCAGCTTATTCCTTGATCTGGAACTGTTCGCGGTTCGGCCAGGTGATATCTATCTATTATGTAGCGACGGACTTTACAAGGAACTCAGTGATGATGAAATTGCAAAAACACTCAATAACGACGAACGGGCAATTGACAAACTTATCATGTTTGCCCTCGAGCGCGGCGCGCGTGATAACGTGACTGTAGTGTCAGTACGGTTTGACGCATAGTTGCGGATGCATTCCATGCTATCTGGAGAAAGCGCGTGACTGATTTCGAGAAATTACTCGACGATGTAGCCCAGGGCAAGAGTTCTCTTGCCCCATTGCGTACGTGGCTCGAAAAAAAATTACAGCAACCGGACTGCAAACCGGAAGCGCTATATGCAGCACTTGATAGCGCGCAGAAAGCCGGCCTTGC
Source organism: Gammaproteobacteria bacterium (assembly GCA_027315405.1). GTDB lineage: Bacteria > Pseudomonadota > Gammaproteobacteria > Natronospirales > REEB76 > REEB76. Next base: position 5,887 of record DAHUYB010000045.1, on the reverse strand, counting down.
CCAGCCTGCGGCCATGGCGCTAAGGAAACAAATCGATGCCGTATATAGCATCAAACTACCGATTATAGAAAACAAGGAACAAACGCGTACTATTACTTCGGTAACAATTACTACGACAGAAACGCAACCAGACACCGTTAGCCAGCCTGCTGCATCATCAGTTGAACGTACCCAGACTGACACAGACAGCACTTTGACATCTCCGATACCCGGCCAGAATGCCGCCGCGGGAGCATTATCGGATGAAAACATGGTTGCGACTGGGTCTGATGGAGAGCGGACTGTAATGCTGAATACCACTGGGAATAGTGGTAGCGATCGGACTATTACCGGAAAATCTTCCAGGTCAGAACCACTTTCAGATGAGTACGATCCATTCTCCCCCGATGCCACCTCCTCTGCCGGCTCCAGCGAACCAACCAGTACAAGCTGGGATCCAGGACCGCAAAAAAATGACAGCCGCGTAGCCAATAAGATCGGACCGGGGGCTGTTCTCAAGGAACGGTTTGAACTGGTAAATGTGCTTGGCGAAGGCGGTATGGGCAAAGTCTACCGGGCACGCGATTTACTCAAAGTGGAAGCCAAAGACAAGAACCCCTTCATTGCTGTGAAAACCCTCTCCGGTGACTTCAGGCAACATCCGGAAGCCTTCATGGCGCTGCAACGCGAGGCCAGCAAGGCGCAACGGCTTGCGCATCCCAACGTTGCAACGGTATTCGACTTTGATCGTGATGGGACCACCATCTACCTAACCATGGAACTCATGGAGGGAGAGGAGCTGTCTTCATATATAAAAAGGTTGCCTGCCGGCGGTCTGCCAGTCCCGGAAGCGATGAACCTTATCAAGCAGCTTTGTGATGGCCTTGCTTATGCCCACTCGAAAGGTTTGGTGCATTCTGATTTCAAGCCGGGCAATGTATTTATCACAAGCGAAGGCATAGTCAAACTTTTAGATTTCGGTATCGCCAGGGCATCGAAGACCCGACGGGATGCCACTGGGGTGACCACCATATTTGATCCAAGTGAACTCGGTGCACTCACCCCCGCCTACGCATCATTGGAAATGTTTGAAGGTGATGATCCGGATCCGCGTGATGACATCTATGCGCTCGCCTGCGTCTCCTATGAATTGCTTACCGGCAAGCATCCGTTTAATAAACTATCCGCTCCCAAGGTGCTGGAAAAAGGCTTGCAACCCGCGCCGATTGCGAAACTCAGTAAGCGTCAGAACCGCGCATTGTTGAATGCCCTAGCTATAACCCGCGAGGATCGCACACCCTCAGTCGAAAAATTCTGGGACGAGTTGAGCCCCAGAAAGAGCCGCGTTATGCGCTATGGCCCGATTACCGCCGCCATCGTAATCATACTGATCCTTCTGGGCTACAAGCCGGTTGAGAGCTATCTCAATACCCGCCGCAACAATGAGGTAGTCGCCCGGATCCAATCGAGAAGCGTGGATATCCCATCGATTCTCAGGTTAATCGCCGGTTACGACCCGGAATCACAGCGCTATATCCTGGAAAACGGCAAGGACAAAATTATCAAGTATTTTGAAGCTCAAGCGGAAGCTTTTGTGGATGAGAGCCACGGACAGTATAATTATCCGGCGGCCTTTGACGAACTTTCAAAAGCTTCGGGATACTACCCAGACTCCGCTGAATTGCTGCAGGAAAAGGCCAGCCTGGAATCACGTCGGGCGAACCTGCTTGCGGATCTCACCAAAAAATTCAACGCGAGACTTGCGGCTGATCAAATAATGCCGGGGAATGAGGGAAGCATCACAGACATTATCAGGATACTCCGCATCGCCAACCCCAATGATAGCCTGCTGCATGATGAGCGCCTCACAAATCAGTATGCACAGTTGGTGCAAAAGGATGCCAAAGGGGAAAATTATGCAGTTGCAAATCGTGTACTGGCAACCGGCCTTGATTATTCGCCAGATGACCCAGAACTTCTTAATCTCCAAGACCAGATACAGCGTTCCCTAAAACAGGAACGTGATGGTCCCCGTATTGCCAAACTCGATTCGCTGCTGCGGTCTGCTGCACCAAATTTGCATACCCTGGGTGACTTCAACAAGGTTCGAGCCGAGATGCTTGAACTATCGAAACTCAACCCGGATGACCCCATATTCGCACAGTTGAATGTCTCACTCCAGAATGCACTTCAGACTGCGTTACATTCAGCCACGGCGTCAAACAACTGGGAGACGATGGAAACAGCACTGTTTGCCTATTCCCGTCTTCTAGGGCTGGATGATTTGCTCAGCTTGCGCATGACGTTGTCGCAATCCGAGGCACATGCAGGCTTTGTTCCGGCTAACATGCGAGCAAGATTGCAAAAGAGACAGGAACACCGCTCGGCCATCACGCAACTGCTCGCCAATCCCAAGTATGACAGTGACTGGGATAACAAGCTTCTGGGTCTGACACAGGAAACCGCAGCTTTGCTCCAATCCAATGATATGAGTTGGTTCAAAAATATGCGCGAGAAAATCGCCGATACCTATATCGGCCTTGCGCGACAGATGATCAAACAAAGCCGCTTCGAAGCCGCTTCCGGCCTGCTCACAGTGGGCAGGTCGTATGCCCCGCAACAGCCGGGGTTCGCCCAGGCTGACCAGGCCTTGGCAGACGCTGAACAGAGCTTTAAGCAGGCCCAGGCCGAACGCCTGCGCATGGCGCAAATCACGGCTCTCGAGAACCAATTCCAGACACAGTTGAATGCCGGACAGATAAATGACGCAAGAAAAACCTATGCAAGCTTGCAAAACCAGTTGCCGGTGGATGACAAATTTCTTACCGCGACCGCGCCCCAGGCTTATGCCGTCGCCTATCTCAACCTAGCCAAAGCCCGCGCGGCCATCGGGGATTATCACGGCGCCATCGCTCTTATTCAGGGCGGACTGCAATATGCTCCACTCGACAGTCTGAAGAAAGCATTGCAGAATTATACGGCCCAGGCCGAACGCAGCGATCTGTTGACGATGGTGGCCTCGCTGCAACCAGACGCTATGGCTAGCCTAAAAGCCAAACTCGCCAATGTTCAGAAACTGTTTCCCGGAGAACCGGCGCAGATCGCCGACGATCTTTTCCGAAGACTAGCTCAGCACATTGCAGCGTTGAAGAACACGGATTTAGGGTTGGCGAATGCGTTGCTGACCGCGGCCAAATCTGCTTTTCCGCAAAGTGTGGTTATACGGAACACCACTCTGCCGCCGGCGCCGGTGTTATCCAAGTTCGCGAAACTCGGACGGGAAGCCATGGCGCAAAACCAGCTCTCAGCTGCGGAGCACGACTTGACCCAGGGACAGCAGGCGCAACCCGGCAATCAGGATTTAGCACAATTCGGCGCACAATTGCAGGCGGCTCAGGCGAATGCCAATCGCTATTTTGTTGCTTATCAGGAATATATGCGCGCCGGTCAACCACAGCAAGCGAAAACCTATCTGGCCGAGGCCATGCGCTTATGGGTGGATAATCCAGCCTTCTTGGCGGAATACCAGCGCAACTTCGCCGCCAGCCAGACGCCTATCGTCAGTCCCAATGGCGGTCGGCCTTGTACTGCGGAACTTGCCGGGTACGGCCGTCTAGGACGCGCCGAATGTTATGACTTCCTTGGCAACGGACTCCAAGGACCTACCATGGTCGTGGTGCCGGCCGGCGGTGGATTCAAGCAACCGTTTGCGATCGGCAAATACGAAGTATCCGTAGGCCAGGTCAACACCTATTGTCACGCTACCGGGCAATGCAAACCAATGCCGGGTGGAAGCAACATGCCGGCCACCAATCTGCCCTTCAGTGAAGTGAGAACCTACGTGGCATGGCTGTCTGCCCAAAGTAGCGAGCACTACTTCATTCCTTCCTACATGCAATACCGCTACGCCGCCAGTGTCAGTGGCACCGATACCAATCGGGATTTTAATTGCCAGGTGATTCTGGCGGGGCAAATCATCAAGGGATTGAGCATGGTGAATATCGAAACCGGACGCGCCAATATCTGGGGCCTGGTCAATTATGTCGGCAACGCCCAAGAATGGGTCCTGGGCTCGGATGGGCTGGATGCCGCTGGCGGCGACTATCGCGACCCATTGTCACAGTGCAGCGTTGATTTGGTCCACTCCAGTAATGGTGCGGCGGATCCGCTGACGGGTTTCCGGGTTGGACGGAACTTGGATAAATGAAGCCCTCGCGTGTCCGCGATCTGGCGCGCCGTTACGCCGCAGGCGAATTAAGCCTTGACGAATATCGTGCGCAACGGCGGAAACTGATTGACGGTGTAACTACCGGCGAGCAAAAACTCGAATACAGTGAAGCATCTGTTTCACAGGGAAAACAGCCGCGTTTACGTCGGTTTTCTGTCATCGGAGTTGTTGTCATGGCAATCGGTGTTGCGGCTTTCCTGTGGATTGAACATTCCCATGAGTCCTATCTGCGCAAAACCCAGACCAGAGTAGTGTCGGAAACCGGACCGGCACTGGTGCGAACCTTCATAGAAACCAATAACTGGAGCGATGCCAGTCTCGGACAGTTCCTACAAAACTGGAAAGCCTTGCCGCCCCATGAGCAAAAAGCAGCGCGCGGAAGCTACCTGTTTCCCCGTCTGTTATCGCAATTGCGGGAGCAAATCGTATCGCAGCAGGCGGTGGTGGATCTCGCAGCAGGCACCGACAGCGATGTTGATTCGGCTTCGGCGCATCTCGCCCATCTGCAACAGCTGGCCATCGCGCTAAGAGTAAAGCAAAGAGATTGATTTCCGCTGGGATTATGGCCGCACGAGTTTCAGGGTTCGGCCACCAGATAGGCAATCCAGGCGGCATCCGCCTCGCCCCGTTCTGTGGGTGCGAACACCGCATTGCCCTCGCCAGTCTTCTTGTCAGTGCCTTCCAAATACACGATCACGTTGGCAAAACCTGCTTCCAGCAGCAGTTCACGCAGTTCTGGCAATGTCCAGAGCCGCCAGTGATAACTGAAAGCACGCTTGAGCCGGGAACCGTCGGGGAAAACAAAATGTATATGGCAGGTGGCGGTACCCGAGATCGGCTCGTACTCAGCCTGCTCCCATATATATATGTAACGGCCGAAATCCTGCCGCTCGCGCATCTGTCGAAATGCATCGTAGCCGCCGTAAGCGTCCAACATAAAAACACCGTCAGCCGCCAGACTCCGGCGTACCCTGTGGAAATATTTCCGCAGCGTCGCCCGCTGCTTGAAAACCCAATAACTGAAATTGAATGCCAGCAGCAAATCCACTGGCGGTGTATCCACTGTAAGCACGTCCGCTTCCAGGAGCGTAAGTCGTTTGACAGCTGAAGGTGTGAGCTTGGTCAGGTTATGCTGCCGTCCCCATGCCAGCACCACCGCATCCAGATCCACACCGATGGCTTCGTGACGGCGGTCGCGCCGTACCCACTCGCAGGCGGCCAACGCCGTACCACAGAAATCCTCTCGCAGTCGCAGCGGTGCCCGTCCACGCCGCTCGCGGAATACCTGCTCCACAAATTGCATTTCCCAAACCACGTCCTGCACCGATTTCTGGTACAGGTCATACCGGTCGGCACGTTCAACCAGGTTAACTGCGCGTCGGCGAGTGAAATTGGTACGGCGGGCAGAGCGCATGAATAAACCCCAGAAACGACAGTCAATCGGCATTGTAACGGAAACCATGAGTGACGAATGCCTGGTTTGCTGGGGAACATGAAGTATGGCAGGCGTCAATGCCTAAGGTATCTGGCGAATTCAAACGATGAGCCATGGAAGGCGCGAAGCGCCGAGGCGAAGAGCCTGCGGTAGCCCCAGCGGCCGTAGCACCGGGTCCGCGTGGTGCGAAGGCCGCGCCGGGGCGTAAAGCCAGGGTGGAGGAAACCGTGCGCAGTAACGGTTTC